>DAOULD010000149.1:0-25566 GCA_034420635.1 Anaerolineae bacterium | reverse complement strand
AGGCTTTGGCGAAATCGAAGGCGCCGGCTTCCTGCGTGATATAAACGCCCAGGGTCGCGCGCGGTCCCCCGAAGAATTCCGCGACCACCGCGCCGATCAAGCTCAGCGCGCTGGCCACGCGCAAGGCGCTGAAAATAAAAGGCAGGGCGTTGGGGATGCGCAAACTGAACATGATACGCGATGGCTTGGCCGCGTAGGATTGCATCAATTCCAGTTGACTCGCGTCGACCAGCGTCAGTCCGCGCACGGTGTTGATCATGGTGGGGAAGAATACGATGATCGCGACAATCGCCATCTTGGAGGCCGGATTGGTGATGCCGAACCAGTTGTTCATGATGGGCGCGAAGGCGATGATCGGCACCGAGTTGGCGGCGATGGCGAAGGGCATGGTGGCTTCGCTGATGATGGTCCAGCGCGAGGTGATCAGCGCCATTAAGATGCCGCCCCCGCAGCCGATGACAAAACCGCCGAAAGCCTCCCAAAATGTCGCCCCGCTGGCTTCAAATAGCAAGGAACCCTCGTCCGGCGCCAACCACAAGTTCACCTGCAGCATGAACTCGCTGAAGATAGCCGAGGGTTTGGGCAAGAGGAATTGCTGAATATCGAAGAGCAGAACGATGACTTCCCACAACAGGATGACGCCAAGAGCCACAGCGATGGTCGGGCTGTAATAGCGCAGCCGGCGATTGACTCGCCGAGCTAATGAGGGGCTCTTTTCGTTGACAAGCGCCATCTCTATTCCTCATGGGGTCGCGAGGGCGCGCTGGCAGCGTCCGGCGATCCCGAGCCGATCGCGTCGCGCAGCAACTCGCGGACCTCGGCTACCATATTATGATAAGCGGGATCGCCCCGTGTCTTGAAATCGCGCGGATAGGGCAAGTCGTTGTTGACAATTTTTGTGATGCGCCCGGGCCGCGGCGACATGACGACGATGCGGTTGGACAGGAAGATCGCCTCGGAGATGCTGTGCGTGACAAAAATAATCGTCTTCCGCGTCTGTTCCCAGATTCGCAGCAACTCCAGGTTCATGCGCTCGCGAGTGAATTCGTCCAGCGCGCCGAAGGGTTCGTCCATCAGCAGGATTGAAGGATCAAAAGCCAGGGCCCGGGCAATGGAAACGCGCTGCTGCATGCCGCCGGAAAGTTGCCAGGGATAGTGCTCGGCGAAGGCACCCAATTCGACCATTTCCAGCATCTCTCGCGCGCGCTTTTGCCGTTCGTCTTTGGCGTATCCCATCACCTCCAGCGGCAATTGCACATTCTTCGTCACGCTGCGCCAATCGTAGAGCGTCGCCGCCTGAAAAACCATGCCATAATCGCGGTCCAGCCGAGCGGCGCGGGGCGATTTGCCATTGACCAGCAATTCGCCGGAGCTGGGCTGCAGCAGGTCGCCCACCAGCCGCATCAGCGTCGATTTTCCGCAGCCGGAAGGACCGATCAACGAGATGAACTCGCCGCTCTCAACGTTCAGGTCGATGTCTTGCAGCGCGATTATCTCTTCGTCCGTGCCCGGGTTGAAGATCTTGTTGACGCCCTGTGCCGCGATGACGACGCTTTGCTCAGCTGACATGATGAGTTTAGCCTACCCCACCCCCGGCCCCTCCCCGAGGCATCAGGGAGGGGTGACTCTTCAAAGCAGATGTCGAAGACTTGAGGGTTTTTACATTTACACTGCCGGATAATCTTCCCTCGACTGGATACATGCTTAATCCAATTCGCGCAGGTAACCGCGCAAGATAAAGCGCTCGGCCAGGTTGACCGCCACAAAAAACAGGATGCCTACGGCCGCCGCCATGACAATGGAGGCCCACAGTTTTGGCGTCGAGATCATACTGTAATCGGAACTGAAATCGAGAATGGCGCGTCCCAAGCCTTCGCCGATGCCCGAGGGCAATTCGCCGATGATGGCGCCGACAACGCTGGCTGTGGCCGACACTTTCAAGGCGGTAAAGATATATGGCAACGCGGCGGGAAAGCGGAGTTTCCACATGATAGTCCAGCGGCTTGCGGCGTAGGAGCGCATCAACTCGATCTGTGCCGGAGCCGGCGAACCCAAGCCGCGCAGCGTGTTGATCGTGACCGGGAAGAAGGTCAAGTAAGCCGCGATCACCGCGACGGACAATTGGCTGGCGCCCAGCCAGATTACCACCATGGGTGCGATCGCCAGTATGGGCACCGTCTGCGACGCCACAACGTAAGGCAGCAAGCCCCGTTCCATTAAGCGCGAATGGGCAAATAGCGAACCGAGCGCGAAACCCAATACCGCGCCAAAAATGAAACCTAATAGAGCCTCGCTAAAAGTGTAAAGGCCGGCGTCGCTCAAAATGCGCAGCAGCAGAAACTCGCCATTGCGCCGCGCCGGCTGCAGGAAAGCTTCGGCGATCATCTGCAAATGCGGCAGATTGAGATCATTCAGGATCTTCAGGTCAAGCAGCACCAGGTTGCGCGGCAGATTAAGGAACTTGACATCGGCGAAATCGCTTTCAACCGCCGCGATCCTCCGGTCCATGACAGCGCGAACGGCGCTTAATTGTTCCGCGTCTTCGGCGCGGACCGCCAGGCTCAAGCGACCCGGGAAAGCCGGCGCGATCGGCAAAAATGCCAAGCCTTGCGTACGATCCAGTGTCTTCATATAGCGCAGGTTGACCCAAGGCAGCGGGGGATCCGCCGAATCGCCCCTACCCGCTTCTGGCGGCGGGTGCGGCGGCATGAGATCGTCAAGATCTTTGCGATCGGCCACGACCACATCGACTTCACCGGTTTCAAGCGCCAGCAAAGCCTCGTCCAGCGACGGGCGGCGTTCGTAGGTCCAGTTCGCCTGTGGCAGGAGCAGCTTGTAATTGACGGAATCCGCGAAGGACTTGCTCGCCTCCCAGCCCACCGTCAGCACCGACAGCGCCAGGAAGAATCCGGTAACGCGGCCGATCTTGCCCGGCGAAAGCGCCAGCGCCGCCAGGACAGCGAGGATCGCGAGCAACAACCGCGATAGTACATTGCTTCCCTCAATTGCCGGGATCAAGAACAAAAGAACATCCAATAGCAGAAGCGCCGCAAAGTAGATCTTTTGCGCAGCCAGCGGTCGAGCGAATTGCGCCGCCAATGCGATCAGCAAGTTTAGCGCGATCAAAGCGAGGTAGGCGCTACGCATGTTGCCTATGCTGTTGAACAAGACAGCAGGATCTAATGCTTCGACGCCGAGTTCGTTTGCCCAATTGTCCGCGTATTGCGCCAGTGGCGAGCGGATGTCTTCCGGATCGTTTTCGCTTTGCTCCGCCATCCAGATGGCCAAGCGACCCAATGTTGACTCTACTTGCAAGGGGTCATCAATACTTGAACTGTTGTATTGCGCCAGCAAGCTAAGTACCAAGCCGAGCGCGACCAGGGTCAAGCCCAGCAGAAGCGGCTGTCTGAATCTCCGCGTCCACGTTGCTGGTGGTACTGTTACCCCGAGAGCTTCGGTCATAAAGGGCCGTTTCGCTTAAGTTACATTATGTTTTCAATCTCGTCCGGTCGAGACGCCGATCCCAGTCGGATTCATTCTCTTGTACGGCTGGCCAACCTGCCATCCGCGACTGAAATGCCTTCTCGAGGCAGCTACGCAGCTAGGAGACCTCGACCAAAGCGCGTCCAATAATATCCATCGCCGCGTCCATATCGTCCGCCGAGACATTCAGGTGCGGCGCGATGCGAACGGCGTTCCCGTATAAGCCGCCCTTGCCCAGGAGCAAGCCCATATCTTTGCAGGTATCAACAAAGGTCGCGGTGCGCGCCGCGTCCGGCTCAATGCCCCCTGCCTTGACGATTTCCAGCGCTTGCATCAGTCCCATGCCGCGCGCCTCGCCAATGATGGGGAACTCGGCGGCGAACTCGCCCAGTTTTTCCGCCATTCGCGCGCCCTGGACCGCGCAGTTGCTCGGCACATCATGCGCTTCCATGTATTCAATGGTCGCTAGCGTGGTGGCCATGGTTACCGGGTTGCCACCAAATGTCGAGAAAGTCAAGCCTTGCAGGGCGTCGGCGATTTCCGGCGTGGCGATGGTGCAGCCAATGGGACTGCCATTGCCCATGCCCTTGGCGAAGGTCATGATATCCGGCTCGACGCCCCACTGTTCGATGCCAAACCATTTGCCGCCGGTGCGTCCCCAACCGGTCTGCACTTCGTCAGAGATAAAAACGCCGCCAGCCTCTCGAACGATGGGCAGGACGCGCTTGAAATAGTCCGCCGGCGGGACAATGAAACCGCCAGCGCCTTGAATCGGTTCCGCCATGAAAGCGGCGATGCGCCCTTCGGTAACGGTGGCGATGGTTTCTTCCAGATCAGCCACACATAGATCGACTACTTGTTCTGCCGTCAAGCCGGCAGGCGCGCGCAAAGTATAGGGATTGCGCACATGCTTGATATAGGGATCGACTACGCCGCCCAAGCGCCAGGGTCTCTGCGCGGACAGGCTCATCGCCAGCATCGAGCGTCCGGAATAGGCGTGACGCAGGGTGATGATGATGGGATTGCCGGTGTACACCCGCGCCGCCAGCACGGCGGTCTCGTTGGCTTCGGTACCGCTGTTGGTGAAGAAGCACTTTTGCAGGCGCCCCGGGGTCAGCGCGGCCACTTTTTCCGCCAGGGCAACCATGCTCTCGTTGACATAGATAGTTGAGGTATGCTGCACTTTACTCAGTTGCTCGATGGCGCGTTCGGTGATCTCGTCGTTGCAATGACCCACCGAGACCGTCAAAATACCGCCGAAGAAGTCCAGGTAACGGTTGCCGTCAACATCCCAGATGTATTGATCTTTGGCGTGGTCAACCACCAGCGGGCTGTCGCCGTGATAGGGCGCAGTTGCCGGGAACATCACTTGCTTGTAGCGCTCAAGAATCTCTGTCGAGTTGCTCATCCACGTTCTCCCGTTCTCCGCTATCGATTGCGCTCTGTACTTTCGCCACTAGTGGTAGTGTATCCATTTCGGTTGAAACAGAAAATCTTAACCACCGAGGACACCGAGAGCGCCGAGAATAATCCTACAGTATTGTTGCTCTCCGTCTTCTTTGCGCATTTGTGGTGAAATGAATTATTTGAAATTCAACCGATTTCGATACAGTACCCCATTAGTTTGGTTCTTGCAGGACACTCGGAAAATCGCCTATAGTATAATATATTCCAACAAAGTGTCTAAGCAAAAGGGGTAATTTACTACACTTTGTAGGAAATTCGCTCAGGCTCAGAGCGCGAATTCAAGGTCTAATTATTCGATCTGCCGACAGTCGGCGACGTCGCCCGGGCCAGTCGGCGCGCGTGATGCCAAGAACATACGGATTTTGCCAAGAATACATTGTACAATAGCTGCATGGCGTATCCAACTTTTCTACCAGTCTCGATAATGTATTTATCAGAAGACCACGTTAGTGTGAGGAGCAATTCATGAGCAGGATGATCAAGAACTACATTGACGGCGATTGGGTGGAGTCAGGCGCGTCGGCTTTGATGCCGGTGCACGATCCGGCCACCTGTGAACATCTCGCCGACTGCCCGGATTCAACCGCGGCGGATGTTGATCTGGCTGTACAGGCCGCCAAGGCGGCTTTCGACGAATGGCGCAGCACGCCCGTTCTGGTGCGCGCGCAATACATGCACCATTTCAAAGTCATGGTCGAGGACAATTTTGAAGAGGTCTCGCGGATCGTCGTCAAGGAACACGGCAAGACCATGGACGAAGCGCGTGGAGAGGTGCGTCGCGCGATCGAAAGCATTGACTTCGCCATGAGCGTACCGGTTCTCATGCGCAGCGACGGCTTGGAAGATATCAGCTCCGGCATCGACGAGACCACCGTACGCCAGCCGGCCGGCGTCTTCGCCGCCATTACCCCCTTCAACTTTCCTTTTATGGTGCCGCTTTGGTTCCTGCCTACAGCCATCACCTGCGGCAATACTTTTATTTTGAAACCATCGCCGCAGACGCCCTTGAGCACCGAATTCCTGTTCGAAATGCTCGACGAATTGGACTTGCCGGAGGGTGTGGTCAATCTGGTGAACGGCGCCGTTCCATCGGCGACGGCGCTGATGGAACATCCCGATATCACGGGCGTATCTTTCGTTGGATCAAGCGCGGTGGCGAAAATCATCTACGAAACTTGCACCCGCAACGGCAAGCGCGTGCAAGCGCAGGGCGGCGCCAAGAATTACATCGCCGTGATGCCCGACGCCGATATCGAAGCCAGCGTCAAAAACATCCTGGGCGCGGCCTACGGCTGCGCCGGTCAGCGCTGCCTGGCCGCGGCCGTGGCAGTTGGCGTCGGCGATGCCTACGACGCCTTGAAAGACGAACTGGCAAAACAGGTCGCCAATCTCAAGGTCGGCTATGGCTTGGATGAAACCACGCAGATGGGCACGGTCATCAGTGATAGCGCCAAGGAACGCATCGAAACCATGATCGCACAAAGCGCGACCGAGGGCGCGGACGTGGTTGTAGACGGGCGCGACTACAATGTCGACGGCTTTGAGAACGGCTCTTGGGTTGGCCCCACCTTGATCGCGGACGTTCAGCCCGATACGACTATGGCGAATGAAGAGGTCTTCGGTCCGGTCCTGGCGCTGATGAAAGCCGATAGCTTTGATGATGCCGTCGATATCATCAACCAGAGCCGCTATGGCAATGCCGCCAGCATCTTTACCAGCAACGGCAAAAACGCGCGCGAGTTCAAGTACAACGTGAATGCCGGCAATATCGGCGTCAACATCGGCGTCGCGGCGCCTTCGGCATCCTTCCCCTTCGGCGGGCAAAAGGATTCCTTCTTCGGCGATCTCCACGGACAGGGCATGGATTCGATCGAGTTTTACACCGAGCGCAAGATCGTCATTGAAAGATGGGTATAGGGTTGTCCATGTCATCACTGAACACCTTCGGCGCGATCCTCAGCTACGCCGCCGAAATGGAAGCGCAATTGCAGGCCTATTACGCGGATATCGGCAAGGCCGAGCGCGCCAAAGCCGCCGATAAACGCCGGACCAAGCTGGAACGCGTCCGCCGGGAAAACGTCGTAGAGATCACGCTGGAACCGATCGAGGGGCTGGACGCGGCCGATTACGCGCTCGACCTGGCTGATGTTTCGACGGAGGGGCAAGCCTCCGTCGAAAACATCGCCGCGCGCTTTTATCGCGACGTGGCGCCGAAGATCAATGTGCGCGCCGCGCAGCGGGCGCTGGAGCGTTGCGGCAGGGAGCATGGGGGCTCATAGCTGGGTAAAACCAGAAAGGAAAGGCGCATGCGCAACATCGAAAGCATTGACGTAGTGTGGCGCGATCTTAAGAGGCGCTCAGGCCGCCCCTGCATTATCGGCAGATCTCTGAAAGTGAAATATGTAGCCCAGATGCGACGCGGTATCGACAAGCTCAGCCCACAAGAGATCGCCGAATACTATGGACTCAGCTTGCTGCAAGTCCATTCCGCACTTTCCTACTACTACTTGCATCAGGCTGAAGTCGACTCCGAATTTGAAGAGGACAGAATATTCAGTGAGAAACTGGATACCTTGGGCGAAAAAGCAGCACAGGACTGGTACGTAGGCCTACCAGTTCCAGCAAATGGTCTGCCAAAAGGCGCGCCGCCCCGAACTGAAAGCATCAACTTAATCTACCGTGACCCCGAGGTACAAGGCGGGCGCCCTTGCCTCCTCGGCACCGATAGTAGCGTGGCAGATATCGTCATGCACCAGCAGCAAGGCGCAATCGACGATGAAGAGACCGCCACCCACTTTGAGATTGGCTTGGCGCAAGTCCACGCTTCTATGATGTATTACTATTTGCATCAGGCGGAAATCGACGCGGATATTACAGCAATAGCGTGCAGGCTGGAGCAAGAGAGGCTTGTCTGAGCAGCAGATACGCCTTTACTTCGACGAGAACATGCCCGAAGCAGCTGCGACTCAGCTAGCTAATCAAGGTATTGATGTCATGACGACGCAGGCGGCTGAAAGGTGCGGCACAGGTGATCTTGCACAATTACGTTTTGCTACCAAGCAAGGACGCGTAATCTGTTCTCAGGACAAGGATTTCCAGGTTCTGGCGAGGACCCATCCGGTGCACTCTGGCATTGCCTTCATTCGATTCAAGAGCAGCGAGATGGGCACCTTGGTGAAAGCACTCCGGGATTTGCATCGCAACGAAACGGCTGACTCGATGAAGAACAGGCTGGTATATCTCTAGCATTATCAATAAGAAAGGACAACCATCCATGACCAACAGCCGAATCGTGCGCGGCGCCCTGCTGCAAGCGACCTGGACCGGCGACAAGGAATCCATGATCGAAAAGCACATTGAATACACCAGAAAAGCCGCCGACCAGGGCGCGCAGATCATGTGCTATCAAGAACTGTTTTATGGACCTTATTTCTGCCAGGTGCAAGATCCGCAGTTTTTCTCCTTCACCGAAGAGATCCCGGACGGTCCCACTACCCAGCGCTTTTGCAAGCTGGCTCAGGAACTGAATATGGTGCTCGTGGCGCCGCTGTACGAACGCGACGGCGTCGGCGTTTATTACAATACCGCCGCGGTTATCGACGCCGACGGCAGCTACCTGGGGAAATACCGCAAGACGCATATCCCACATCTGCCCGGTTTTTGGGAGAAATTCTATTTCCGTCCCGGCAACCTGGGTTATCCCGTCTTTGACACCGCCGTGGGCAAGGTGGGCGTTTACATCTGCCACGACCGGCACTTCCCCGAGGGCGCGCGCGCGTTGGGCTTGAAGGGCGCGGAAATGGTCTTCATACCCTCCGCGACATCGCGCGGCTTGAGCCAGCACCTGTGGCGTATCGAGCAGACCTCGCACGCGATCTTCAACACTTATTATGTCGGCACCATCAACCGCGTGGGCATTGAAGAGCACGGCGACGACGACTTCTACGGCGAAAGTTATTTCTGTGATCCCAAGGGGCAATTCATCGGCGATCTGGGCAGCGCCTATGACGAAGAATTGATCGTCCGGGATATGGATCTCGATGTGATACAAGAAGTTCGCGATACCTGGCATTTTTATTTCAATCGCCGTCCCGATCAGTACGAAACGCTGGTGCAGGATACGGTATCGACGACTTAGAGACCCGTTCCCTGCTTTCGGGTTAGCGACAAACTAAACTCAGCAATTCGAATGCATAGGTAGGGGCGACCCGCTGGGTCGCCCGAAAATATCACAACAGCCCAAGATGTTTCAGGAGTTGAATTATGGATTTTGGCATCACATTCAAAGGCGATATTTCCCCGAAGCGCACGGTGGCGTTGTGCAAGCAAGCCGAGGTCGCCGGATTCAAATACGGCTGGTTCTTCGATTCGCATGTGCTCTGGCGCGAATGTTATTTGACCATGGCTCTGTGCATGGCCAACACAGAGGACATGATCTATGGACCGCTGGTGACCAATCCGGGCGTGCGGGAATGGTCTGTGGCGGCCAGCATGTACGCCACGCTGGCTCTGCAAAGCGGCAACCGCATCGAGATCGGCATCGGCCGCGGCGACAGCTCGCGGCGCATGCTGGGCAAAAAACCCATGACTGTCGCCAATATGGAACGTTTTGCCGATGTCCTGCGCGGCCTGGTGCGCGGCGACGAGGTCGCTTACGATGACACATCGGCGCAATTCCCCTGGGCGAACGGCTATGAAATTCCGATCTGGATCGCGGCTTATGGACCCAAAGCGCTGGCGGGCGCTGGCCGCGCCGGCGACGGCTTGGTGATTCAGCTTGCAGACCCGGGATTGGTCAAGTGGTTCTCTGAACAGGCGATCGCTGGCGGCGAAACGGCCGGGGTGGACATGTCAAATTACGGGATCATGTCGGCGGCGCCGGTTTGGATCGGGAATATGGACACGGCGCGGGAACAAACGCGCTGGTTCCCGGCCATGGTGGGCAATCATGTGGCGGATATCGTCGAGCGCTATGGCATGGACAGCCCGGATATACCCGAGAGCTTGACCGCCTACATTGAAGGGCGCAAGGGTTACGACTACAAAGAACATGCCGACAAGGACGCGGACCATCTCGACTTCATCACGGAAGACATCGTCGACGCCTTTGGCATCCTGGGAAGCGTCGACGACCATATCGCCAAGCTCAAGGACTTGGAAGCAGCGGGCGTGACGCAGTTCAACATCTATCTGATGTGCGGCGAAGAAGAGCGCATCGTGGCAGAATACGGTGAGAAAATCATCCCAGCGTTTAGTTGACCATCGCCGCTCACTGGTAGGGGCGATCCGCTGGGTCGCCCACAAACTCAAATAGGGTTAAACCACATAAAGGACAAGACCATGGCAATCGAAAGCATCCGCCAGATGACGGTCGAGGAATACTTCGCCTTCGATGAAGCCATCGAATACAAAAGCGAGTACATTGATGGCGTAGTCTACCCGATGATGAGCGGAACGGTTAATCATGCCGCAATCAGCATGAACGCAGCCTGCGAGCTTCGGACCCGCTTGAAAGAAAAGAACTGCAAACCGCTCCTCGGAAATATGCGGATTGGAGTCAGTCCAACGCGCTTTCTGTATCCTGATTTTAGCGTCCACTGTGGCAAGCCCGAGCTTGATGAACGCGCAATCAATCTATTCAATCCCATACTGCTTGGGGAAGTTACTTCGCCTTTCAAGATAAGTTATGATTATGGTGACAAACGCAGCTGTTTTCACAGCATCACGTCGCTTGAAGTCTACGTGGTGATTGACCAGTTTCAGCCACTGGTAGAAGTCGACACGCGTCAAGAGAGCGGCTGGCATTCACAAGAATTCTCGGGCATGGATGCCGTCGTTCCGCTGCCGGCTTTGGGCTGCGAATTGCCGCTGGCGGAAGTGTATGCTGGCATCCAATTTGATGAGGGGTATCCAGCGTCTGCCGCTGAATAACGATCGCGCGTATCATTGCTGTAAGCCGATTCAGCATTTGTCTGAGTTGTGTCGAAGAAGAGCGCATCGTGGCAGAATACGGCGAGAAAATCATCCCGGCTTTCACCTAACACACTCAAGGGAAAATTGTAGGGGCGGCCTATCAAGTCGCTCGTCATGCGCAGTCAAGACCTTTCAGCTATTCGTCAGATTATTGGTTATACTGAAACTACAACGCTCGTTCAGTGTCACCGGACTCCGGAGGGCCGACCATGGCAATCGAACGCATCCGCCAGATGACGGTCGAGGAATACTTCGCCTTCGATGAAGCCAGCGAATACAAAAATGAATACATTGATGGCGAGGTATATCCGATGACCGGCGGGACAGCTTATCACGCAGAAATAATGTTGAAAGTTGGTTTCGAACTTGGTCTGCGACTGAGAGGTGCTGACTTTCACTTTTACAGCAGCGCCATGCGCATCCGTGTCAGCCCCGCGCGCTATCTCTATCCAGACTTGAGCGTCGTCTGCGGCGAACCGGAACTTGATGAGCGATCCATCAACCTCTTCAATCCCACGCTTGTCGCCGCGGTGACTTCGCCCTCCACAATAAACTACGACCGCGGCGACAAGCTGCGCAATTATCAAAGCATTGAGTCGCTGCAAGTGGTTCTGGTCATTGACCAGTTTCAGGCGCTGGTAGAAGCGCATTCGCGCGGAGCAAGCGGCTGGCATTCACAGAAATTCTCGGGCATGGATGCCGTCGTGCCGCTGCCGGCACTGGGTTGTGATTTGCCATTGGCGGAGATTTATGACGGGATCCAATTTGAGGAGACAGAGCCCTCGCCCGCTGCCGAGTAAGCGCTGCGCTTGTCAACGACGCTGAGCAGTATCTCTCTGACGCGCAGCGAGGAAAAGCGCATTGTGGCCGAGTATGGGGAGAAGGCGATTCCGGCGTTTGGGTAAGTCTGCTACCCTTTTTTGGCGCCATCGCATTGGCATGAAACGAAAATGATATACTATCGCTAGTAGCAAGCGCGAGGGAAGACAATGGCAGTCGACAGAATCCGCCAAATGACAGTCGAGGAATACATCGCTTTCGATGAAGCCAGCGAGATTAGACATGAATATATTGACGGCGAGATAATCCCTATGACCGGTGGCACTATTTACCACGGCATTATCATGGCAAACGCCATTGGCGCGCTCTGGCAACGCTTGATGGGCAGCGACTGCCGGGTCATCAGCAGCGATATGCGCAACCGCGTCAACCCGACGCGATATGTTTACCCCGACTTTTGCGTCGTTTGCGGCAGGGCAGCGACGGATGAACGGGCGGTCACATTATGGAATCCCACATTGATAGGAGAAGTCACCTCGCCGTCATCAATCGATCGTGACCGCGGAGAAAAGCGTCGTTTCTATCAAAGCATCGCCTCCTTGCAGATTTATCTGGTGATTGACCAACATCGCGTGTACGTAGAATTGTACGAGCGCCAGGACGATGGTTGGCGGCGGCGCGAATACCGCGACCTGGAGGCGATAGTGCCACTGAGGATCTTGGATTGCGATTTGCCACTAGCGGAAATTTACGCCGGCATCGAGATTTGACGCATTTAGAAAGAGCGCATCGTGGCAGAATACGGCGAGAAGATCATCCCGGCGTTTAGTTGACCATCGCCGCTCGCTGGTAGGGGCGGTCCGCCGGATCGTCCATCGGTAAGGACAGCAATCGAAAAAGGAGACAAAAATGGGCACAGTATTCAAAAACGGAACCATCATCACCGCCAGCGATATGATCAAAGCCGATGTCCTGGTCGAGGGCGAGATCATCACGCTGATCGGGCGCGACCTCGACGGCGACGGACATGACGTGGTCGATTGCGCTGGCAAATACTTGATGCCCGGCGGCATCGACGTGCATACGCACCTCGACCTGCCCTTCGGCGGCACCATCAGCAATGACGATTTTGATGTCGGCCACATGGCGGCGGCTTTTGGCGGCACCACCACCCATATCGACTTCGTGGTGCAGCCCATCGGCGGCAGCCTGCACGACGGGCTGGAAACCTGGTGGGCGAAATCGCGTGATATCGCCCAGATCGACTACGCTTTCCACATGGCCGTCACCGACCTCAACGACGCCGTCATGAAAGAAATACCGACCATGCTCGACGAGGGCATCACCAGCTTGAAGCTCTTTATGGCTTACAAGAACGTCTTCCAAATCGATGACGCGACGCTCTTCAACACCATGCGCGTGGCCGCCGACAACGGCATGATCGTCATGGTCCACGCCGAAAATGGCGATGTCGAGGCGGCTCTGACACCAGCGCTGCTGGCGGAAGGTAAAACCGACCCGGTTTATCACGCCTCGTCGCGCCCGCCGGAGATCGAAGGCGAGGCGACGAATCGCGCTGTGGTCATGTCCGGCATGACCGGTTGCCCGCTTTATGTGGTGCACATGACCTGCGAACCGGCCATCGAGGCGCTGCGGCGCGGACGCGCCCTGGGATACCCGGTCATGGGCGAAACCTGCGTGCAGTACTTCTTCCTCACCGTCGAAGATCACATGGCGCTGCCCGGATTCGAAGGCTCCAAGTATGTTTGCTCGCCGCCGATCCGAAGCAAGCATGATCACGGCGTTCTCTGGGGCGCGGTGCGCGATGGCACGCTGCAGATCGTCAGCACCGACCATTGCGATTTCTGGTATGACGGCGGGCACGGTCCCTGGGAAGAGTGGAACGAGAGGACCGGCGGCAGGGATTGGGTCGGCTATGAAAAGCAGGATCCCTCTTATCGTAGGCCCGGCAAAGAACTGGGCAAAGGCAACTTCGCCAAGATCCCCAACGGTATGCCCGGGCTGGAAGACCGCATGAAGGTGATGTGGCATGCCGGCGTCAACAGCGGGTTGCTATCGCCCTCGCGCTTTGTGGAGCTGCATTGCACAAACCCGGCGCGTATCTTCGGCATGTACCCGCGCAAGGGCACCATCGCCGTGGGATCTGACGCCGACATTCTGGTTTGGGATCCGCAGCAGGAACATACCATCAGCGCGGCGACGCACCACATGCGCGTCGATTACAACTGCTACGAAGGCATGACCGTCAAAGGGATGCCCGCGCAGGTCTACCAGCGCGGCAATAAGCTGGTCGATGGCGACGCCTGGCTGGGCAGCAACGGCTCGGGTCAGTTCATCGCGCGGGCGGCTGGCGCGCCGGTGTTGTAATCTGACGTATTCAATAGTGGACCTCGCAGGGGCGAGCCAGCGGCTCGCCCTTTTGTAATCTTGCCCGCGATATTTGAGAATACGAATCGCCACGTGGTATGATTGTGCTAACGTGAGGGAGGGTGCTGGAGACAGTAATGGCAGTCCAACAACGCGTCTACGACATTGACGACCTTTGGCAACTCGTCTGTCAATCAGAAAACGCCGATAAACGCTATGAACTAATCAATGGAGAATTATTCGAGATGTCACCTACGGGCGAAGAGCATGGCTTCCTTGCCGGAGAGATTTTTCACTATTTTCGACTCTTTGACCCAAAGCGCAAGCTGGGAACCCCAAGTGTGGAGACAGGCTACTACACGCTTGGCGATCGAAGCACTGTTCTTGCGCCCGATGTCGCATTCAGACGTACCAATCACGCAGCGGCGCCTCTCAACAAGAAATGGGTGCCGGCCATGCCCGATTTGGCGGTCGAAATCATTTCCCCAAGCAATATGATGGCGCAGATACGTCGGAAAGCCGCGATTTACCTGAATCACGGCACACAGCTAGTCTGGATTGTCATTCCCGACAAGCAGGGCGTGGAAGTCTGCCGACGTGACGCGGATGGGGACATCCAAAGCGAATTCATCGGTGTAGAAGCCGTTCTGTCTGGCGAACCGGTCCTGCCAGGCTTTGAGTTGAAGCTGTCCGGTCTATTCTAGTAATGTGGCGAGAATACGAGGAAAAGATGGCAATCCAACAGCGCGTCTATGACATCGATGACCTTTGGCAACTCGTCTGTGATGCCGACGATGACAAACATTATGAACTCATTGAAGGAGAAATCATTGAGATGGCGCCACCGGGCGAAGAACACGGGTATCTGACTATCCGACTAGGAATGTTTCTCGCCCAATATGCAGAGGAACACAATCTGGGACGAGTGACCGCAGAGACGGGTTATTACCCGACTGAAGACCGGACCACCTTGCTTTCGCCCGATGTAGCCTTCAGGAGCCTTGAGCATGCAGCCGAACCGCCCTCGCAAAAATGGGTGCCGATGATGCCCGATTTGGCGGTCGAAATCATTTCCCCAAGCAATACGATGGCCCAGATACGTCGGAAAGCCGCGATTTACCTGAATCACGGCACGCGACTGGTCTGGATAATTATCCCTACAACGAAAAGCGTGGAAGTCTGCCGGCTTGACGCGAGCGGCAAGATCCAAAGCGAAGTCATCGGCGCCGACGGCGCGCTCTCCGGCGAGCAGGTACTCCCCGGCTTCAGTCTCGAGCTTTCGGCTCTTTTCTCTTGATTCACCTGCCAGCTGAGCGGCTCGGGTTGCCTATATCGCTGTCTTGAGGGCTCGCGCTATAATCCTCCGCAAACTCGGACAACGCTAGCGGAGGCAAGCCATGCCCCTTTCCATGACCCAACTCAAAATAAGCGACGCCGAATACGCCGGGCGCAACGAGCGCCTGAGAGAAATTATCGACGAACTCGGCGTCAGCGGTCTTGTGCTCTTTGACGCCGACTACATCAAGTATTACACCGGCTTCGCCTTCATCCCCACCGAGCGGCCCATGGCTTACGTCATGAACCGGTCCGGCCAGCGGGCGCTGCTGGTGCCGCGCCTGGAACTGGAACACGCGGCTTCCATGTCCGTCATCGACCGCGTCGCCCACTACCCCGAATATCCCGATCTCAAGCACCCGATGAATGTCCTGGTTGATCTAGTCCAGGATATGGGTATCAGTGGCGCGGTTGGCGCCGACAGCGACGGCTATCCCTGGATCTTCGGCTATCGCGGCGACTCGCTATCCCAGCTTACCGGCGCCGAAATAGTCAATTGCCGCGCGCCTATCGAAGACCAGATGATGGTCAAGTCGGCGGCGGAGATCGCCCTGCTGAAGGAAAGTTGCAAATGGGGCAATCTGGCGCATATGCTGCTGCAAAAGTACACGGAGGTCGGCATCGGCGAGGTCGAAGTGTCGCAGCGGGCCAGCGGCGAAGCGACGCTCATGATGCTGGACAGCATCGGGCCGATTTGGCGCGGCAACAGCGAGTATTACGAAGGCGCCATCGCCGGCTATCGCGGCCAGATCGGCCGCAACGCCGCCATCCCGCACGCCTTGACCAGCAATATCAGCTTCCAGGAGGGCGATGTGTTGGTGACCGGCGCCAGCGCGGCGATCTGGGGTTATGTCAGCGAACTGGAGCGGACCATGATCCTCGGCGCGCCCTCGGAGGACCAGAAGCGCATGTTTGATCACATGGTCAATTTGCAGACGATCGCCATGGAAGCGCTGGAGCCGGGGCTACCCTGCAGCGCGGTCGATCGCGAAGTACGCGCCTACTTCGACAAGCACGGACTCATGCCCTACTGGAAACATCACAGCGGGCATACTATCGGCTTGCGCTATCACGAAGGTCCCTTCCTCGATATTGGCGACGACACAGAGATCAAAGCCGGCATGGTCTTCACCGTGGAGCCGGGATTATATATTCCTGAGTTGGGTGGTTTCCGACATTCGGATACCGTCCTGGTCACAGACAGCGGCGCCGAGATGTTGACCTATTACCCGCGCGATCTCGAATCGCTGACCATCCCGGTTTGAAGCTGCTCAGCCCCGACTCTGTAAACACAAGCGCATCGTCCTGGGTTACGCTTGGATAGTCACATCCTACTTTTACAGGTCGTTTACAAAATCGTAAGTGCCATATAATAGAGATAGCTGATGCTTGGTTTGTCCAAACCATTATGAAAGGAGACAAAGCATCCCATGAAACGCCTTGTTTTTCTCATGTTGTGCCTGCTGACGCTTGGCGGAACCAGCCTGGCGGCGGACCAACAACTCGATCTGGAACATTATTGGCTGGATAACGGTCTCGAAGTTATCCTTGTGCGCGATACGACGGCG
This sequence comes from Anaerolineae bacterium, assembly GCA_034420635.1. Classification (GTDB taxonomy): domain Bacteria; phylum Chloroflexota; class Anaerolineae; order Aggregatilineales; family Phototrophicaceae; genus UBA6055. The sequence goes on along the minus strand of DAOULD010000149.1, from coordinate 8,572 downwards.
CCAACCGTCGCGGTGAATATCTGGTATAAGGTCGGCAGCGCCAATGATCCGGAAGGCAAAAGCGGATTCGCCCACCTCTTCGAGCATATGATGTTCGAAGGCTCGCCAAATGTCCCGGGTGGCGAGATGGATCAGTTGTTGGAGCCAGTTGGCGGCTCGTCTAATGCCTATGTCGGCACCGACTACACCGCCTATTACGACACGGTGCCCTCACATCAACTGCCGCTGGCGCTCTGGCTTGAAGCGGATCGCTTGGGCGGTTTGGACGTGACGCAGGAAAACCTCGATAATCAGCGTGCCATCGTCATTGAAGAACTGCAGAGAAGTTACGACAACAGACCGTATGGTACGGCGGTGAAAGCGCTAATCACCGTACCCTATTCCTACGAACCCTATAAGCGACCCGCCATCGGCAATATTGATGATGTCAACAACGCCCAAATCGAAGATGTGCTAGCTTTCCATCGCACATATTATGTCCCTAACAACGCCACGCTGGTCGTCGCCGGCGACATCGACTTCGACACGACGCGCGAGCTAATCGATGAACTTTTCGGACCCATCCCGCGCGGCGACGACCCGCCCGCCCTCCCCGACTTCGTGCCGGTCGATCAAGATGAAGCGGAATACATCACCATCGAAGATCCCTTCATCAATCTGCCTGCGCTTCTGGTCGCCTACGAAATTCCGCCATTGGTCCATGAAGACTTCCCGGCGCTAAACGTTCTCTCCCGTGTTCTGAGCGTGGGTGATTCCAGCCGCCTGGCGAAACGACTGGTGGATACCGGCAAAGCGCTGCAAGCGGACGCTTGGATCTTTGACAATCGAGGTCCGGGCCAATTCGCCTTCATTCTTGTCGCCAATGTGGGAGTCGATCTCGCAGAACTCGAGGAAGCGTCCTACGAAGAACTGCAAAAGATCATTGATGAAGGCGTTCCGCAAGAAGAGCTTGACAAGGTAATCGCCGGAATCAGGAGTAGAAACATCCTCGGCCTGGAAACGGCTCTCGGCCTGGCGGAGAGCGCACAAAGCGCAAGCTACTATTTCGGCGATCCACAGGCAGTATTCAGCGGCATCAATCGTTATGAAGCGGTCACCAGCGAGGATATTCAGCGAGTGGCGATTGAGTATTTGGAAGACAGCGATCGTCACGTGTTTAATGTCGTGGAAACCGATGCCGAAGCCCCGCTCCCGGTGGAACCTTACGCCGCCGAGGACATCGTCGAACAGGAGCCGGATTATCGCTATGTCATCGAACAGAGCGAACCGCCGCCGCCTTTGGACTCGAACGAATTCAACTTCCCGACCATCACCGAAAACGTCTTGGACAATGGCTTGGAAGTAGTGGTAATAGAGCAACCAAACATGCCCATCATCTCGCTGGATGTATATTTCGCCGGTGGCTCTACCGCTGCGCCGCAAGACTTGCCCGGGCTGGCCGGAATAGCTGGTGACTTGATCACACGCGGTACAACCACGCGCAGCGCGCAAGATATCGCCGGCGCAATCGAACAAGTGGGCGGCGCCGTCGGCAGCGGAGCCGGGAGCGACAGTATGTCCCTCGGCGTCTTTGCTTTGATCGAAGACGTTGATCTCGCATTCGAGCTACTCGCCGATATGACGCTCAACGCCAGCTTCCCCGAAAACGAAGTCGAGCGCGAACGAACGGAGCGCATCAGCGCCCTGGAAGCCAACCTGGCAGAGCCGGGTTTCATTGCCGGGCGTACCTTCGGGCGGCTGCTATACGAAGGCCATCCCTATGGCAACGCCACCACCTTCGAGTCTTTGGAGGCCATCACTCGCGATGACATTGTCGCCTTTTATGAGTCGCGCCGTCAACCGGACAACGCGGTGCTGATCATCGCCGGCGCCATCACGACAGAAGAGGGACTTGAATACGCGACTCAGCACTTCGCCGATTGGGAAGGAACAGCCGAGGATGTCACTTTCCCGCCGCTGCCGGAGCACAGTGCCCAGCAGCTATTCCTGGTAGATCGGCCCGGTAGCACCCAGGCAAATTTCATCATGGGCAATATCGGGATTCAGGGCGCAAGCCTCGATTACTTCCCGGCGCGCGTGATGAACCACGTCTTGGGAGGCACCTTTTCTTCGCGCCTGGTGCAAAACATCCGCGAGGAAAAGGGCTACACCTATAGCATCGGTTCCGGCTTCAGCTACCCGGCGGATACGGGAAGGTTCGTCGTTACCGCCGCCGTCCGCAACGATGTGATCGCGCCGGCGCTTGAAGAAGTCTTCAAAGAAATCGAACGGATCCAGACGGAGTCGCTCACGGACGAAGAGATCAATGACGCCCGTGATGGCATCGTCGGCGAGTTCGTCTTTGGGCTCGAGACTTATCAAGACTTTGTCGAAGCGGTGGCCTCCTACAAAATCCGCGGCGTCGAACTCGACCGGCTCAACAAGTGGCTGGGTTATATCAAAGCTGTGTCCAAGGATGACGTGCGGGATATCGCCAACACCTACATCCATCCCGAGGACTTCATCATCGTCGTGGTCGGGGACGCCAGCGAGATCCGGGAGCAACTGGAGACAGTTGGCGAGGTGACGCTGTTGGAAGTGGAATAGCCTCTGTGCTGCCTGCCTGCCATCGACAGCAAATCACATCAACAAAGAGGGCGGTCCGCTGGATCGCCCTCTTTCGACTAAGCATCTTCAGCGGAGGTTGGCGGAGGCGCCTCTTCAAATTCGATTCGATTGTAAATGTCCCGCAATGAAAGACGGCAATCCAGCGCCGCCAGCGGTACTTCATCGCCCAGGTCGGAGAAGCGCTGGATGTGCCAGCCGGCCTCACTGCGCGTGCACAACTCGACAAACACACGGTGCTGGTCGACGATGAGATAAGCCTCTATCGAAGCGACGTCGCTATAATACTCGCGTTTCGAGACTCGATCGTAGTCGATAGACGAAGGCGATGTGACTTCCACGACGAGAACTGGATTGAGCAGAACGCGCGTCTCGGATTCTGTCTCTGGGGCGCCGCGGACGACGCTGACATCCGGCGCCACCAAGCGCGTCTCGCCGGCTTTTACGAGCATGCCACCGGCTATTGCCTCGAAATCGGTATCCGCCAGCCGAATCCCAAGAAGGACCTGAATCCGGTTAATGATCCAAAAATGATTGAGTTTTCCACCAGTCATCTTACGTGGCTCGCCATCAATGTATTCATACCGATCCTCGCTGTTTTCTGCAAAGTCAAGGAATTCTTCGACGCTCATCTGGCGGACGCGCTCAATCACCATTTTCCGTCCTCGTACAACTTAGTGTGAAAATATTATAACACTGGATGCAAAGGCATCCATAAACGCGATCATAAGTCCACCCAGCGCCGCTCTTGGCTGCTGCGCCGTATAGCGTCCATAACGATCTGACATTGATGCCCGTCGGCGAAGGTCGCGCCCCAGCCCAGGGAGCGCTTTTCTCGTATCGCAGCAGTCAATTCGGCCATCAAGGCGACAAAAGAAACGTTCCAGATGCCCTCGCCGATGCCCTCCAGATCGGCGTTCGGGTCGCGCTCGCTCATATCGATGAAATCCTCGCCGGCTTTGGCAACCAGCAGTCGTTCATCGTTGTCCGCCAGCGTGATCGTGCCTTCGCTGCCGAATATCTGCGTCTGATTGCCCATGCCGTGTCGCGCGACGCCGCTCAAAAACACTGAACACAGCGCGCCGCTTTCCATCTCCATGAGGAAGCTGGTTTGATCGTCGGCTGTCGCCCGCCAACTGGCGCCGCTCGTTTTGTCAAGTCGCTCGTCTACCACGGTTGAGACTTGCCCGCTGATCGCAGCGACATCACCGAGCCAAAAGCGCAAAAGGTCTATCATATGCGAGCCGCTCGCGCCCAGCCGACCGCCACCCATGTCCTCGCGCGACCACCAGTCACCCGCGGGCCGCCCGGCGGGATCGCCCCAGGCGCCGGAGATATTGACGATATTGGCATGTCGCGCCTGACCGATGAAGCCACTCTCGATCAGCGATTTGATCTTCCTGCGATTGGGATTGAAGCGCAGCTCGTGCCCGATAATATGCAGCTTGTTGAGCGACTCGGCAGCTTCCAGCATATTGGCCGATTCATCTTGATTCATCGCCATCGGCTTTTCGCAAAGGACATGCCCGCCCGCCCGCAAGGCAGCCAGGGTCATCGGCGCATGATAGAGCGTCGGCGTCGCGATGCAGACCAGGTCAAACTGATGCTCGCCCATCATACGCTGCCAGTCGTCGTAGACATGCGGGATCGCGAAGCTGTCCGCCGCCGATTGCGCGCTGGCCAAGCGCGCGCTGGCGATGGCCACCAGTTCGACATCGTCAATTGTCTGCAGCGCCGGCAGATAAGCCTGGCGCGCGAAGCTCGCGCCGATCGTGCCCACTCTAATTGTCATTATGTCCCCCCTTTTTTATAAACTCCCTTGCTCATGCAAGGAGCGCTTTGTTGTATTATATGAGCGCGCAAGAGCTTTTCGCCGGTTACGCGCCGAACGGCTATATCAAGCCGCGTTCGCGCAGCGCGTCGCCGACGGCCGCCAAATTGCGCAGTTCCGCTTCCGAATAATTGCGCGAGATCATGACCCCGCCGGCGCCCCCGTCAAAACCGGCGTGAACGCCCTCTCGGATCTCCTGTGGTGTGATCTCTTTGCAAACGCCGTTATGCCCCACGCCCACTCCGATGCCCGGATATACGGGCCGCCCGGTGTCGGCGATCAGGCGCGCGGTCCATTCCCTGACGGAATACGCGCTGAAGCCCGCCAGTGGTCCCGCCTCGCGCGAGGAAATGAAATCGTCCAAACCCAAGACCGTCGCCAGCGCATGGTAGGCGCCATCGGGCGTCGCATCCGCCAGCACGCCCGTTTGCCAGGTCGCCGCAAAATCCGCAAAGCGCGCCCCCGCCGGACTGTGATAGAGCACCGGCTTGAACCAGTCGGCGTAGGGCGCGTATTCGCGCTGGTCGTATTGCGCGCGCAGGTAAGGATTGTAGGTATTGATCACCTGCCAAATGCCGATGCCAAACTCGTAACCCGGGTCGTAGAACTTTACCAAGCCATGCAACTCGCGATAGAAGGCATGATGCGAATCCAGCCACATCTTCTCCCACATCAGCACCTCGGGATAATGCAGCAAGTTACGCAAAAGCAAGACAAAAACTCCTTCTTCGGGGCGATCGCCCGCGCGCACGCCCCGGAGAAAATCGTCGATCTTGCGATACCCGCTCAAAGCGCGCTCCACATCAATGCCGCGCGACCGCGCCTCGGCCACATAATATGAATCAAAGCCGGTGGAGCTATCGCCGCGAAAGATATCCATCAGCGGGCTTTGCCGTTCGATGCCCCACAAAACGCCGCGCAAATCGTGGTTGTTCAGCCAATCGGAAAAGACCGAATGCCACCAGATCTTGTAATCCGGATTCAAGAGCGAGGGACGCGTCGCCACACGTCCCAGATGATCGCGATCGAGAAAATGCGCGAAGCCGGGCTGCCAGATGGAGCGGATCCCCGAACTCGATGTCTCGCAATAATAGGTGTAAACGCGCATGCCGCGTTTGCGCGCTGCCGGGATGACATCCGCCAGGGTATCGAAACCCTTGTAAAGCGGATCCGGCGCGGCGAAGCGCTTCATAAACGTTTTTTGATAGTAGCGCGGGTCGGGCTCGAACATCGCCCCGCCCTGCAAATTGTCCGGCTGCTGAACGCCGTGATCGGGGAAGCCGAAAGCGGCGCGCCCGGCATTGCCAATGCTCCAACTCAAGGCTGAAATCAACAAGGCGTTGACGCCTGCTTTTTCCTGCAGAATATCAAGAACCTGTTCGACGCCTTCGTCGACAAAGCTGATGGCGCCGATCTGAATGCCCACAAAAGTTTCGTTCATGATTCCTGTCCACTATTCAATTTGATTCAGCCTGACATGGCGGGGGATATGTCCCTGACATTAACTGCTGACTTTTGCTCGCTCGATCGTATACAAGCTTCCAGCATCGCCAGCGACATCAGATGATCGCGCCCGCTGCATTCCAGAGCCGCGCCATCCAGCGCGTGCTTGACAAAGCTCTCAAATAGAGCGCGCGTTTCCGTGATCCAGCGTTCATGCGCTGGCAGGCTCACCGGCGTCAATTTCTCATCATCGCGGCGCGCGTAATACAGCTCGCCGAACTGTTCCCGCTGCGTAATGATCCCCTCGCTGCACTCGCTGCGCCATTCAAAGCCCGGCACAGCCCAGTTGCCTTGCCAGGCGCCGTGATAATTGACAACCATGCCGCCATCAAACTCGATCAAAGCCGCCACATTGCTCTCATGCGCGTACATGCTCCAGGCAGGATTCCATGCCCGGCAACTGATCCAAACCGGTTCTTGCTCGTAGACATATCGCATCAGATCAAAATGATGAATGCTTTGCTCCCAGAGCATGGGATGCCGCATGGTCAAGGGATAATCGTTGAGGTCGGCGCGCCGGCCATCGCGCCAGCGCTCGTAGGTGAAGCGGGCGAAGGCAGGTTTGCCGACCCTCCCGTCCGCCAGCAAGCCCTTGAGCGCTTTTGTGACGTCGAGATAACGGAAGTTCAGCCCAACCATCAGCGAAACGCCAGCGGTTTCGGCAATCTGGACCAAGCGCCGCGCTTCGTCGAGATCCAGCGCCAGCGGTTTTTCGATCAGCAGATGCAGGCCCCGGCTGGCAGCAGCGCGGACGATGTTCTCGCGCTCCATCGGTGGATTCGCCAGCACCAAGGCATCAATATCGTCTAGCGAATTCAGCGCGTCTTCTACGCTTTCAAAAGCCGGACGATCCCCGAATTCAGCGCATGCTCGCTCGCGAGCCCGCGGGTCCGGATCGGCGTAAGCGAGCAAATCGGCGCGCGCGTTCCTCTTGATCACCGCCGCCCAATGACGACCGCGGACGCCCAGACCAGCCAGCAAGACCTTAAGCATCTCTGACCTGCCCGGCAAGACTCGTCAATACTCTCGCCAGCGCGTCCTGGCTCATCGCCGTCCAATCATCAAAGCCGGTATCGCGCTCTAGACGACTGTTGTCCAGCCAGCCCAGCTTTCCTGTAGATCGGGGGGGTGATTCATTTGCGGGCGGAAGATGGAGCGTAAGGTCCTCAACAAGAGCTTGTATCATCCGGGCTATTTCCAGGTCCGACTTGCGCTCGCCGCTGGCGAGATTATACAAGCTATGGTTGAGGGAGTCGGCGTCCAGCAGCGCGGCGATTGCCCGACCGATATCCGCTGCGAGCGTCCATTGCCGTCGTTCAGCGGGCGTGGACACGACGATCGCTCCCTTGCTCAGCGCGTCGTGCATCATCTGACCCACCATGCTCAGTTTGGGCCGGGTGGGACGACTGTATTCGTAGCTTCCATAGATGCCGCCAAGCCGCGCGCAGACCATGTCGCGGCTGTACAAATGACGCATGGTGTCGACCGCCTGCTCCATCATCGTCTTGGCAAGGCTGTAGACGCCCAGCGGGTCCGGCGGCCGCATTTCATCCACCAGCGTCGCGGGTGTATGGCGGAAGACAGCATTGGAACTGATGAAGACGGAACGATGGATTCCCTCTGCGTTGGCATATTCCATCACTTGCAAGAGCGGTTCGATATTAGCGCGCAGATTGTCTTCCGGCGATTCTCCCCGTTCTGCCGGCGTAGCGGTGACGAAAGCCGCGTGGACCAGCGCGTCAGCAGGGATCGACGGCATATCGGCGCAACTTGCCCGGACGCGCTCAACGCGATCGTGACGCCAGGTCGCGAGGGCGGGATTGTCAAATTCCCGATCCAGGGCGCTGACCAGCCAGCCACCTTGCGCGAGCGCTGAAACGATGTTGGAACCGACAAAGCCGTTGGCGCCGGTAACGATGACGCGCTTCATGATCCGTCGCCGACCGCCGCGCTGTCCCTTTGCCAATCTTCGGCGACCAGGTCGCCGGCTGAGGCGATGTGGGCTCGCAACAATTCGACAGCCCCCGGAATATCGCCTTGTTCCATCGCGTCCAGCAGCGGCAGATGATTGCGGGCGATTTGCGTGAGATCGGTATTCCGCCGATTGACCAAAGCCATCACCTGGCGCGCTTTCATCGCCACTGTTTGCCACATGGAAAGCAAGAGGCTATGGCCGCTCATCTCGATCAAGGCGTCATGAAAATCGCGATCAAGTATATTGACTGTATTAATATTGTTATCCCTGCCGGCTAGTATCATGTCTTCGACAATATCGCGCAAGCGCTGCAAAACTTCGGGATTCCGCGCCCGTATAACTTGTTCAACCGCGAAGGTCTCCAGCAGGCTCCGCATACTGTAAATCTCTTCAATGTCCGTCCGCGTCAAGCGCCGCACCGTCGTGCCGTGGTAGGGAATCGTTTCGATCAATCCCTCCGAGTTGAGGATGCGCAGCGCTTCTCGTATCGGCGCTCGGCTGACGCCCAATTGCCGCGACAAGTCCATCTCGATCAGCGAATGACCGGGCTTGAGTTCGCCCGTGAGGATGGCTTCCCGCAGGGTGTCGAGCGTCTGCTCTCGGATGGACAAATTCTTGATTTGCGGTAAATTCGGTTTCATGTGCCAGTTCAAGTGTCC
>DAOULD010000148.1:0-9386 GCA_034420635.1 Anaerolineae bacterium | reverse complement strand
GCCGGCTGACCGTAGGCAAAAGCCTGCTTGGCCCCTTCCAGGAACTCGTCTTTCCAGCGGTAAAGCAGGCTGTCCTTGATCTGATACTCGCGGCTGGCTTGAGCCAGAGATTTCTCGCCACGAAGGATTTCCAAAACAATTCTGACCTTCGTTTCCGGGCTGTGCTTACGGCGTTTTCCCATGTCTGTGTCCCTTTCCCTGTTGCTCTAGCATACTCTCTTAACTAGGTGTCCAGTTTTTCGGGACCACTACACCCCTCATCCCCCGGCCCCTTCTCCCACAAGGGGAGAAGGGGAGCGTTTTGACCGCGCTTTGAAGGAAATCAGCGCCATCTTGGACCCGGCTAGCCTCGCTAGAAGTTGGGATTCTAGCGAAAAAATCACTCATGAAATGCTCGGCGGATCTTTTCTAAGGCAGATGGCAAATTGTCTTCAACCTCGTGGTTCTGCAATCTGACGAAGCGGATGCCGAGTGCTTCAATCAATTCCTGACGTAGCTGGTCGGCTTCTTGCTGGCATTCGTGGATTGGTCCATCGACTTCAACAACAAGGCGCTCCGATGCACAATAGAAATCCACTACAAACACGCCAATTGGAACCTGACGCCGGAACTTGCGCCCATCAAGCCGCCTGCTGCGTATTGCCTGCCATAGTAGCCCTTCGGCGAAGGTTGCACGCTGCCGCAATTCACGCGCCAAGCCGTACATTTTGCGCTTTAAGTCAGGCGGAATGTCCCATATCTCTGGATGTTCCATTGCTTAGCCCTCATCCTCCGACCCCCGGTCTCCCTCGATCTCGGCGCTTCAACGGTGGGCGGACTTCCCACACAGGGAGAATGGGAACAGTCATCGCGAACGCCATACCCTGATTTTAGCAGCGCATGGGAAGCAGACACCAGAAAAACACTCGGCTCGCAATCGGGGACAAAGTCCCTCTCCCTTGATGGGAGAGGGATTTAGGGTGAGGGTGTCAAGAACTGCTGTCTGCGCCTCGTCCCCCGTATCTGCGACCACGATTCTTCCGCCAAACCAACTATTCATAAAGCACACAATTCACGCTGTGTCCCGGCGCGACCGCGACGGCATCCGGCATCCGAACATCGCATGTGCCGGCGATAAAATCGGCGCATCGATTGGCAAAGGGACAGGCGTCCGGCGGGTCCAAAGGCACTGGCACCGTGCCTTTGATGGTCGCCAAATGCTTGCCTATGGTCGTCCCGAATTTTGGAATCGAACGCATCAAGCCTTTGGTGTAGGGGTGCTTGGGATCATTGAATATCTGCCGCGACGCGCCATATTCGACAATCTTGCCCAGGTACATAACGGCGACATCGTCCGCCATGTTGGCGATGACGCCCAAATCGTGGGTGATGAACATAATCGCCATGCCATTATCGCGCTGCAGACGTTTCATCAAGCGCAGTATCTGAGCTTGTATGGTGACATCCAGGGCGGTTGTCGGTTCATCAGCGATCAGCAAGCGCGGGTTCAGGATGATAGCCATGGCAATCATGCTGCGTTGACGCATCCCGCCCGAAAGTTGAAAGGGATATTCGTCAATGCGTCTCTCCGGCGCTGGAATCCCCACCTCGTCCAGCAGGGCGATGACACGTTGTCGCGCCGCGCTTTTGTCCCTCTCGCCATGCACAAACAGCGCCTCCATGATCTGATTGCCTACGGTGTGAACGGGCGAGAAAGCGGTCATCGGCTCCTGGAAGATCATGGCGATATCACGTCCGCGCAGATCACGCATCTCATCGCCGTCTTCATCGAGTTGAGCGACGTCAACCGCGCCCGACTCGCGATGCAGCAGGATTTGTCCGCGCATGCTGCTATTCTTTTTCGGCGTGATGCGCATAATCGACTGCGCCGTCACACTCTTGCCGCAGCCGGATTCACCGACGATGCCCAGCGTGCGATTCTTCCTGATGGTGAATGAAACCCCATTGACAGCCTTGAGCGTGCCCTCTTCAAGCTCAAAATAGGTGTGCAGGTCTTTCACTTCCAGCAAGGCGTCCGGCGTCATCACAATTCCTTGAAAGGATCGGCGGCATCGCGCAAGCCATCACCGACAAAGTTGAACAGCAAAACAGTGGCGATGACAAAGAGAGCTGGTGTCAGCAGCCAGGGATACAAGGCGATATTGGAGATATTTTGCGCGCCTTCCAGCAAGGTGCCCCAACTGACCGCGGGCGGGCGTATACCCAGCCCGAGGAAACTGAGCGCCGTTTCACCCAGGATCATGCCCGGAATGGCGATGGTGATATTGACGATCAGGAAGCTGATGTAGCCGGGTAAGAGATGATCATAGATGATGCGTATATCGCTGGCGCCAGCGATCTTGGCCGCCATGATGTAATCGTGTTCGCGCATTTCCAGCAGTTTTGCGCGCACTGCCCGCGCCAGCCCCGTCCAGGTCATTGTCGACAATATGATTGTGATTGCAAAGTACGTCCGCGTGACGGGCCAATCAATCGGCACAATAGCCGCCAGGGCAATCCAGAGCGGAATCTGTGGTATGGCGCTTAGAATCTCGGTCAGGCGCATGATCACAATATCAACCGCGCCGCCATAATAGCCGGAAATGCCGCCCAGCGTCGCCCCCAGAAAAAAGCTCAGAAACACGCCGACCAAGCCAATGGTCAAGCTGATGCGGCTTGCCGCCAATATGCGCGAAAACACATCGCGCCCCAACTGATCCGATCCCAGCAAGAACACCTTGCCCTCGCCAGCGTCGAAGAAGCGCCAATCCATCGCAATTCGGCCCCAAAAGCGGTATGGCTCGCCGCGCGTGAAGAAATTGATGCGATGAATAGTTTCTGTATCTTCGGTATAAATGCGCTCAAAGGTATCGAGATTGAGTTCATATTTGAGCCCATATACAAAAGGACCCACAAAGTTGCCATCCGCGTCAAAAAAGTGGATGGGCGTCGGCGGCGTATTCACGAAACCTTGATGTTGGGTCACCGCGCGATAGGGTGTCCAGATTTCATAGGTGAAGGCCAGGAAATACAGAATGATCAAGATCACGACGGAAACCAGCGCGAGCCGGTGTTTTCTGAACCGCCGCCAAATCAACTGCTGTTGTGAGGCGATGTAATAGCGCTCTTCGGCTGTGGAGATGCCACTGCCCAATGCTGTCGCCCCGCCGGTTTCATCGATTGCTGCCGATATTATGTCACCCCCTTTTCCATGCGGATGCGCGGGTCGTATACCGACAGCAGGATGTCGCCGAGAATCACCCCGATGACCGCCAGAATGCTCTGTATCATCAGAATACTGGTTGCCAGTTCTACATCTTCCGCAAGCAATGCGCTGAACAGAAGCGGTCCCAGAGTTGGCAGATTCATCACAATAGCGACGATCGTCTGCCCAGAGATGAGACGCGGCAGAATATAACCGACGGAGTTCACGATGGGATTGAGCGCCAGGCGAACCGGGTACTTGAATAGCAGCCGGCGATAACGTACGCCCTTCGCCCGCGCCGTAATGACGTATTGTTGACCGAGTTCGTCCAGCAGCGTGGCGCGCATGGTGCGGATCGTGCCCGCAGTCTGCGCCGTGACGATCACGATAATCGGGATCCACAGGTGATTAAGCAGATCGAGCGCTTTCGCCAGCGACCAGGGCTGATCTTCCACGCCCGGCGAAAACAAACCGCCGATGCTCAAGCCGAAGAATTTATGAAACAAAAAAAGCAAAATCAGCGCTAACAAGAAGTTGGGCGTCGCCAGCCCGATGAAGCCGACAAAGGTCCAGAAATAGTCGCCCAGGCTGTACTGGTGCGTTGCGCTGAAAATGCCGATCGGCACGGCCAGCGCGTAGGTCGCGATCAGGGCGATGACAGACAGCAACATCGTTGCCGCAATGCGCTCATTGATAAGATCGCTCACCGGTATGCCCAACATGGATTGCCCCATGTTGCCACTCGCAAATTGCGTCGCCCAGATGAAATACTGGACATAGATAGGCTTGTCGAGTCCATATTGCGCCCGCAGGGCCGCCTCGTCTTCCTCGGTGATGATGTCGCCTTCCGCCTGCCGCGCGTTAACAATGCGGTCAACCGCGTCGCCGCGCGGAAGTTGCACAATCATGAATATCAGAAAGCTGATGACAATCAGCACGAGGAAGGCGTAGATAAGGCGCTGGATCAAATACTTGATAAAACTCATGTTCTTCTCTTAACGCCGAAAACTGGTGGGCTTGTCCGATACTGTTTAACTCGCTTCCGCTTTCGGTCTACCCCCTCAGTCCCCCCCATTGCAATGGGGGGAAGCTGGTTTCGACGTTGATTGCCCCATAGTTTTCTGCCGATTTAAGCGGCTGGAACTGTGATATGAGGCGAGCCCGCGCAAACTTAGCTCCCCCTCTCCGTTGCTACGGGGAGGGGGCCGGGGGGTGGGGTAGAAAAAGCGCTGACGAGTAGCGGACAAGCCCCTGACAGCGCCTAACCTTCGTCGATGTACCACTGTTCAATATGGAAGGGCGCGTAGAAGTTGGTGTCGGATCCCCAGAACAAACCTTCTGTCGGTACATTGCGCAAACGATTGGAGTAGATGACCGGCTGCGGCGTCAAGCCAACCGACGGGATGATCGGCAGTTTCTCGCCCCAATAGCTGAAATACTGGGCGCCCAATTCAGCGGCTTCGGCCGAGTCGCTGGGATATTGGCTGAATTCGTCCCACAGCGTATTGAGGTCCTTGATTTCCTGCGGCGGTTCGATGCCGGCCGCGCCGCCCGAAGATATCCATGTGGTCCATCCGTGAGCCCAGAAATGACGAGCCGGGTCGTTCACAGCGAAGTGATCGGGCGTGCCGCGTCCGAAGAGGGTTGCGCGCCCGATATGCCACATAACGGTCATGACCTCGCCGCTCGTATACAGATCAAATATCAGATCGGGCGAGGCGCCTTGACAGATCAATTCGACGCCGATGTCGACGTAATCGCTAGCCATCAATTCGCAGCCCGGCTGATGATCCACCAGCCCATGGGCGATAATCGTCAAACGCCGCCCATCCGACAGCAGGCGGAAACCGGCGTCATCTCTTTCGGTCAAGCCAAGTCCATCGAGCAAGGCATTGGCTTTGTCCGGATGATATTCGATTTTTTCGCTGAACCAGTCATCGCTGAACCAGGGCAGGGTCTTCAGCGGTGTTGCCGGGTGCGGCGCCGCCAGTCCGAAGAAGAGCACATCGTTCATCTCGTCACGGTCAATGCCCATCGACAGCGCCACGCGAAAATCGACATTCTGGAACAGCTCGCGCAGGACGTCATCGGGATAGTTCTGATTGGGGAACAGGGAGAATTCTGATGGACGTAGCGATTGCGCGATATAGGTCGTGAATCCGCCAGCTTCCTCTTCGCTGCGGTACAGCCGCAAATCCGTCGGGCGCGTATAACGCACGCCGAAATCCAACTCGCCCGCCGAAAGGCGCAAGGCGTAAATGTCGAGGTCGCCCGCCAGCGATACTTCAATGTAATCCATGTAGGGCAGTTGATTGCCCGCTTCGTCGACCTGATGGAAATAGGGGTTGCGCTCCAACAGGACGCGGTCGCTCTCGATGATGATCGGTACCCAGCTGTCCATGTAGGGGCGATCAAGCGGCTGCGCCGACAGATTGTAGCCCTGAGCGCGTTTGCTATTGACGAGGTCAACCCAGGTTTCCAGGCCCGCTTCTTCCGCCAGCGCCTGGGCGTCGTCGTTGTATTTGGCGTGATACTGCTTCAGCCAGTGTGACGGCCCGTACAAGCTGTTGTCGCTGGAAAAATGCGTGCGGCCAAAGCTGTCCATGGCGATCGGATAGGGTATCGCCCAGGTATAACTGAAGCTGTAATCGTCGATCACCTCAAAGGTCGCCACTTCACCGCCCGGGCGCCAGAAACCGCCGGGACCATTGGGGCTAATATCGGGATCGTTCATAATGTCTTCCCAATGCCAGCGGAAGTCCTCTGTGTTGAAGTCATCGCCGTCCGACCACTTCAGCCCTTCGCGCAGTTTGATGGTCAAGGTGCGATTCTCGTTAGACCACTCCCAGCTTTCAGCCAAGTCAGCCTGGTATTGGCTGGCTGTGAAGTTGTAACGGAAAAGCCCGGTATGACGGATGCGCAGACCTTCGTCAAGGCGTTCGCCGATATCGCCGAAGCGCAGCGTTCCGCCATAACTGCCGATTGCGTCAACCACCGGGATAACTTTGGGATTGCTCGGCAAGCGATCTTCAACGGGCGGCAGTTCGCCGGCTGCCACGCGCTCAGCCAGCAAGGGCGCTTCCGAATACATCATATCCTGGGGGAAGATGGGCGCAAGACCGCCCAGCAGGACAAGCAAAACGATCGAAAATGTGAACGTGCGTCTCATACTCATGTTGTTCTCCTAACAAGACTAAACCGTATTGGAAAAGCAAATCGCTCTCTCGCTATGTCGATCTGGGTCCTCCTTTCATGCAAATGTGATTGCGCCTTATGATAATTGATTTTCTCTGATGAAACAAAGTTCGCGCGGCCCGAGCCAAGAACTGCTAGTATATCCATTTCGGTTGAAACACACCCCCATCCCCGCCAGCCCCACAACCTCCGACCCACCACCATCCAACCTAAAACTCTGTGTCTCAGTGCCTCTGTGGCCAAAAATATCTCGGTGTTCTCGGTGCCATCAACTTATCCGACGTTGTGACGCCGTCGCGCAAGGTTTCGCCTCGATTGTCGACTCTCCAGAGATGGCGATCGGCAGATTGCGCGGCAGGTCATCTGTAGCGAAAGCGGCGCTCCAAAACCTGCCGGACGCGTCCCTTTGCCTAAGGGACTCTTGGAGCGCCTCCCGTCGTTCAATCCGCGTCATTCACCTTCATCTTAGGCAACTCAGCGGGATTGCTAAATTAAGTGGAAATAGCTTAGTGCGTTTTTTCATTGAGTTATACAATAACGTATGCCTTTGCAACATTTGCGCTGTAATATGTCCGTTTACCAAAAAAAACATGGATTGGCGCGAATTCAAGAGGAGATCTTATGAGCCAAACCACGAGGCAGCTTCTTTTTAATGCAGACAAGTCTCGTCTACTCGCTTACAAATATCGCTTGGTTGAAGCTGCTGTCTGGCCGGTGGCGACCGCTGGCCAGGAGTATCCGATCGAAAAGCCCAAGCGAAGCCCAAAGGGAGGGTGAACATGATTCTCTGTATTTGCGGGATGGAGACAAAGATCTGTCCCTGGAAGGTCATCCTTCCGCTACTTATTCTTGCGCTGCTTTGCGCCTTCTCCCTGTTCGCTGTGCCGCAGAGCGCTGTTGTGGCGCAGCAGCCGCCTCCACTAGCGGCGCCGACCAATTTATTGGCGAACGTCAGCGCCGAAGGTGTCACCTTAAGTTGGACGGCGCCGGCCGGAACGGTAGACGGCTATGAAATCTTGCGTCGGCGTCCCTTGCAAGGTGAAACCGTGATAATGACCTTGGTGGATAACACCGGCAGCAGCGACACCACCTACACCGATACCAGCGCTACCGAGCCTGGTGTACGATACGCCTATCGGATCAAAAGCATTCGCGGCGGTGATCGCAGCGAAATGTCAGATTTTGTCCGGGTCGACTATCCAACTACTCCGCTGCCGACGTCGACGCCAATGTTTAACACAGCGGTTAGCTGCGAAATCTCGACCGGCGACAACCACAACATCCTGAGCTGCGCGTTGAGCGCCGACGATCTAACTATCACGTCAGCTCAATGGACTCCCAGTTTCGAGGTTCAATACGCTCAAACAACAGACCGTCCGGTAGCGCACTGGGTTATCGCCGATGAATATTGCGGCGAAAGCACAAATGTCGAGGTGGAAGGGCAGGCCGGCGACACGATTCTTCCGACGGTCCAAACCACAATTACACTCCAGTGCGCGCCGGAGCCAGTCGACACCTTAATCGTAAGCTGTGAAAACCTGATCGAAAACAGCCAGCATATCCTGAGTTGTACGCTGAGCGGCGGCGATCAAACCGTTACGTCGGCTCAATGGACCCCCCAATACGATACCCAAAGCGCTCAAACAACTGAAGAACCGAATGCGACGGAAGCGACCTGGGTTGTCAGCGATGAGCATTGCGGCCAGACCACCAGTGTGTCGGTAATTCCGCAGGCTGGGGCGACGGTTCTTCCGACGGTTGAGACGACCTTCTCGCTCCCCTGTGTCATCACAGTGGACGAGAATTGCAGCCTGGCAAACGCGGTCCGCTCCGCCAATGGCAACGCCCAGATTGAAGAGAGCGGCGACTCCGACGGCAATGACGATTGCGAGGATGGGGCTGACCCGGATGACACCGTTACCCCGCCCGACACTGGCGACGACATCATCCTGTTGACGAAGAATATCACCCTGGCGGCGCCATTGCCGTCCCTGACGAGCCGCATTCAAATCGAGGGCGACGGCCACACCATCTCCGGCGATGCCAAATACCGCGTTCTCATGGCAGTTAACGGTCAGCTAGGCATTAATGAGTTGACCATAATCAAAGGTTTGGCTTCGACCGTGGGTGGCGGGATATATGTCAACAGCGGTTCATTGAGCATGAGCGACAGCGCGATAAAAGATAGCAAAGCCAGTGACATCGGCGGCGCGATCTACGCCATCGACAGCGATGTTGATATTGCCGACACCGAGTTCAGCGGAAACATGACCGTGAAGAGCCACGGCGGCAGCGTCTACTTCATCAGTTCTACCGGCTTGCACACCTTGGACATAGTGGGCGCCACCTTCAAGAATAACATGGCTACCGAAGACGGCGGCGCTTTGAAAACCGCGGGCGGCATCGCGACCATCAACAAAAGCACCTTTGTCGACAACGCGGCCGACGAGGGCGGCGCCATCGAAAGCAGCGAAACCACCCTTGGCATCACGAACAGCACGTTCAGCAACAACAGCGCCAGAGAAGGCGGCGGTTTGAGTTCATTTAGCTCTTTCGTGACTCTCACGCACACGACCTGGGCATTCAATTCGGCGGAAGAGCAAGGGGGCGGCATTGCCATAATCGGCTGGACGGGCAACTTCAAGATCCGTAATACCTTGATCACCGACAGCAAGAGCGGCGGCGATTGCGACAGCGGTCCCAATCCCAACATCATTATTGAGTTCTCCGGCAACTTCATCCAGGACGGGTCTTGTACGCCTCAGACTGCCGAGAGTCAAGAAGTGGACGCAATCGCCCAGGCGCAGGCTCAGCAAGTAATCGTCGCCGAGGCGCAGAATACAGGCGAGAACAACGATCCCAAGATTAGCGGACTCACCGGCAATCCGCCGCATCACCCGCTGCAATGGGGAAGCCCGGCGATTGACGCCGCTGATCCGATGTACTGTTTGCTTGACGATCAGCCCGACACCGCCCGCCCGCAATACGGCAACTGCGACATCGGCGC
>DAOULD010000147.1:0-19963 GCA_034420635.1 Anaerolineae bacterium | reverse complement strand
GGCAATCGCTTCAAAATCATAGTCCATCAATATATCGCCAATTCAAACCAAAATATAACCACAGAGGCGCAGAGGGCACAGAGAAAAGTCATTCTAAATGAAAATTGCGCGCTTTTTTCTACAAATGGTCTTCAGTGACAAGCCACTATCCCTTTCGTTACGCAGATTCAGAGGAGTTTTGCCTTGTAATAGAACTTAAACTTTGTGTTCTTCGTGCCTCTGTGGTGAAAAATAATTTGATGCGATTGCCCTAGGAGCATCGCGAGGGTTGCGGTCGTTGTGCCGGTGGAAAATATGTTATGCTCGTGCCAGCCTTAAACTTGCGCGGAGAGTTGAAGATGGGCGAATTCAGAGATCAAGTTGCAGTAATCACCGGGGCTTCGGGGCTGCTCGCTTCGGGCGTCGTGCCGATCTTTCGCGCGGGCGGCGCATCGCTGGTTTTGACCTGTGGGGACGATCGACTGTACGCGCGTTTTCCGGATCTGGCGGGTGATCAGGCGCACCTGTGTTTTCCCGCGGCCGACTTGTCCAATGCGGAGACGGTTGAGGGCTTGGTTGGGGCGGCTGTCGAACGCTTTGGTCGCATTGATATTCTGGTGAACATCGTTGGCGGCTGGGACGCCGGAGTGCCTGTGCATGAAATGAGCGTCGAGACCTGGGAAAGCATGCACCGGTTGAATGCGACGGTCACTTTTTTGATGAGCCGGGCAGCGATCCCGACCATGTTGAAGCGGGGCAGCGGCAAGATCATCAATATTGGCGCTCGCCCGGGACTGCGCTCGAGCGGGAAGGACGCCGCTTATGCGGCCTCAAAAGCGGCTCTGCTGCGTTTGACGGAGAGCATGTCCGAAGAGGTCAAGCGGCGGGGCATCCGCGTGAACACGGTCTTGCCCTCGGCGATTGTCAGCGAGGAGCAGTTGGCAGCGGATCCGCATTCGGGCGTCACGCCCGCTCAGCTCGGCAAAGTGATCGCGTTTCTCGCTTCCGATGCGGGCGGCATCATCAGCGGCGCCGCCATCCCCGCCTACGGTACGAAATTTTAAGGACCCCACCCGGGATTCGCCGGATGACAGTGACTTCCATTAGGTAGCGCAAGGGAGAGCCAGCAAAGATCCATCTGGCGGGTGAGGCGAAATCGGCAACTCTTGCTTCAGTCAAAGCCCCAGCGCTGCATCCTCGCCAAAATATCGCGCAAATGCTCGTAGCGCTTGCGCCGCTCGGCGACGGTCAGCTTGTTCCATTTCTTGCGCGTCATTTCCCGGTCGATGCGACGCAGGTTGCGCTCGAAGGGGGTATCTTGATTTTCTTGAAGCGCCGGAAAATCCGAGAGCTCTCGTCTGAGCCGATTGATTGACCAAGACCGAGACAAGCCGGTTTCGCCATCGATATCGCCGTCAGCGGCTTTGCGGAGCCAGCGACTTTGCTCCGCCGTTTCAAGATGAGCAACCAACTTGTGATGTCCGAACGACAGTTTTTCGGTACGTACCGAAAAATGCACATTCCGCGCGACGTAGCGGTAGTCGTAGAGCGTCTTCACTTCGTAATTCAGCGCCCTGGCGATTTCTTCATGCTGTCCCCACTGGTTCGTTTCGCCTTGCAAGAGCCAGTCGCCAATCAGCCACTGAATGGAATGGTCCAGCCGGAAGAGCAATTGGCCCAGTAGCTCCCAATTCCGCTTATTCTTGGACAGGCTGCTGGGGTCGATGCCCAGCCCCGTCAGGCGATATTCGTAGGCGCGGATGGAACCGTCTCCGCCCACCGCGACCTCCACCGCGGCCGGGTTCGTCGCTTCGATGTCCCCGAACCACTGATTGACCGGTTCGCTGTCGGACGCGCCAAAGGTAGCGCTGGCAACCTCTTCGTAGGGAAGGCGCGGCAGGTCTTCCAGCTTCGGCAGCGCTGATTTGGAACGATCACGATTTCGTCGGCTTGACATGTTTGATTGCCTCCAGGAATTTCTTGAGCAGGTTCCAGCCATGCTGGGCGGACGGCGAACCGGGCGCATAGTTCCAGATCGTGCGGTGCACGCGACTGCTTTCCGTCCAAATGGTCGATTGAGGAATCGGGTCCCAGACCAGATCCCCGTAAGTCTCTTTCAGTTCTTCCAGATTGTCCCGATGTTCAAGCGTGCCATGACGATAGATGTTCGGCAGAATTCCCAGGTTGGCGATGGGCGCAAAGTTGAATTGACTGCGGTAGCGCTCGTTCTCTTGGCGGTGCATAAAGCTGTTCTGCAATCCGCGGAAACTGAGGTATTCGCATTTCGTTGGATAGAGAATTGCATCGGTCGCCAAATAGATCGCCCCATGCAGCAGCGACGGCGTCGGCGAGGTATCGACAATCACAAAGTCGACGGTGTCTTTCAGTTCGGTGAAGCGGCGGACGAATGCCAGCGCATCCTTGGAATTGGTAGCGATACTTTGCGTTTCCACATTTGACGGCAACAGGAAGAGTTGTCCTTTCACTTCGCGCTTGGGATACTCGTAAATCTCCGGATTGACAAAGCGCAGGACGTTCCGAAAGGGATTATTGCGAACGATCAAATCATAAAGCCCGGGAGCTTGTTCAAAACCCATGGTCTCTGTCAAAGATCCCTGCGCGTCAGCATCTACCGCGACGACACGAAAGCCAGCCACGGCCAACCCGGCCGCCACGTGAAAGGAAATAGTGGTCTTCCCAACACCGCCTTTTTCATTGAGAAGCGTGACGATTCTCACAGATTCACACCGTTAGGCAGGCCTAAATTTCAATTGCGCCATAGGCAAATTATCCAGGTTAATTTCCCAACTTTATTTTACAGTATAAATCAAAATGCAGTCAGCGCAGATTAGCCGCAACAGCCGCTTTAGCGTCTGACCAGGATATCCGCCAGCGGTTTTTTCTCGATGACAGGCGCCTTGGCGTCTTCCGCGGGATAGCCGACCGGGATCAGGACATAGGGCCTTTCATTGGGCGGGCGCTCCAGTATGTCGCGCAGGAATTGCATGGGGCTAGGCGTATGCGTCAATGTGGCCAGCCCGGAAATATGCAGGGCGCTCAGCAGGAAGCCGACGGCGATGCCAACAGATTCCTCGCTGTAATAGTGTTTTATTCTCTGCTGCTCGCCAGTCGCTTCATCCAACGCGAGGCCATAGGCTTGTCGAAAGACCACGATCAAGTAGGGCGCGTCTTCGATATGCGGCTTGCGCCAGTCGGTGCCCAGATGCGCCAGGGCGTCCAGCCATTCCTGGCTCATGCGTCGCTCATAGCTTTCTTTTTCTTCCGCTTCCGCGGCGATGCGAATCGCGCGTTTGACCGCTGGGTCGCTGACAAGGACAAAGGTCCAAGGCTGCTGATTGGCGCCGGAGGGGGCGGAACCCGCGACCTTGAGCGCGTTTTCGATCAATTCATAAGGGACCGGCCGCGAGGAGAAATCGCGCACCGTTCGCCGCGTCAACATCCGTTCCTTATAGACGCGCGAGCGTCGCAATTGCTCGTCGACGCCCATCGTTTCGAAGTTCAAGCTCTGAAATCGCGCCTTAATCGTCATGGCAAACACTTTCTATCCTATTGTCGGGAATCAGAAGACATCCAGGTCATTTGCGCTCACTACCGGTCCTGCATAACTTGCCCCGATCTCGCCGACAAGATCGGCCGCTGTCGTCCCCCAAAAGAGCTGATGATAGAGAACCAGCAGACCCGGGCGAATCTCCTTTGCCAAGTCGGCCAATTCCTCAGTTGAAGTGTGCACACGGCTATGATAAGCCTGCCAGGGGGGCGGCCGGCTGGCAAACTGGGCTGACGAATACACCTCGTGCACGAGGATATCGGGGGTCCCCGCCCAATCCGCGAAGCCTGATACGGGCTTGGTATCGCCCGAAAGGACGATGGTCTTGTCCGGCGTGAGGAATTTGTAGCTGAATGCCTCCATATCGCCGTGATCGGCCTGCATGGCGTAAACCCGCACTCGATCATCTTGGTAAACCAGTCCAGCCTGAACCGCCTTGACGTCCGCCTGGAATCCGCCGGGCGAGGCCGGATGCGCATTCAAATGCTCACGGGTATTGACCCGGTAGGCATCTTGAATATGGTCGATCATATCCTTCAAACCCGGCGGACCGTAAGCGGCGACCCGCTCTTCTCGGCCATGTATCCAGGGCGTGAAAAGCAGATCCGGCAATCCAACGGTGTGATCGGCATGAAGATGGGTCACGAACAAGCGCGTGAGGTCGACGGTCGACCACTTGATAATGCCGGCAGCGTTCGCCTGCACGACGCGTTTCACGACGCCGTGACCGCAATCGACCAGATAGGGACGGTCGTCGACGGCAATGGCCAAGCCCGAACTCGCGCGGTCGGCTTCGGCATTAGGCGTGCCGCTGCCCAGAACGACGAGTTGCGTCCGGCTCATGACAGCCAGCGCCGCCGCAGATAAGTAATCTTCTCCATGAGGTGATCGGGTCCGCCGCCCTCGTGATCATTGTAATAATAGACTTTGATGTCCTTTGGACCCAAGACATGATTGTACGAGGCGAAAACGGTCGAGGCCGGGCAGACGGTATCCATGACGCCCACGGAATAGAGCGCTTCCGCTTTCATGCGGGCGGCGAAGTTCATGCCGTCAAAATAGCTGAGCGTCTTGAAAACCCGGTCAATTTTCTCGCGATGGATCTTGAGATAGCGGGCGATTTCCGGATAAGGATCGCGGGGCGTGATCTCCACAGCGCGCCGAAAATTGGACAGGAAGGGCACGTCGGGCATGCAAATTGCGACATCCGGCATCAGTCCCGCGGTCGAGACCGACAAAGCGCCGCCTTGGCTGCCGCCGGTCACAGCAACGCGGGAGGAATCGACCTCGCCGCGGCTACGGATGGCCTCGACGGCTCGGGCGGCATCAACGTATAGGCGACGATAATAATAAGTCTCGGGATCCAGGATGCCCTGCGTCATGAAACCGGGCGCGTAAGGATTTGCGCCGTTGGGCATGTCGGGCGTATCCCCGCGCAAGAAGACGCTGCCTTGACCGCGCGTATCCATGACCAGATAGGCGAAACCCGCCGATGGAAAAGCCAGCCAGTCCAGCGGTAGACCTCGTCCGCCGCCGTATCCGATGTATTCGACCACGCCGGGCAGCGGCGCCCGCGCGCCGCGCGGGCGCATATACCAACCTTTGATGCGGTCGCCGTTGAACCCGGAGAAAGTCAAGTCAAAGACATCCAACGTTTCCAAGCCGGAATCGACCGGTTCAAAGACGGCCTTCAAATCGTGAGCGCGCGCCTCTTCCAGCGTGCCTGTCCAAAAAGCGTCGAAATCTTCCGGTTCCTCGCGCGCGGGGCGGTAGCTTCGCATTTCTTCAAGCGACATGTCCAACAAAGGCATCGTCAGTCTCCTTTGGGCAGTTTTGATTGATCGGTCGATTATAGCGATGATCGGGTCATAAGCGTATCGGAGGGTATGGTCTGGCTGTGACAGCAACAGTCGGCCTCCACCCGACGTATGACGTTCGCAAGGCAGAATGTATAATCGTCAGGCTGACCTTGGAACTGTCGATATGGATAGCGAAACGGGCGAGATGCGGTTGCTGGACGAGCGATACTTTCTCAGCGAGGTTTATCCGTGCTTGAGTCTTCCGCTGTCGGAGGCTTATCCCCTGGTCAGGCTGAAAAAGGCGGCCGGGTATCATAGCCTGGGGTCGCATCCGCTGCTGATGCTGGTGGCATTGACCGGCACGGGCAAAACGACGACTTTGGCCCGTTTGAAGCGGATCCTGGGACCTGCGGGCATGGGCGTCATTCCTTCGCGGCGCGAACTGGCGGACTGGATCGCGCTGCCAATGATGCAAAGGCTGAACGGGGAAGAAACGCGTTCGGTCGATGATCGCCCCCGGCGTTTCGCCTATACCAGATCATTTGCCGAACGCGTGCCCGGCGGCATGGCGGCAGTCTTTTCCTGGTTGTATCTAGCCGATAGCTTTAGCGACCTGGTCATTGCCGAAGGAATCCGCGGCGAGAACGAGATTCGCCATGCGCTGACGCGATTTCCCGCCTGGAGCATCGTCGAGTTGACGCTGGATCCCTTGACGCGGCTGCGGCGCTTGAGCGACCGGCGCGACCGTTTCGATCGCGCCTCCGGCGCTGCGGATCTGTCCTTCTTGCCATGCGAACTGCGCGACGAAGCGCAAACGCTGCTCGAGGCGGGCGAGATCGACGCGAAGGCGATAGCGATCATGGGAGCGGAGGCAAATAATTACGGATTGTTACCATTCCCGGCGGGCGATCAATATCCCAATTATCATCGTATAGCCCTGGACGACCGGCGCCCGGACGAGGTCGCGCGGGAAGTTGCGGAGATTGTGGAAGCCTTGGCAAATGCTCAAAGTTAAAGATCTGAGTGCCTTGCCTTTCCAGATTCGGCTAAAACAGCCCTTGAAGTGGGGGCGGTCGGAGGAGCTGCGGGCGCTGGAGCATGTATTGATTCGCGTCGAATTGTCGGACGGCAGCATCGGCATTGCCGAGGCGACGCCGCGCCCCAGCATCTATGGCGAGACGCAAGCCTCGATTGTCGCCATCGTAGAAAGGCGCCTGGCGCCGCTGCTAAAAGGCGTCGGCTTGGAGTCCTTTCAGTGCGTCGCGGATATCAGCGCGCGGATGGACGCGATTAAGAACAACAATACAGCCAAGGGCGCGACTGACATGGCGCTGCACCAGGCGCTTTGCCGGGCGACGGGGACGTCGCTTGGGCAGCATCTGGGCGCTACGCGCGAGCGGATCCGACTCAGCTATATCGTGAGTACCGGCGAGGCGGAGGCGGTCCTGGCGGATGTAAAGGGCGCCTATCGCTCTGGCATACGCGTGTTCAAAGTGAAAATCGGCAAGGACGTCGCCAGAGAAACCGAGACCATTCGGGAGCTTGTCGAGGGATTCCCGGGGGCTCAATTCTATGTGGATGCCAATCAGACGCTGGAGGAAGACGGCGCGGCGGGCATACTGAATGCGCTATACGACTTGGGACTGATCCATTGTGAAGAGGCGCTGCCGGTGGAAAGCATCCGCGCGCGTCGGGCATTGCGGCAGCGCTGCCGAATGCCAATCATCGCCGACGACTCGGCATTTACGCCGAAGGATCTAGAGCGGGAGCTGGCATTTGATACCTTTGACATCCTCAATATCAAGACGGCGCGGACCGGCTTCTCCGCTTCGATGGTGATGAAGGAGTCCTGCGCGAAAGCGGGCAAAGGGCTGATGGTGGGCTCGCAAGCCAGTTCCTTGCTGGGTTGCTTGCATGCCGCCACGTTTGCGGCGCAGAAGGCTGTAAACTGCGCCAGCGAATGCAGCTTTTTCTTGAAGACGGACGCGGATTTGTCCCTCGCGCCGGCCATCAGGGATGGATGGCTGTCCCTGGCGGAGGCGCAATCGGCATTGGAGGGGCTCATCAACGCGTCGATTTGAGCGTGCCGAAGCAGCCCTGGTCATCTAAAACTCGAAGGGAGTGGGGAGTTCAAGAGATGAAAATACTGATTATGGCGGATATGGAAGGTGTCAGCGGCATTGTCACCTGGAGCCAGGTAAATGGCGGCGCGCCCATGTATGAAGAGGGTCGAAAGCTCTATACCGAGGAAATCAATGCGGCCGTTCGCGGCGCCAAACGAGCTGGCGCGGAGGAAATCGTGGTGGTCGATTGCCACGGCGCTGGCGGCGACTGGACCTTCAATTCTCTGGTCCCGGAGCTGCTAGATACCAACTGCACTTGGGTGGCGCATCATGCCTGGTCGCGTTACACCGAATTGCTGGAAGAGGGCGCCGACGCCTGCCTGCTGGTCGGGATGCACGCCCGCAATAATACGACGGATGGCGTCATGTGTCATACGATATCGACGGTCAAATGGCACAATCTCTGGTTCAATGACGATCTAGTAGGCGAAGTCGGCGTCAACGCCGCGCTTTGCGGGCATTATGCTTGTCCGGTGCTGCTCGTCACCGGGGACGAGGCAGTATGCCGCGAATCGACCGGGCTTTTGGGTGACGGATTGACGACCGTCGCCGTGAAAAGGGGCTTGAGCCGGTTTTCCGCCCGGCAGATCCCGCCCGTCCGGGCGCGCGAGATGATCGAGGACGGCGCTTTCCGCGCTTTGGGGGACCTGACCGCGGTCCCGCCCTACGTACCGGCCTCTCCCGTGACCATCACTGTTGAGGTTGACCAAGTGGAGAAGATGGAGGAATTCCGCGGCCGGGCGGGTGTAGAACTGGATCGTGAATTGCAGAAGGTACACAGCCGCGCCGAAAACTGGATGGACGCCTGGGACCAAATCTGGCACTGGTGACACCGGCTAGAGATTGAATTGCTTGACCAACGTGGATATCTGCTTCTCGGTTTGCTCGAGCAGCCGCCGCGTCATTGCCAGGCCCGATTTCTGCCCTTTGTCTTCCATATTGTCGATCTTCTGACGCAGCTTTTCCGCGGCGCTAAATAGCTGACGCAGCTTATCGGCGGTTTCGTCGGGCAAGCCTGACAAGTCCGGCGGCTCGGCGATCACCGTGGGGAATCTCGCTGATTTGCCGCCCCTGGAGTCTCTGGCGGCTTGGTCCGCGCTCTTCTTGCCGGGTTGGCTCCCCTTTTGGCGCTTCTGGCTTTCCAGGAGCTTGGTGGAAACGCCGGTGGACAAGACGGTGATGCCACCCAATTGCTCATCATAGATGGCGCTGCCTTCGACGATGAGCATATCCTCCTCGTTTTCCAGCGGCTTCTCCACTTTCCGCCAGTGTCGCAGCCCCATGAAAACGTAGTATGTGGTGATATCCTGGACGGCGTCGAAGGGCGGCACACCCTTTGGGTAGGGAGGCGCTTTGACCTCGCGCTGTTCGATGACGGTCATGACGCTGCTGCCCTCGATATGCAGCGCGCCGGGGCGACCGATCAAAGTCACCGTCAGGTTATTGATCTGGCCGGGCTGCTCGCGCAGCGCCTCCATGTGCGAGGCGCGCTCCCCCCAATCGATGCCCGGCGGCATGATGCTGCCGTCGCCGTGTTTGCCGAAATTGGGAAAGATCCGCGCGAGCAACTCCGGATCCATCTGGCCCTTCGCCAAGAAGAAAAATACGCCACCCTTGGTGCGGCGCCGCTTTTTGTCCTGGGTCAAGAGCCCGCCTGCGGTTTCTGTCGCTTCGGTTTCCGCCAAGATCTTCTCGACAAAAGCCCAGCCACATTTCTCGATCATCTGAGCGATCTGTCGAATGGGCTTGCCACTCTTTTCGCCGAGTTTTTCGCCGATTTGCCTCGCCAGCTTTTCGATCTCGTCCGCGGGAATCGCTGAGCCGGCAGCCTCTTCAATTTCAGGATTTGCGGTTGCGTTCTTGTCTGTTTGCACGTGTCACCGGCCTTCGCGCCAAGGCGGACGGCAGCAATAGCTTGTGTTCGGTTCATCTTGGCATCACCGTAAGTAGTCTACGGGCAAACGTCGCTAAAGACAATATTGTCCTCAACTACATAGCTGCCGCGGCTAGGAAGATATGAAGGTGAACAGCCATCCCAAGACCAGGAGCAGGCCGAATTGCCCGTGCAGTTTAGCGGTGCGTCCTTGCGCCTGGTGCAAGAGAGGCACTGCGCGACTGCTCTTGAAGATGCGGATGAGGCGAATGGCTTCGGGCAAGGTGATCAGCGTCAAGAGCGTGGCGAGGGGCAGCAGGCCCGCGACCACAACAAGCGCCTGCGCGACATAAGCGCCCAACACCAGGAAGATGTATTCGGCGCGGGCGAAGCGGATGCCTAAGATGACAGCCAGCGTGCGTTTGTTGACAGCGCGGTCGGCATCCATATCGCGGATGTTATTCGCGTGCAGGATGGCGGCGACCATCAAAGCGATGGGTAGAGAAATCAGGCAGAGCTCGGCGATGCGCGGCTCGCCCACCGTTGGCGACATCACATAATAGGCGCCAACCACGATGGCGGGACCCATGAAGATGGCGACGGCAATCTCTCCCAAACCGTGATAAGCCAGGGGAAAGGGACCGGCCGTATAGCTAATCGCCACCAGCACGCCGCCAATGCCGATGATCCAAAGCAGGGGACCACTCCGCGCCAAAAGGAACAGGCCAATCAGGCACCCGGCAAGCGTCGTGATAATAGCGCCGTTACGGACGCTGGCAGGCGCCAGGATCTTGTTCTTGATGGTCATGCCTTGACCGGCTTGCTTGAGTCGATCTGCTCCGCGTCGGAAGTCCATGTACTCGTTGATCAAGTTGGCAGCGCTTTGCAGCAAGAGCGTTCCGATCAGCGCCAACAAGAAAACCGGCGCGTCAAAGACGCCATCGCCCAGCGCTACGATGCCGGCCAAGCCCATCGGCACATAGGTGGCGGTGAAGACGCGCGGACGGAGCGCTTGATACCAGGCTTGTGCTGTCGGTCGCCGCATGTCCATTCTATCCAGGCTATGCCGAATTGCCTCAAGTATAAGGGATTGAGCCGCCATTTGCAGGCTTGTCACTCAGCCCTTGACGATGAGTTCCCGCGCAGGGGTGTATAATCGACTGTTGAGAGAGGCAAAGGGCAAGGCACTTGAAAGTTCTAACAGTTGCCGCGACCGACCGCATCGGTGGCGCGGGTATCGCGGCCTATCGCACTCATCGAGCTTTGCTGGATGCCGGCATCGAGGCCGAGATGCTGGTCTGGCGCAAGACGACCTCGGACCCGAGCGTGCATCGCTTGGCGACGCGGCTTAGCCTGTGGGCGCGCGCGGGACGAAAACTCGCGGCGCGGCGTCACCAAG
This sequence comes from Anaerolineae bacterium, assembly GCA_034420635.1. GTDB lineage: Bacteria > Chloroflexota > Anaerolineae > Aggregatilineales > Phototrophicaceae > UBA6055. The sequence continues at coordinate 9,222 of DAOULD010000147.1, read as the reverse complement.
GCTTGCTCAAGTCGAATCCGCGCCTGCCAGGCGGCGCTTACTGGAGCTTGAACCTATTCGGATACCCGATTGCGCCCGTGATCAAGTCCTTCGACGCCGATATCGTGCATTTGCATTGGGTGGGCGACAACTTTTTGCCGATTCAGCAACTCGCGTCAATCAAGGAGCCGCTTGTCTGGACCTTGCACGATATGTGGGCTTTTACCGGCGGATGTCACTATGCCGGCGATTGTATGCGCTTTGTGGAAACTTGCGGGAACTGCCCGCAACTGGCCGATCCAAGGCGCGATGACATCAGCGCGCGGGTCAACAAACAGAAACGCAGCGCCTGGGCGCAGGTCCCGCTAACCATTGTCTGCCCCAGCGGATGGCTGGCGGACTGCGCCGGCCAAAGCGCCGTCTTGCGGAACAAACGAATAGAGGTCATCGCCAATCCCATTGATACCCGCGCCTTCAAGCCGCTGGACCGGCGTGAAGCGAGATATGCCTTCAACTTGCCGCCGGACAAGAAGCTGGTTCTCTTTGGAGCCGCTGACGGCACTGCGGATCCGCGCAAGGGCTTCCCATATCTGCGCGAGGCATTGGGCGCCTTCGCGGAGAGCGATGGCGTGGAACTGGTCATATTCGGCGCGGACGATGCCGGGTCAATAGACCTTGATGTGCCCATGCGCCGAACGGGCAACCTACACGACAACGTGAGCTTGAACCTGCTGTATTCCGCATGTGATGTTTTTGTATTGCCGGCATTGCAGGATAATTTGCCCAACACGCTGCTGGAAGCGCTGGCTTGCGGGACGCCTTGCGTCGCATTCGATACCGGCGGCATCGGCGATTTGCTGCAGCACCGGGAGAACGGGTATCTCGCTCAATTGGCGGATGCCGCGGATTTGCGACGCGGCATTGAATGGTCGCTCGCGCAAGAATGGTGGCCGGAACGGATCCATCAGCAGGTGGTGGAACGATATGCGGCGGATCGCATCAGCGGGCAGTATATCGGGCTTTATCAATCGATACTTGGCGATCACTCGTGAGCGGAATCCCAAGCATTAGTTTTGGCGTCATCGTACTCAACGGCGAGCCATTCATCCGCTATGCCTTGCGCGCGATCTATCCCTACGCGCGGGAAATAATCGTGGTTGAAGGCGCCACGCCCGGCGCGCTTAATATCGCGACCGCCGAGGGCCATTCGCGTGATAGCACGCTCGAAACGCTGCGGGACTTCAAAACGAGCGAAGACCCCGACGACAAGCTGCAAATCGTCACGCGCGACGGTTTCTGGAGCGAGAAGGACGAGATGTCGCAAGCCTATGCCGAGCGCGCGACCGGCGACTATCTTTGGCAGGTCGATGTCGATGAGTTTTACCAACCTGCCGACATCGAGGCCGTGCTGGGGATCTTGAAGGCGGACCCGAGCATCACCGCCCTGTCCTTTGACACGATCACCTTTTGGGGTGCGCCCGCGTATTATGTAGATAGTTGGTATCTGCGGCGCGGCGCGGCCGAATACCACCGCTTGTTCAAGTGGGGCGCGGGTTATCGCTACGTCACGCATCGTCCCCCGACCGTGGTGGACAATGAGGGCCGCGACCTGCGCGATGGCCACTGGATTCGCGGGGTGGAATTGCGGAAACGCGGTATCCGCATGTATCACTATTCGCTGCTGCTGCCCAAGCAGGTGCTGGAAAAATGTGAATATTACAGTCGCGCGGAGTGGGCGGGACGGCAGGGGGCCTTGGATTGGGCGCATGAGGCCTATTTGGGACTGAGGCGTCCCTATCACGCCCATAATGTCGACGATTATCCCGGCTGCCTTTATCGTTACCAGGGCGAACATCCACCGGAGGCGCTAGAAATGTGGCATGATATCTCCGCGCCTGACAGCGCTTACGAGATACGTCCCAGGGACGATATTGAGGCGCTGCTGAATTCCCCCACTTACCGCGGCGGACGCTGGCTGGTGATGTGTGCGGATCGACCCGCGCGAATCTTGCAAATGCTGCGGCGACGCCTGGCGCAAGCGCTTGCGCGCTGTACGCCTCGAATTCTCAAAGACTTGCTCAAGCGACGCTGATGTGGCAATCGAATTCGGCAGCGAATTGCGGTATGCTGTGAGCCAGAACAGAACGGAGAGAAGAGCGACCAGAGATGAACGCCCATACGCACACAAGCTTGATCGAGCAAGACAGACAGCAATTGCATCCGATGTACCATCCCTCGCGGACGGAGAACGCCGTCATGGTGGAGAAGGGCGATGGCGTCTGGCTGTATACGACTGATGGCCGCAAGATTCTTGATTCGATGGCCAGCCTGTGGAATGTGAACATTGGCTACGGCAACCGCGAGTTGGCGCAGGTCGCCTATGAGCAGATGTTGGATATCGCCTATAGCTCGGGCTTCGCCGGCATGACCAATCCGCCCTCGGCGCAATTGGCGGACAAGCTGGCGGGCTTCTTCCGCCCAAATATGAATTTCACCAATTTCACCTCCGGTGGTTCCGAATCCAGCGATACCTCATTCAAGACGGCGCGTTTCTACTGGAATCAGCTGGGCAAGGTGAAGAAGACCAAGATTATTTCGCGCTTGACCGGTTATCACGGGATGACACTGGCTGCCACAAGCGCGACGGGTATGAGCAAGTTTCACACCATGTTTGGCGGCGTTCTGGACGGTTTCATTCATGTGCGGAATCCGAACCCCTATCGCTACGAGGGCGAGCTTCGGGACGGCGAAACCGTGGCGGCGGCGGCGGCGCGCGAATTGGAAGAGGCGATCCTGCGCGAAGGTCCTGACACGGTAGCGGCTTTCATCTCGGAGCCGATTCAGGGCGCGGGCGGCGTCATGATCGCCGATGAAGGCTACTTCGATCTGGTGGGGGCGATTTGCAAGAAATACGACGTATTGTTCATTGCTGACGAAGTGATCTGCGGATTCGGGCGCACGGGCCACTGGTTCGGCTGCGACGCCTTCGGCATCAACCCCGATATCATGCAGTTCGCCAAGGGCGTGACCAGCGGATATATGCCGCTCGGCGGCATTCAAGTGACCGATGAGATCCGCGATGTGATCAACGGCGCGCCGGATGATCAGAGCTGGATGCATGGTTATACCTATTCCGGTCATGCGGCGGCGTGCGCTGTCGGCATTGCCAATATCGACATCATCGCGCGCGATGGCTTGCTGGAGAACAGCCGAGTGATGGGCCAGCGGCTGCTGGAGGGCTTGGAGGCGCTGGTTGATGAGTTCCCGAATATCGATAACGCTCGCGGACTGGGCTTGATGGCGGGCATTGATGTGGTCCTGAGCAAGGAGAGCCGCGAAGGCGATCCGGATACGGCGGAGAAGATCAGCGCGGCAGCCCTGGACATGGGCTTGCGGGCGCGCCCGATTGGTCCCGCGATTGCCTTTGCGCCGCCACTCTGCATCACGGCGGAGGAGGTCGATATTATCATCAATACCATGGGCGATGCGATCACGCGGGCGAGTGGATAGGACCTGCGCACCGGTTCACAGCAATCAGTTGCCAATTCGATAAGGCGATCCACTGGATCGCTTTTAGGTTCCCCGTCCGCTCACAGCGCGTGCGTCAGCACCAGCACGCGCGTCGATTCCGGCAGATCCGCTTTGCTCAGTTCCACTTCCCAATCCGACTGAAAGTCGATATCGGCCTCGTTGAAGTGCTGGAGGAAGGCAGTAATCCATTGCATGTTGCGCGGCTTGTAGCGCAGCGTGCGGAAGTGCATCGGGATCACCAGCTTGGGCGCGACGCGGTCGATCACCTGCTTGAGGTCGGGCAAGCGAATCGTCGGCACGTCGCCCGCCAGCGCCAGGAAGACATCGACGCCTGCAAAGAAGGCGTATTCTTCCGGGGTGAAGGGATTGCCCACATCGCCCATGTGCCCGATGCTGATGCCATCCATCTCCCAGCGGTACATGGCGCACTTGTCCGGCTCGTGATAAGGATGCTCGTACATCTCCGACGATTCGATACCTTTGAAAACCAAGCCGGCCGCTTCGATTTCGCCGCTGTCGCGCGCCACATCCAGCATGTTTATCCGCAGCGGATCCCCTAGGATCAAGTCGGAGCGGTCGTGAAAATCGTCGTTGAGCGACGAGGTGAGCACAACATCTGGCACGTCGGGAATTGGCTGATAGCCGGATGTTTCCGGCGTGTAGGGATCGGTGATCACCGACCTGCCGTCGCTGTCGCTGATGATGAAACTGGCGTGGCCATACCATTTGATTTTCATGCTGTTACGCTCCGTTTAACTTGGGAATCAATTCTTCGGTCACCATGCCGATGACGTCTGGGTCGGGCGCGCCGATGATATCCACCATGAAATAATCGCAGCCTTGCTCGACGAAGCCGTTCATCTGCTCGGCGATTGACTCGGGACTGCCCACAAAGGCTTTTTCACTCGTCCATTTGTCGTCGCGGGATAGCCCGCGGGCTTTGGCCTCGGCTTCGGTCCTGCCGATGGCGACCCGCCCGAACCAACTGAAACGCATGGTGGCCGGGTCGCGCCCGAGCGCGTCGAGATGACGCCTGAGAACCTTCAGCCGTTCAACATAGGTTTCCAGCGGCGCATCCGGCAGGTTCCAGATGTCCGCGTATTTGGCGGCGTGTTTCATAGTCGTGTAACCGCCGCCGCCGACCAGGATGGGGATCCTGGGCTCCGGTTTGGGTTCGCACCAGGCCTCCTTGACGCGATAGTGCCGCCCCTCATAGCTGACAGTGCCCGGCTCTTCCCACATCTTCTTCATGATGATCAGTGTCTCTTCAAGCTGCTGCACACGTTCACTTGCCGAAGGATATGGATAGTTATAAGCGTGGTATTCGTCCTCTTTCCAGCCGGCGCCGATGCCCATGATGAATCTGCCACCGCAGAGCGTCTGCAAGGTCGCCGCCTTGAATGCGAGCAGCGCGGGATTGCGATAACTCTGGCCCAGCACCATAGGACCAACTTCAAAGTCGGGATAACGCGCGGCTATAAAGCTCATCACCGTCCAGGCTTCAAAGGTTGGCGCGCCCTCCCACATGAAATGGTCGGTCATCCACAAGCTGCGGAAATGCCCTTCGAGCTGCGGGATCGTCGCATCGAGATCCGCCAGCCAGCTATCGAGTTGTCCCTTTGGCGGACCATGCAATAGTCCCAATCCAAAATCTACCATCGCGTCACTCCTTATTTTTCGTCATGGCGGCTATTGTAACGCCTTTTCGATCATTTCTCCGCCCCCGCGCCCGCTGTTCCAGGGCAAGCGCTTTGATTTATTTTTTGCCACAGAGGGCACAGAGGCACAGAGTTTAGGGTCTTTTTACGATTTTCAATCCGATACCGTCACCTAAATGCGGCAGGGTCTCCAGCGAAATTTCATCTGCGGCTCAAAAGCAATAATCTTGCTTTTCTCTGTGCGCTCAGTAAATGCAAGTAAGTCGTGCGAATAATTTGATGAAATATTGAAAACTACAAAATAATCGAATCCCGTAGGGGCGACCAATCTGGGCGCCCGAAACCGCGCCATCGCATCGACGGGCGACATGATATGTCGCCCCTACACGCGGCTTATTTCGTTGCATGACTTACTTGCGCTTACTTCTGTGCCTCTGTGGTTAATTTTCGGTTCAATTGAACATTGATCGGGTGACACCATTTTGAATCGATTGTCCTGGAACAAATGGCAATAACACTGGCAAAGCGGTTATGATCTCAAATATTCTCAATTGATGCTTGATGGAGAAATCTTATGCAAAGTCGCCCTAATATCCTCTGGTATTGCACCGATCAGCAGCGCTTCGATACCATTGCGGCTCTGGGCAACCAACACATCAGCACGCCCAATCTCGATCGCTTCGTCGCCGAGTCCGCCGCCTTCACGCATGCTTTCTGCCAATCGCCTATCTGTACGCCCAGCCGCGCCAGCTTCTTGACAGGCATGTACCCCAGCGCCGTCGGCGTCAATGGCAACGGCTTCCGCAGTTTTCCCCGCCACTTCGAAGACCGGCTCATCTCCAAAGTCCTGCGCGATGCCGGTTACGATTGCGGTCTGATCGGTAAATTGCATCTTGCCAGCGCCTTCCTCCGCCGCGAAGAGCGCGTCGACGATGGCTACGACTATTTCCAGTACAGCCACGATCACAAGGGCGGCAATGAACGCGGCAACGAATACGTCGAATGGATCAAAGGACAGGGCGTCGATCACAATAGCGTGTTGCAGCCTCGCGGCATCGCTTCGCTGGACGACTATCGCAATTCACACCAGGATCCCGGATTCGGCGGATTCAGCGAACCGAGCGAGACTGCCGACAACGTCCCCCCGCGCTTGCATCAAAGTCATTGGTGTACGGAAAAAGCGATCGAATTCATCGGGCGCAATCGCGAGCCTGACAAACCCTGGCTGCTCAGCATCAACCCCTTTGACCCGCATCCGCCCTTCGACGCGCCCTGGGAATACTACCGGCGCTATGATCCCGAAACGCTGCCCGGCGCTCATTTTCTTGAGGGCGATCTGGAACATCAAGGGCGACTGCAAGAGGCGGGGATCGACTTTCAGAACGTCGCGCGCCATCCCGATGCATTGCAACACAAGCACATTCAAGCCTCGTATTACGCCATGATCGAATTTCTTGACGAGGAGTTCGGCCGGCTCATCGACTATCTCGACGAATCTGGACAGCGCGAAAACACCATAATCATTTTCATGAGCGATCATGGCGAAACGCTGGGCGACCACGGGCTCGTGCTCAAGGGCTGCCGCTTCTACGAAGGCTTGGTGCGCGTGCCGCTGTTGATCTCCTGGCTCGGTCGGGTTCAGCCGGGCATCAGCGAGGAATTGGTCGAACTGATCGACATCGCGCCGACCTTGTACGAACTGCTCGATATGGAAGTACCAAGATATGTGCAAGGACGCTCGCTGGCGCCGCGCCTGCGCGGCGAACCGGCCGAAGCGCCGCACCGCGAATTTGTGCGTACCGAGCATTACGCCGCGACGAACTTTCCCGACAAGACCCATGCCACCATGTATCGCGATCGTCGCTGGAAGCTGGTCGTCTATCACCAAAAAGGCATCTGCGAGCTTTATGACCTGGAAGCCGACCCCTGGGAACATCACGATCTGTCGGGGGACCCCGACTATGATGAAGTGAAATGGGAACTCATGCGGCGCAGTTATGACGCGACGGTTTACGCTCATCCCGCGCAAACGGACGAATATGGACCATTTTGATAGTAGTGTATCTTTTTCTGTTGAAATTCAAATGAGCCAAATCCAGTTTCACCACAGGTCGCGTAGACACTGACCGCCAAGACACGAAAGACACAAAGAAAAGGCGTGTTTGCGGACGATTCTCGCTGCCCTCGGTGTTCTCGGTGGTTAAGTTTTTTCTTTTTCAACCGACTTTGATACACTACCCTTTTGATTAGTAAATTGGCGCTCTGCAGGCGCTTGCGTTACAGTCTGCGGCAGAACAAGCGCAAAGGAAAGGAAGCCGAATCATGTCTATAGCAACACTGCCTGGCATCAAAGCGCGAACGGTCGCTACGGCGCGAATCTCGACCCGCGTTCTGTTTTCGAGCCATGAAAGCGGTACACCGGTCATTTTTGTACACGGCAACTTGACGTCGGCGACCTTCTGGGAAGAGACGATGCTGGCCATGCCGGCCGGCTACCGTTGCGTCGCGCTCGATCAACGCGGCTTTGGCGAATCCGATCCGGCCGCGGCGGTCGACGGCGCGCGCGGTCTGGCTGATATGTCCGACGATGTCCTCGCTTTGATGGAGGCGCTGGGTATAGACAAAGCCCATGTGGTCGGCCATTCCATGGGCGGCGGCGTGACCTGGCGGCTGATGATGGACGCGCCGGAACGCCTGTTGAGCGCTACCCTGGTCGCGCCGGTATCGCCCTTTGGCTTCGGGGGCAGCAAAGACGCGGAGGGCAATCTTTGCGCGCCCGACGCGGCCGGATCCGGTGGCGGCGTCGCTAATCCGCAGTACACGCAACTGCTGAAGGACGGCGAGCGAGGCGATGGCGAAATGACGCCGCGCGCGGTCATGAACAGCTTCTACTGGAAACCGCCCTACACATCCGACCGTGAAGAAGACTTGCTGACGTCCGTGTTGCAGACGCACACCGGCGAAAGGGATTATCCGGGCGATTTTGTCGCCTCCGAGAGTTGGCCCGGCGTCGCGCCGGGCAGATGGGGCGTGCTCAATGGCATGGCGCCGAATAACCAGCCCGATATCGGCAAGCTCTACGCCATCAATCCCAAACCGCCGGTCTTGTGGCTGCGCGGCGATAGCGACCAGGTCATCGCCGACGAGTCATTCTTCGACCTGGCGACCTTTGGCAAAATGGGCGTGATCCCGGGCTGGCCCGGCGAGGAGCTCTGCCCGCCGCAACCGATGATCGCGCAGACAAGGCAGGTGCTGGACAAGTACGCGGCGGCCGGCGGTAGGGTGGATGAAGTCGTTATCGAAGACTGCGGTCATACGCCTTTCATCGAAAAAGCGGCTGAGTTCAATGGGGAGTTGCAGGCCTTTTTGGAAGCGCGCTGACCGGCGTACACCAAAACTATCGCAGCCACAGTTCCATATAATGCAGATCATGATAGCGGCCGTCGACTTGCAGTTCGCGCCGGGCGCGGCCGACGATTTCGAATCCCAGCCGCCGGTATAGCGCCACAGCCGCCTCGTTGGAATCGGTAACGCTCAGCTTGACCTTTTCAATCTGCGGCAGCGCTTTTAATTCGTCCAGCAGCCCTTGCACGAGCGCGGCGCCGATACCCTTGCCCCGATGATTTGGCTTGACATAAACAGCGTAAACTTCCGCCACATGCCGCGTCTTGCGCCGGTCCGACCACCCGGCCCCGGCCATGCCAACCAGGTCCCCGGCGACTTCAGCGTAAAGCGCAAGCGCGCAGTCGCGCTCGAAAGCGGCTTTCGCCCGCGTCGTCCATACCTCGTCCGCATAGTCGAGCGCCTCTTCATAACTCGTCCCAAAGGCAAGCGGGTCGTCTTGCAGCGCTTGCAGCCGCAGCGCCTTCGCTTCTCGCCAGCGCGAAGGATGCAAGACGATGATCGATGGCTTGCGCATACTGTATCCGACTCGGCAACCTGCTAGAAATCGACGATCTTAGCGCAGGGATAATCCCTAATCAAGTTTATTGCGGAAATATCCAGGACAATCGCTTCAAATTATTTTTTCACCACAAAGGCACAAAAGTAAGTG
>DAOULD010000146.1:0-19813 GCA_034420635.1 Anaerolineae bacterium | reverse complement strand
GAGGCACAGAGCGCACAGAGATTTCAAGAAAAAACTTCGTGTTCTTCGTGTCTTTGTGGTTAATTTTGCTTTTGAATGGCAAAGCCATGTAATTTGCCAATAATCTGAAATGCGCCCGACGACAAGCGAGCGTATGCATCAGATAAGTTGACATTTGCGTATAGCGATTAGTAGAATGTTGCCATAGATGCAAAGTCTGGAAAGGGTAAACGTCGATGAAGGACTATGAGAAAGAAATTGCGCGAAAGTACCTTTTGCCGGAACGCCCTTTCTTGCATGGCATGGCAAGCGCGTTTGACTTGTTTGGCGTGTTGAGCGCGGACTCCCTTGAGCAGCTAGGGCGTCGCCGGAAAGCGAAGAGACTCATGACAGGAAACGAGGCGCTTCGCCATGTTTGGCAAGACGTCGGCGACACGCTGCTTGAGGCTATTGACCAATTCGAAAAAGAATCCGGTGAAAGCGGCTCGACTTGAGTTCAAAGGACAGTGCGCCAGGCGGATCTGCTTCCGATGCCACAAGCGCGGGCAGACTATCTATTCCACGGGAGCTAATAGATGCCTTACCCGAGGAGAAACGTAAAGAATTACTGGAAAAATTTGAACAAGAAATTGTTCACGTGAGGAGCGAAGAGTATTATTCGGGTCCCGATATACATCCTGAAATTGCAGCGCGATGGGAAGATATTTTGCAAGGAAGTGCCAAGGAACTCTTTGAAATTTCCATGCAGCACCAAATTCATAGGATGACAAGTCAGGACGGAATATTAACTATCGCTGAGGGACTTAGTAATCACAGGATCAAGTTGGAGACGCAAAGTCAGAAAGACTCTGCTGCGTTAGACCGGTCCATCGTCGCAACAATCGCTAGCCGCGAACGTAAGGGTCAATGGTTCGCTTTCTTGGCGGTGCTCGTCATTACTTTTGGCGGTTTTTATATGGTCCATTTGGGTCACGGTGGCTTGGGTCTAGGTGTACTAGTCTTTGAAGCTGCGGGTGTGGCAGCCGTTTTCCTTTATCAAGTTCGCGCTAACCGCGCCAATCTGTCACAGACAAACGTACAAACTGAGTAAGACGCCTCAAGAAACAGAATATTGAAGCAACGATCCGTTGTGTGTCGCCAAGCAAGCATTTCCCGCGGCAGCGAATGGCACTCACCGGATTCGCTTGACGCTATAAACCCGCGCGTCGCTCTGTTCGAAAACCAGCTTCAAGGGCAAATCGGGAAGGTCGGCGCTGGCAGAGGGCTGGAATACAAAGTCCGCCTCACGCTCTTTGACAAATCCATCCAAGTCGTCCCACTCAAAGTAGGCGACGGCGCGAAAATCGACCGCGCGCCGCTCGGCAATGACAGGCAGCCAGCCCTCGCCATCGGCTGAAAGCAAAATCGCGTCTGCTGGCGCGTTGTCGCGTATCCAGAGCATGGCCGCGTAATCGTCGCGGGTCAAGGTCTGCTCCGGCAGGTTTACTAGCGGCCGCAGGGCTGTCACTACCGGCTCGAAGGCGAAACCAAGCGCAAGAAGCAGCAGCGCAGTCGCGGCGATCAGCGGATATGCCAGTTGACGCAAGCGACGCTTCAGGTTTTGGGGCAGGTTTGTTTCCCACAGGCGCAACAAAGCCAAGCCGCCGAACCAACTGAAGGGCAAGAGCGTACCGTGCCGCGCCATGTTGGGCGCGTTGACGAGCGCGGCAATCGGCGGCAGTAGCTTCCCAATGAATCCGACCAGAGAAAACTCGAGAATCAGCCCGAGCCAGAGCAGCATCAGCAGCGATACCAGCCGCAGGTTTCCAGGGTTGCGCAAGGCGATTGTGATGCCCCAAACCGCCAGCGGAATGATCACGATGCCGTTCCCGATGACGATATCCGCCAACAGGCTTGAGTCGGCAGGGTAGGTTGAGGGCGAAATGGGGAAGATGAGCGTCAAGCTGTTGTAGAGCCAGGGCGAGATACCGAGCAGCGCCACAAGGGGGAACCCGATTGCATATCCCCAGCGCGACTTGCGAGTTGAATCCGCGCCGAAACGCGTCCAGCTCAGCAGACAAAGGAGCGCAAACCCTAGCATCGCGATGATGCTGATGGTAAGGCTGGTATAGAATACAGCGCCAATCATTAAGCCGCCGGCAATCAGATCGGCCAGGTTGAATTCGCGCAGAAAACGGAGAGCATAAACCAGAAAAGCTTTCAGGAAGAGCAGCGCCAGTAACTCGGCAAAATGCCCGTCAAGGTAGCTGAGGTGAATGCCGCCAGACATGAGGGTCGCAATTGCCAGCGCCCGTCCCAGACGCTTGTCGCGCAACTCCGACCCAAAGTCATAAGCCAGCCAGACCAATAGATATACGGATATAGCCGCCAGGCTCAACTGAATCAGCGATATCGGCTGGCTCAATTGTCCGCTGAGATACGCGGAAAGCGCGTGGAAACCGGGCGAGACGATCACCTGGCTATGCGGATCGAAGGGCGCCAGCGAGCGAAAAGATTCCCCATGCAATGTAGCCAAGCTGTGGAAGCCGATGAATTGGCCCTGCGCGCCCAAAGCCGCTGGCAGATGAACCAGGGGGATGATGATCACAATGGCCACCAGCGCAAAGAAAGCCAGGTCTTGCGGACCGGGCCAGCCTTGATCGCGGTCGGACAGTTGCTCGCCTCGCGCTTCAGCCCGCGCCTGGGCTGTCGACAATGTGCCGCCCAGCACCACGCCCGAAAGCAGGGCGAATAGCAGGTAATCGACCACCAGCGTGTCCCAGGCGAAGGCTTCGGCATAAAACACGGCGCCGCCCACAATCAACGCGAGGCAGAGGGTCGCTGCCAGCGCGACGCGCGGCTGCGCGCTGCGCCAGGCGGGGGAGAGCATCGCGCCCGCGCCGAGCAGCACCGCAGCTACTATGAAGACGACGAAGAGGCTCATTTGAATTGGATATAACTACCAGATGCGCTGAATTGCGTAGTGATCGAATGTGGCGTCGCTTGTGATTATGGGCAAGTTCTCCGCAATTGATTGCGCGATGAGCAGCCGGTCGAAGGGGTCGCGGTGGATGAGGGGGAGTGCGGCGACATGCCTTAGGTGCTCCATTCTGATCTCTAGCACTCTAAAGCTGTTGTTCGAGACAACGTGATCGACGATTTCCGAAAACGATAAGGGCGAAACCATCTTGCCAGTGCTGAACTTGATCGCTATCTCCCACAAGCTGGCCACACTGACGAAGACGGTGTTGTTGTGATCTCGAATCAAAGCCCTGTTGATTGATGTCAGCCTGAAGTGGTCGACGAGGAACCAAAGCAGCGCATTGGTATCAATCAGGAATCTCATTCCATGTAGGGCTTGAATTCTGGCAGCGGCTCATCAAAGTCGTCGGCGATCTTTATCTTGCCCTTCAAGCTGCCCGGTTTGCGCGGTTTGTTTGGTGGCAGAGGCTCAAGCATTAGTTGATATTCGCGTTTATCTGTGCCGATGATCGTGACATACAGCCCTTGTTGAGCATGTTCCATTAGTTCTTCAAAGTTTTCGATTGCGGATTCCATTGTGTAATTCTTCATTGTTCAACTCCCACGAGCCTAGCGTCAATCAGATTATACTACATTGGCAAAAGAACTCAACAAGCCTCGCTAACGCGACAGGCGTCGCTCGGCTGACCCGCTCCGATAGCGCGCTGGCGCTAATCGAGCCACCACTGGTACTCCGGGTCTTCGATGTTTTCCAGCACGACGCGAAGGCCAAATGGATCTCGCGTGTTCGGATAAATTAGCGAAAGCGCTTCAAGCTGTATTTCCAGGCAAGCCCTTTCCCCTGCCAGATGAGCATATGGCAGTCCAGCTTCAAATTGATGTACATGGCAGGCGTCGTGCACGATGATTCCAGCCAGCCAGATCGCGGCGCGGTCGCCGGGTCTGTCCACCGTGTGAATGGGCGAAATGTTAAATATCCTGCCAGCCACGTGAACTCCGGCGTGGACTGATTCCGGGACCTCTTTGATCTTGTCCAGTCCTCGAATCGAATAGTCGTACCAGTCAGGCGCCCGGCGCTTCAGGATATCGAGCGCTTGTTCTATCTTGGCTACAAAGGCTTCGCTTCCCTCTATTGCGAGACCAGGATGTTTGCATTGATTTGACCGAAAGGCGTGGAAGCCCGCTAACCAGTCGTCATCTGACCTACAGTTCCAATCAAGGTAACAGCAATTGTCAATTTGCGATGTATCGCTGCCGGTCGGTTGCGTTGATGTTTGCATCTGAGTTACTGCAGGCGCGGCGCATTGGCCATTCTGAAATGCCCAGTAGCCATCGGTCCAATCCTGGTCGCTATGGCATTGCCGATCGACGAAACAGCAATTGTCGATGTTGCTTGTGGTCTGCGGTGGCGTCGGAGCGTTCTCCTCGACGCGGGTGTAGTCCACCCAATCAGCCATATAAACCTCGCTGCCGTTACGGTTGACGCGCAGCCAGCGGTTGTCGCTGCCGACGACATTCAGGGTCGTGCCGGCCAGCGCCGTTTCGATGATACGCGCCTGGAGGCTGGCCGCGGTTCTCAAATTGGTGTTGAAGGTGACGCGGATGGAATAGTCTTGCGCCGATGTGATGATGGAAAGCAAGCAGAGGGCAAGCAAAATGATGGAGACTCTGGTTTTCATGGGCAAGATCTTTTCTATTAGCAGATGACCTTTGATCGTGGCGGCGCTAATTGTGCCACCATTGACCAGACGTTTTGTGGATGTTTGCCAGCGTTTGAACGTTACTGTGAATAAGCCAGTGGTTGGCAGGGAGGAAATTATGTAACGCTGCAATCTCTACTTCTGTGCATGCTCTTTCCCCGACCAAGCCAAATGCTTCGAGACCGTCCTTATGGCGATGCACATGGCAGGCTTCATGAATCAATGTGGATACGAGGGAATCGTTCGAGTTGTGAACGGTGCGTGTAGGCAGAATGGTTCTTCTGTCTTTCGCCCATACCCATGCAGCCAAGCCCTGACCGAGCCGGTCATCGGGAACTTCTTCGATCGTCCAGAGTCCGGTGATTATGTATTGATACCACTGTGGCGAGGTATTCAACATATAATTGAGCGCCTCCTTGATACGGCCAACAAAGAAGTCAGAGCCTTTAATGTTGACATTCCCGGCGATATTGGCCACATGGCAGAAACCATATTTGAATTGCTCGTAGCCGATGATGTATTCCTGCTCGGTATGGCATTGCCTGTTGAGGAAGCAGCAATTGTCAACATCTTCGGGTATGGGTCCGGTGACGGGCGCGGTTGAGGTAGTAGGCGCCGCGGCACATTGGTTGTTCTGAAAGTCGTAGTAGCCGCGTACCCAATCGTCGTCGTTGTGGCATTGCCGGTTCACTTGGCAGCAGTTGTCAACGCCCGCGGGTATGGTGATGGTGGTGGTAACGGGTTGCGTCGGCATTTGGGTCTGTGTCTGCGGGGGCGGGGCGCATTGGCCATTCTGGAAAGCCCAGTAACCATCCGTCCATTCCTGATCGGTCTGGCATTGCCGATCGACGAAACAGCAATTGTCGATGTTGCTGGCGGTCTGCGGTGGCGTCGGAGCGCTCTCCTCGACGCGGGTGTGGGCGACCCAATCCGCCATGTAAACCTCGCTGCCGTTACGGTTGACGCGCAGCCAGCGGTTGACCGCGCCGACGATATTGAGGGTCGCGCCGGCCGGCGCGGTTTCGACGATACGCGCCTGGAGGCTGGCCGCGGCTCTCAAATTGGAGTTGTTTGTGACGCGGATGGAATAGTCTTGCGCCGATGCCATGCCACAAAGAAAGGAAAGGGCTGTAACGATGGCAAAGAGTTTCTGTTTCACTCTGACGCTCCTTTTAAGTACAGGACCTAATCACTCGCAATTGACGAATCATGCGAATATTTATGCCGTAGCGGAGAAAAGGCAAGTTTTTCCTGGCGCTTCACACTTTGACGCGATTGTCTCACTCACCGTCGATGCTAGTTGGTGGATGTCGTCCCCTAGAGCCGCCAGAAGACTTGGCGCGCGGGTAGACCAGCTCCAGTTGCCGCGCCCAGATGAAACCCCCATGCGCAGACAGAGCCGCTAGTCGTGCCACCATTGGTTTTTGGTTTTGTGCATGTTTTCCAGCAACCAAATTTCGTGCTGCAATTGAGGACTGCCTGGTCCGAGAACTTGAACCACTTCAACCTCTTTTCCTGTGCAGTCTCTCTCTCCGCGGTAGCCGCCACTCTCCAAACCGTCTGAGTATCGATGCGCGTGGCAGGCTTCATGCACGATTATGGCTGCGAGATCGAACAAAGCATAACGAAAAGCGTCCACCTTCATCACGCCGACACGCGCCGTTACGCTAGCGCCCCGTCCTGGACGTTCCCTGATAACATGAAGCCCGCTGGGACTTGTAACATAGAGATACCATCTGGGCACTCTGTTCAACAACAATTGCAGCGCGTCCCTAATCCGACCGCGAAATTCGCCAGAACCTTCGACCCTGATGCCGCCTTCTATTGAAGGCACATGGCAAAGATTGTGTTTGAAGCGCTCGTAGCCCGATACGTAATCCTGATCGCTATGACATTCCCAGTTCACAAAGCAGCAATTGTCAACATTTTCGGGTATGGGTCCGGTGATGGGCGCGGTTGAGGTAGTAGGCGCCGCGGCGCATTGGTTGTTCTGAAAGTCGTAGTAGCCGCGTACCCAATCGTCATCGTTATGGCATTGTCGGTTTACCTGGCAGCAGTTGTCAACACCCGCGGGTATGGTGATGGTGTCGGGCGCGGTGGTGGTAACGGGTTGCGTCGGTACTTGGTTCTGCGTCTGCGCGGGCGGGGCGCATTGGCCATTCTGAAATGCCCAGTAACCATCCGTCCATTCCTGATCGGTCTGGCATTGCCGATCGACGAAGCAGCAGTTGTCGATGTTGGCTTGGATCTGCGGTGGCGTCGGAGCACTCTCCTCGACGCGGGTGTAACTCACCCAACCAGCCATCCAGACATCGCTGCCGTTATGGTTGACGCTCAGCCAGCGGTTGACCGCGCCGACGACATTGAGGACCGTGCCTGCTGGCGCGGTTTCGACGATACGCGCCTGGAGGCTGGCCGCGGTTCTCAAATTGGTGTTGTTAGTGACGCGAATCGAATAGACCTGCGCCGATGCCACACTGTAGAGAAGAAACAAAGCCATCATTGCTGCAAATATCTTGGTTTTCACCAGGATGCTCCTTTTATGTATTATGTTATCACTAGCAGTCAACAGACTACGAGAGTATGCAAGCCGTGGAACAAAAAAGCAAGTTTTTCGCGGCGCTTGCTAGCCAGCCTCCGGTCCCGCATACAGCCACCAGAATATCGCGCGGGGGTATACCGGCTCCAGTTGCGGCGCCCAGATGAAAGCGCTCGGCCGAAGATATCGGCGCAACCCGGCATCGCAATGCTGTATCTTGGGCAACAACTCGCGCCGGTCATAAGCGAATTCATCCATTGCCAGCATGATCTCTTGCACGATGGTACGGCGCATGGCTTCCACAGGGTAGGCTGCGGCACAATCACGCGGGCTCTCACTGCATTCGCGGAAAAACGCGACCATCATCTTCAAGCGCGAGTTCACTTCTTGCTGTAGTTTCTTTTCGTAATGCAAAGTCCATTCGCGCTGGATACCATCGTGTTGGGCTATTGTAGCGTCCAGCCGCGCTTGCGCCGCGGCGTCAAGGGCGTCCCGGAGCAGCGAAAGCCGTCGCCGCCGCAAGAGAAATGCGCCTGTGGTCAACTGCGGGGTGCCGCCCCCGCGGAAGAAGCCGCCGCTGACGGGCATGTAGAGGGCGTCGCTGAGAATGTATTCGCGCAACTTGTCGCCCATCTGGACGAGCTCTTCCAGGTCGCGCTTGATAGTGTAGTTCGATGACATGTTCAGCCATTCAGCCGCTATGTTCGCGCGCAGCGGAACTAATCCGCCCACCACCAATACTCTGGATTTTCGATATTAATGAGTGTATGTCGATAACCGCCGATAAGCTCACTGGGAGCCTGGAGTTCTTCAAGGACTTGAATTTGTAATTCGAGACAGGCGCTTTCCCCTACCAACCCGCCAGACTCCAGGCCCGCTTCGTGGCGGTGTACATGGCAAGCATCGTGAGCCAGCCCGCCGGCGTGGACGAAGACGTGGTTTTCGCCATAGATAGACACCGGCGGGGGCTCGGAGGGATAATCCAAACGCCAGGTCCTGTTCCCCACTTCCAAGCCGCCTTGCTTCGGCGGCGCTTGTATGACGCGGTCCAGTCCTCCGATTGTGTAGTCATACCAGTGCGGAGCCCTGCTTTTCAACATATCGAGGGCCCCTTCAAACTGCAATATGAAGCCCGGCGCCCCTTGCAAAGCTATACCCGGATGTTTGCAGCGATTCTCCTGAAAGGCATGGAATCCCCCCGCCCATTCCTCGTCGCTTTGGCATTGCCAACCAATAAAGCAGCAATTGTCAGCATTAGCTGGAGCGTTGCTGGCGGGCTGCGCTGACGTTCCCGGCTGTGATTGCGCGGGCGCGGCGCATTGGCCGTTCTGGAAAGCCCAGTAGCCGTCCGTCCATTCCTGGTTGCTATGGCATTGGCGATCGACGAAACAGCAGTTGTCGATGTTGCTGACGGTCTGCGATTGCGTCGGAGCGCTCTCCTCGACGCGTGTGTAGTCCACCCAATCAGCCATCCAGGCGTCGTTTCCGTTGCGGTTGACGCGCAGCCAGCGGTTGACCGCGCCGACGACATTGAGGACCGTGCCTGCTGGCGTCGTTTCGACGATACGCGCCTGGAGGCTGGCCGCGGCTCTCAAATTGGTGTTGTTAGCAACACGGATAAAATAGCCCTGCGCCGATGCCACATTGACCAGGACAAACAACGCTAACACGATCCCAAATAACTTGGCTTTCATTGAAAGTTTCCTACGTTGTGGGAGATGATAATACTACAAAGTAGACAGATTAGGCGAGCGCGCAAAGCCTTGCGGTCACTATCGTTGTCAGCTCTGGTGGATCGCTTCCCAGACTTTGCGGGAACTCAGCGGCATATCCAGATGGCGGACACCGTAGGGAGCGAGGGCGTCCATCACCGCGTTGACGACCGCCGGCGTCGATCCAATGGTTGCCGCTTCGCCAATGCCTTTCGCGCCCAGCGGATTCAGCGTGGTTTCCGTCACCGTTTTGTTGATGGTGAAATGCGGAAAATCGTCGGCGCGGGGCATGGCATAATCCATCATTGTGCCAGTCAAGAGTTGCCCGGAT
The DNA here is from genome assembly GCA_034420635.1 of Anaerolineae bacterium. GTDB lineage: Bacteria > Chloroflexota > Anaerolineae > Aggregatilineales > Phototrophicaceae > UBA6055. The sequence continues at coordinate 10,591 of DAOULD010000146.1, read as the reverse complement.
TCGTCGAAGATGACCTCTTCCAGCAATGCCTGCCCAATGCCTTGCGCCAGACCGCCGTGAATCTGTCCCTCCACCAGCAAGGGGCTAATGCGCGGTCCGCAATCATCAACCGAATAGAACTCGCGGAGACTGATGATACCGGTGTCCCGTTCGATTTCGACGACCGCGACATGTGTGCCGAAAGGATAGATGAAATCGGCGGGTCGGAAGAAATCGGTCGCCTCCAGGCCGGTATCGATATCGTCCGGCAAGCGGTCCGAGTAGGCTCGTCCGGCGATATCGGTCAGGCTCAAGCTACGGCTCGGCACGCCTTTAACGCGATACTCGCCATCGGCGAATTCGATATCGCTAGGCGATGCTTCCAAAACGTGCGCCGCAATCTTAATCGCTTTGTCTCGCACCCTTTCAGAAGCGCGCAGAATTGAAGAACCGCCGATTGCCAGGCTGCGGCTGCCGAAGGTGCCAACGCCCATCGGCTGCGAGCTGGTGTCGCCGTGTCGCACGATGATGTCTTCATAGTTGGCGCCGATTTCGTCCGCGACGATCTGCGCAAAGGTCGTTTGCAGACCTTGCCCGTGCGGCGATGTGCCCGTGTATACTGTGACCGTGCCGCTGGGCTCGACGCGCACCTGCCCGCTTTCATAGGGACCGAAACCGCACATCTCGACATAAGTCGCCATGCCGATGCCCAGGAGCGTGTCGGAATCCGCCCCTTGTCTTTGCGCTTGTTCCCGGCGCAGGGCGGCGTAGTTGGCGGTTTCCAGCGCTGTATCCAGATTGGCTTCGTAATTGCCGGTGTCGTAGGTAGAGCCGGTTGGCGTCTTGTAGGGGAATTGCTCCGGCTTGATGTAGTTCTTGCGCCGGACATCTGCGGGATCCATGCCCAACTCCGCAGCGATCAGTTCGATCATGCGCTCCATGTAGTAGATGGCTTCCGGGCGTCCCGCGCCACGATAAGCGGCGACGCCGACCGTGTTCGTGAAGACGTTGCTGGCCTTGAAATCCACTTCCTGAATATCATAGTTCCCGGTCGCCATCAGGCCGGTCAAATGCGCGATATCGTAGAAGGGCGGGTAGACACCGAGCTCGGCGATCACATGCAGGCGCAGGCCGAGGATTCTTCCTTCGTCATCAAAGGCGACCGAGGCGTCGGCTATCTGCGACCGACCCTGTGTTGTGGTTAGGAAATGTTCGGCGCGCGTACCCGCCCATTTGAGCGGCATATTGTGGATTTGCGCCAATTTCGCCAGGACGATCTCTTCGGGATAAAGCGCGTTCTTGACGCCGAAGCCGCCACCGACATTGGGCGCTATGACACGTACTGAGTTCTCTGGCAGTCGCAAGGTTGTCGCCAGCGCAGAGCGCACTCCGTGCGGAATCTGTGTGCTCGACCACAGCGTTATACCGCCCGTGACGGCATCGGGGACGGCAGCCACCGCCCGCACTTCCATCGGCACGCCCGCCACTCTCTGGCTGGACATGCGCTGGCTAATCACATGAGGCGCATTGGCGAAGACTTCATCAACGCCATCCGTTTTCTTCTCTCCGACATCGGGAATATTGTCGCTCCTGCTTTCGAATATGGGCCCGTTTTCGCCGCTGTAGGCGCCAAGCAGATCCGCGGAGGCGGGCAATTCTTCCCAATCGACCTCGACGTCGTCGATTGCATCTTCCGCGGCTTCGGCTGAAACTGCGATGACCGCCGCGACCGCCTCGCCAATATGACGGACATAATTGACCGACAAGGCTAGATGGCTGTAATTGGCGAGCGCTTCCTCGCCGCCCGCCATCGGCACCGGTTCGTATTGATCGCGCAGGTCCTCGCCCGTCACGACCGCCACGACAGCTTCACGCGCCGCCGCGGCCGAGCTGTCAATGCCGAGGATCTTGGCATGGGCGTAGGGGCTGCGGACGAAAGCCACGTGATGCATGCCCGGCAATTTGAGATCGCCTACATATTTGCCCGTACCGGTGATCAATCCGGGATCTTCCTTGCGCTTGACGCTTGCGCCTACCATCGAGCGTAAAACCATCGCAATAATCTCCTTACTGTTGTTCGATCAATAACTGACCACGTCGGCGTCGCTCAATCAAGATCTTCGCCTTCGACAGGATAACCCTTTTTCATCCAGCCCTTGGTGCCATCTTCCATATTGTACAGGTCCTCATAACCCATGCCCGCCAAGAAGAGCGCCGCCTGCGACGAGCGAATGCCTGTGTTGCAAACCAAGAAAACCGGACTCTCCTCGCTGATTTCGTCGATCCGCGCGGGAAACTCGCTCAAGGGGATATTTATCGTGCCGGGGATATGCGCGGCAGCGTATTCTTCTTCCTCGCGCACGTCAATCAACTGGTACTCGCCGCTATCCCGGTTGCCGAACTGTTCTCGGTATGCTTCGCTGTCGATATCAGTATACATCCCATCCCTCCGGCCGATGGCGGATCATGCCGGAATTATAACGAAGTCGACGCTGTTTACCAAATACATCGCCACGATCGCAGCAATCGTTTCAAGACCATATATTAGGGAAAAACAACTTTTTACGGCTTCTTCGACAGCTTGCGCGGACACAGGGGCGAAGCAGCGAAGATTGCCCAGTGCAAAACCACTATTTTACTATTGAAGATCAACACAATGATTTACAATAACCACAGTTTGAATCAAGAGAAACGGTCTGCCCCGATGCGAGCCAATACATCACGGTCAATCGCCATTATTAACGCTGTATTTGCCTTGCTTGCAGGCTTGGGGCTTGTGATCGCAGTTTTTGGCATTGCGGTCGACTTTCTCTTTCCCTACACCAGCCCGGGTTTCAGCCTGCCTCAACTCCTGCTCGTTGTTGGCGGGCTGGCGCTAACGTCGGTCTCGCTTGCATTGCGGCGAACGAATCTGAGGAGACAGTTCTTCGGCACGATGAGAAGGAATATAGTGAGAGTATTGCTCATCACGCTATTCACGCTTGTTGTGCTCGAGTTTGTCTTGGTCGCTCTGGGCATTGGGACTTACTACCCGACGGAGATTCCAAAGAAATGGATAGAGCCTGTCCCTTGGTGGCGCTGCGACGAGGCTGGCTGTCGCTACATTTACGATGAGTTGGTCAAAGCCTGCGACAGCGGTGAGTTTTCCGGGCGCCGCTGCCTTGTCAATAGACAGGGATACCAGGATTTCGGTGACTTCGTTGCGGTTGAGGAAGGTGATGAAAGACAGCGCATTTTGATGCTGGGAGATTCATTTACCGCTGGCTATAGCGCCGAGATCGGCAAATCCTATGTCGAAACTATTGAAGCGAACTTTCCTGATGGCCTCATCTGGAATACTGCCATAGGCGGCACGGGGACCAATCAAGCCCTGGCCTCTTTCCGCGCTCACGCCGCATCGCTCCAGCCTCAAATCACCGTACTTGGCTTCGTCATGAACGATTATAACGACAATGTTACCCCCATCGACAGTTATCTGGAGGTTAGGAATCTGGAGACAAACGGGTTGCTCATGATGAGGCAATACCGGGTAGATGTTTGGGGCAATGTGATTAAGCTGGACCTTCAGTCTGATCTTTACTATCGCGGGCTTGATGTTGATCCGCCGGCGACCGAAATAAAGCGACTTACCGGGCTGACGCGATTGGGTTCGCTCGCCCTGCGCTTGGCGGATGCGCTGGGCGCTGTCATTACCGAGGATGCGCGCTTCAACCGAAAAGTATTAATCACTCGCGATTTCCTGCGCGAATTGCGCGACGACGCCGCCGAGCGCGGTACCGCTCTGCTTGTCCTTTTGATCCCTAGTATTGACGACGTTGAAATAATAAGCGGACGCTACCTAACTGCCGCGCAACTGATGCGGGAACTTCAAATACCTTATATCAATCCGATCGATAAACTTGGAATCGCTGACTATACGCCAAAACCTGACGAACATTGGAACAACGCCGGACATCAGAAGATCGGCGCGCTAATGAGCGCGTGCCTGGAAAGTTTCTTCGCGAGCGGGGACTTCGCCAAATGCGAGCATGTCGAGACGCCTTAGCAAGGTATTCGACAGTTACAGGACAAACAGCCTACCCAGCGCCAGAATTCTTCCCCGTTTGCCCCTGCTGCTCCCGGAACCAGTTAACCGTTCGGCGCAATCCCTCGTCGAATCCTACAACAGGTTTATAAGCCAACAGGTCGCCCGCTTTACTGATATCGGCGCGCGAGTGCAAGATATCGCCGGGCCGTTCCGGGACGTAGGCGGGGGGCAATTCGGTAGCTAACAGGGCGTTCAGCTTGTCGACCAGGTCATTGATAAGTACCCGCCCACCGCTTGCCAGGTTGATGACTTCGCCCCCCACATTGACTGCCGCGCATGCCAGTAGAACCCCGTGCACGACATTGTCGATGTAAGTAAAATCCCGGCTCTGTGTCCCGTCCCCATATACCGGTGGCCGTTCGCCATTCAGCATCAGCTTGATGAACTTGGGGATGGCCGCCGCGTAAGTGGAATCAGGGTTTTGACGGGGACCAAAAACATTGAAGAATCGCAGAGAAACCGTTTCCAAGCCGTAACTGTGATAAAAAGCCTCTGCATAGAATTCGCCGGTTAGTTTGGCGGCTCCGTAGGGCGAGATCGGCGCTGGGGACATCGCCTCGTTTTTTGACGCGCCTGGTTGATCGCCGTATGCGGACGAGGAAGCGGCATAAACCACGCGCTTGACGTCCGCGTCTCGGGCGGCGATCAGGACCTTGAGCGTGCCGTCGACGCAGTGGGCGTTCGTTTCCAGCGGATCGGCGACGCTGCGCGGTACCGATGGCAATGCCGCTTGGTGGATCACATAGTCGGCGCCGCGGAACAGTTTGTGCAGCGCAACGAGGTCGGTGATGCTGCCGATGCTAATTGACAAGTCGCCGTTCAGGGACTTCAAATGGTCGAGATGCGCCTGCTTGCCGGTCAGCAAGTTGTCGATGACGCGCACCCCTTGGCCATCGCGCAACAGGCGCTCGGCAATATGCGAGCCGATGAAACCGGCGGCGCCGGTCACAACATAGCAATTTGGCATGCGCTACCTCCATCGGGCATAGCAGGCAACATAACTGTCAGTTTTCATATGCGCAAGCTTAACTGCGCGTAAGCTGGAATTCCATTCCTGACCCTGATACACTGAGATCGAGCAATGCACATCAGTAACGGATCCATAATGGCCTTCCTGTCGCCGCATAAAAACAAAGCCGCTGAACTCGACCTGATCCTGGCGCGCTGGGAAAACCGCTACGAGTTGCGGCTCCTTTCAAAGACGGTGCCCCGCTCTTTGATCGTAGCGGCCATTGTCAGTCTTGTCGTTGGCATCGCGGGTTATCTGCACTTTCGATTGCGCGCCGAACAACTCGCAGTGATTTCCGCCGCGCTTTTTGCTGGCGGATTTCTTCTGAACCTGGTCAAAACGGCGCTCTTCCCCCGCAGTCCACAGGAACGCGCGCGCTATTTCGATATTGAGTTCGGTTTGCAAGAACGCATATCCACAGCCCTGGAGCTGATGTCCGGACGCTTAAGAACTCACCCGGAGATTGAATCGAGGCAGATCGCGGATGCCTTGGTCCATGCCCGGCAAATCAACGCGCGGGACTCGATTCCGCTGGACTTTCGGCCACGCGAGTTGACGCTAATGTGCGTATTGCTTCTGGCGGCGCTCTTGATGATTGCGCTGCCGCTATTGACCGGACAGTATCCGGTCGCCGCGGCGCCTTCAGTCACATTAGAGGAGCCGATTGAAGAAGTGCGCGAGATCATCGAGACGGTCGCCAAAGATACAGATCTGAGCGACATCGACCGGCGCGAGTTGCTCGATGCGCTTGAAGTTGCCCTTGAACGCCTGGAAGAAGAAGATATCAGCGAGGAAGAAGCCTTCGCCGCAATGAGCCAACTGAGCGCGGAGATTGAAGAGATCGAAAATCAACTCGAAGACACGATTGATCTGGACCAATCCGCGCTGGAAGCGGCGGCTGAAGCCTTGAAAGATTTCTTCCCGCCGTCAGACAACGATACAGCTGACGACGAACAGGGTCAGCCAGCCTCGGGTCTTGACGATTTGTCAAATGCTCTTGAGGAAATGTCGCAACAGGCGGGGCAAATGAGCTCGGAAGAGATGCAGGCGCTGGCGGAAGCCCTGCGAGAAGCCGCGGATGAATTGGCGGAAACGAATCCCGAACTGTCGCGGCGCTTGAGTGAGATGGCGGAAGCGCTGGAAGAGGGCGCAAGCGAAGACTTGCAAGAGACCCTCGAACAAGCGCGACAAGAGCTATCGCAAGAACAGCAGCAGCAGGAGAGCAGCCAAAACGCGCAAAACATGCTGCAGGAACAAGGCGAGCGCGCGCAGGAAGCCGCCGATGGAATCGGCCGTCAAGAGGGGGAACAACAGCAAGAGATGACCGACCCGAGACAAGGCCAATCCGAGTCAACTGAATCGGGCCAGCAGCGGGCGGGTCAGGAAAGCGGGCAACAGTCGGATTCTGCCCAGCAGGGCGCCAATCAAGGCGAACAGCAGTCAGATCGAAACCGTCCCGGTTCGGGAGAGAACGCGAGCGTGAGCCGCGACAGCCGATCGGCCGGCGCCGGCGCTGGCGAAGGCGAACCGAGCAACCTCAGTCTGGCAGGCGCCGCGGGGGAAGACCAGGGCGCGGATACCGACAATCGCACCAGAGGCACGGGCGAAATAGAATACGAAGCGCTCTACAGCCCAAGCGGCATCAGCGGCGGTGGCGCTGACGAAATCCGCCTCCGCAGCGACGCCGGCGATCAGACGCTTAACGAAGGCGATTTTGACGATAATCCGCTGGGCGAATCGCGCGTGAGCTACGATACAGTCTTCAGCGAGTATCAGAATTCGGCGAATCGCGCGCTGGAAAGCGACTATGTGCCGCTGGGTTTGCGCGACGTGGTGCGCGACTATTTCACCTCGCTTGATCCAAACGGATAGGAGCCTTCAAACAAGCTGGCGGCTGATGGTTGTCAGTCGATAACGCGAAGACAGCGTGCCTGCCGCAGGCGCTTTTGTAATGCGGCGGGACAGAAGTAGAACCGAGTAAGTCATGCAACGAAATGAGGAGCCTGTAGGGGCGGCTCGCTGAGCCGCCCGTCGTCATATTTTCTTGCCCGATGATGTCGCTCATGCGTTGATTTGCGGGCGTTTCAGCGAAACGCCCCTACAGTTTTCGATTATTTTGTGGCTGTTTATACTTCATCAACTTTTTCGCATGATTTACTTGCATTTACTGAGGCGCTTTGCCGCGGAAGCTATTCTAATGGCTTCGCCATCCGCAGTAGTCCCCAACGTTCGCCGGCATGTTTGATCTTCTTCGATTCGGCGATTTTTTTGAAGCCAGTTCGCTGATAGGCAGCGATGGCGATATGATTACGCTCGTCGACATCCAGGCTCAGGCGCGAGCAACCTTGTCGGATGGCAAGCTCCCTTGCCCTTTCAATCAGGGTCTTGCTATGCCCGCGTCCGCGATAGGGCGGATAGAGCGCGACCATGGCGATGTAGAAATCACCCGACGCTAGATCCGCGCCAAGGAATTCGAGGATGTTGCGCAGGGCGTAGCCAACCACGAGGCAGCGCAAGATCTGCCATCCCGCATATCGCATGATCAGCCAGGTCGATCGCTGGGCATTGGCTGCTGCCTGTGCCGCGCTGTAAGCATGGATCATGCCGGCAACCGAGTCGCCCGCTTGCAAGAAAGCACAATGTGTATGGCTGAAGTCGTTTTCCGCGCGCAAGAACATGGATCGAAGCGCGACTTGCCCTCGATTGCCAAGCAACTCTGTAAAGAATTCGTCGCTGGCGATCTGCGCAAGCCGAGCGAAATGCTCGGCGTGATCAAATGTTGCCTGAGCCGGGATTAGCGTCATCATGAACCTGCGATATCGCATTGCGCAATTCGAGGAGCGGTCGTCGGTTATAATCCCTGATCGAGACAGTCAGCGCAAGGGTGTGGGGCGATGGTCAATCTGCTGATACGCAATGTCAATGTGTTGCAAATTCGGGGCGAAGTTGCTTCGGTCTTGCACAGCCAGGATATCTTGGTTTCCGGCAATCGCATAAGCGCCATTCAGCGAAGCGGCGGGCTCGATCCTTCGCATGCCCATACTGTCGTCGAAGGGGACGGGCAATTGGCGATGCCCGGTTTTATCAATGCGCACGCCCATGTGCCGATGGTCTTGTGGCGGGGCATGGGCGAAGACGTCAATCTGGAAAGCTGGTTCAACGACCATATCTGGCATCTGGAAGCCAACCTCGAACCTGAGGATGTGTTCTGGGGCATGCAGCTTGGCTTGCTGGAGATGATCGAAGCGGGAATCACGGCGGTCAGCGATCACTATTGGCACATGGACTACGCCGCTCGCGCCGTGGAGCGGGCCGGCACACGCGCCCTTTTGGGGCAAGCGATGTTCGGCGGCAACGGCATGCGGCAGATTGAAGAGACGGCAGCGTTTGCGGTCCGTTGGCAGAACCAGGCAGGCGGACGTATCCGCACGATTCTCGCGCCACACGCCCCCTACACCTGCGACGATGATTTTCTGATCGCGAGCGCCAAGCAAGCCGAGCGAATCGGCAGCGGCATTCACATTCATGTCGCCGAAACGGTCGAACAAACGCAAGCCAGCCTGGCAAAACACGGTCTTACGCCGATCGAAGTCCTGCAGAACTGCGGCATCTTCAACGTGCCGACTGTTTTGGCGCATGCTGTCGGCGCGACATCGGCCGACCTGGAAACCCTCGCCGAGCTAGCGCAACCGGCGGGAATCGCTCATTGCCCCAAGACCTATGCCAAGCTGGCGATGGGCCTGCCGAATCTGGTCGAAGCTCGCAAGATGGGCATATCCATTGGCTTGGGGACAGATGGCGCTGTTAGCAACAATACCCTTGATCTCTGGGAAGCCATGCGACTGACCGCCCTGGGACAGAAACAGCGCACCGGGGATGCGGAGAGTCTTACCATCCCGCAGGCGCTGGCTATCGCCACCAAAGAAAGCGCCAGCGTCTACGGGCAAGGCGATGAACTGGGAGATTTAGCCGAGGGCAAGCTGGCTGATATCATCTTGGTCGATTTGAGCGGGACGCATCATCTGCCGCTCAACAGCGTCACTGCTAGCCTGGTCTACAACGCGCGCGCCGGGGATGTGCGCACGGTGATTTGTGATGGGCGGGTTATCATGCGGGAGCGGGAGCATTTGACACTCGACAAAGTCGAGATCATGGAAAACATCCTGCCACGTATGGAGCGCCTGCGCCGTCGTGATAACGCTGGCGGAATCCAGCGCTACAACCCCTGAGTTTTCCTGGCATTCAACTTGCTAACATGCGGTTTATCGCGCCAGCTTGATCACGTGATTCAGCGCCGCGCGCAAACTGCCTGGATCGGCGATACCCTTTCCCGCGATGTCAAAGGCGGTGCCGTGCGCAGTTGTCGCGCCGATGACCGGCAGTCCCATCCAAAGCGTGGCGATATCGCCTCGCGCCTGGAGTTTGCGCGCGATATTCATCTGATCGTGATACATGCAGACGACGCCATCGAAATCGCCCTCAAGCGCTCGCTTGAAGACGATATCGGCTGGTACTGGTCCCGTGACATTGATGTCATCGCGCGCCGCGTCACGAACAGCCGGCGCGATCTCGTCAATTTCTTCAGTGCCGAACAAGCCGCCTTCGCCGGCGTGCGGATTCAATGCCGCTACCGCGATCCTTGGCTCGGCATGTCCCAGCTTTTCCAAGACATTCCGCATGTGCCCGATATAACGCAGGATCCGCTCGCGCTTGATATGAAATACGATGTCCTTAAAGGCGATATGCTCAGTGACCGCCACTGCCCAGATTGGTCCAGCCGCGCCCAGGATGAAGGGTTCGGGACTGCCGGTGATATCGCCCAGGAATTCGAGCTCATCGAAATAGTTGTAACCCGCCAGCCGAAAGGATTCCTTGTTCATTGGCGCCATGACCACGCCCTGTACGCGCGATTGCGCCGCTAACTCGTAGGCGTATTGAAGATAATGCCCGGCCGCCTCGCCGCATTTGGCGTTGACTTCCGGCAGCGGGACTGGTCCCAACTCGAACTCGGGCGGAGACAGCACGTCGATGCAACCCGGCGCAAATTCAGCATCCGCGAGTTCATCAATCGCGCGGATGCGAAGCGGCGCATTCAGCGCAGCGGCGTTGTCGAGCATGACTTGAGCGTCGCCAACGATGAAGAGCCGGCAGCGCTTGTGCCAGTTCTCGTCAGACAACAGCTTGACGATGATTTCGGGACCGATGCCGGCTGGATCGCCCATGACAATTGATATGACAGGTGTTGAATCCATGGCTTCTCCGCTCAAGACGAATTCATGGTATCGTAGCGAAAAGCGGGCAATCCAGCCACAAGCGATTGCTCTTATGTCCGGAGCGCGTTTTTCGAGGCAGGGGGCGTATTTCAATATTTTGGCAGAATGCTCTAGGAGCTACAAAAGCGCATCGCCCTTTGACGGGTTCTAGGTACGGATTCACCACAGAGGCACAGAGCGCACAGAGATTTCAAGAAAAAACTTCGTGTTCTTCGTGTCTTTGTGGTTAATTTTGCTTTTGAA
>DAOULD010000145.1:0-3049 GCA_034420635.1 Anaerolineae bacterium | reverse complement strand
CAACGAAATAAGCCGCGTGTAGGGGCGACATATTATGTCGCCCGTCGATGCGATGGCGCGGTTTCGGGCGACCAGGTTGGTCGCCCCTACGGGATTCGATTATTTTGTAGTTTTCTATATTTCATCAAATTATTCGCAGGACTTACTTGCATTTACTGAGAGGCGCGTAGACACTGACCGGCAGCACAGAGAAAAAGATTTTTATTGATAATACAGACTTGTTTGTTATTGCAAATCAGATTTGGCGCCAGGTCAAATGTTGTGCTCGTAATTTTTTGGAACAGAATTATGCGGAGCTTTGACCGGTAAAAATCTTGAACTCTGTGTTCTTCGTGTCTTCGTGGTGAAAAAAACAATTTGAAGCGGTTTCTTTGCGTAGGGGATTCGTCTTATGGTCTATAGCCTTGCAAATGTGTTAAACTGTAGCTGGTCGTTCGATGACGTTTCACAATAACGATGTTGCGCAAGATTCTACCTCTGGCTCTGCTCTCGGTCCTCTCTCTGTCCCATCTTCATGCGCAGGGAGGACCGTCGCTGACGTCGGTTGTCGAGGGTTTGTATCATCCGGTTGGCATGGCGCTTTTGCCCGATGGTTCGGTACTGGTATCGGAGATGGGCAGCATGGAAGTGGACACCCGCTTCGGCTTCGATCCGGACAGCGCCGGCATCAGCCTTTTGACTCCCGATGGCAGCGCGCGACGTCTTGTCTCGGGTTTCCCCAGCGGGCGCGACCCGTCGGATTTGCTCGGCGTGCTCGCGCTGGCGGTTTCGCCGGATCAAGAGACCATTTACATCGGTCACCATAACGCGCAGCGACTCTATGCCTTGCCCGTCTCCGCCGCGCTCAGTCCTCGTCGCGAGCCCTATACGCCGGGGGATCTGGAAACTGCGATGAGCGGCGCGCGCGGCGCGCGGAATACCTTCTTGTTGCATCCTTTTGATATCGCCTTTTCGAGCGAGGGCAGGCCGCTAGTGACGGATTCACTGGCGAATAGCATCGTCTTCGAAACAGAAGAAGGCGCGCGGCGGTCACTCCATCGTTTTGCCGCTTTGGACGATCCGCGGCGCCCCGGCGGCAAGCTGGAAGCAGTGCCTCGCGGTATCGCGCGTCTCGGCGATGAGTACTGCGTAGCCTTGTTCACGGGCTGCCCGCATCCGCCGAACAGTGGCGAATTGGTGGCGATCGATCAAGAGGGCAATCAGCGCACGCTGGTGGACAATCTGAATATGCCGATTGATGTTGCAATCGACGCCGAGGGCAATGTCTGGTTGCTGGAATTCGCCGCCGCGAGGGGCGAAGAAGCTTGCTTTTCCGCCGGCGACCTGGAAGCGCGATCCGGGCGCTTGAGTCGCTTGAAGCGCGACGGCGCAATGGAAACCATCGTCGATAATCTGGATTTCCCCGGCGCGGTGCTGCCCTTGCCGGACGGCAGTCTCTACATCAGCGAAGTTTACGCCGGGCGCGTCTTGCACCTGCGCTTTGACGGCGCGCGGCAGACCGTGAAGCGTTATAGCAGCGCGGGCGCCGCGGAACCGATCTACGTCAAAATCGACGATGCTGACCGAGCGCTGCGCCAGGTGATCGAAGACGAAGCCTTGTCTGCTTATCCGGGAAGCGACAAGATCGAAGGGGATACGGCTCTGGCGCGCTTGGGCCGCGACCTCTTTTTTGATCCAATTCTTTCCGGCGACAAGAATATCTCCTGCGCCACTTGTCATCATCCCGATCTTGCCATGGCCGATGGGCGCGTGCTTTCGATCGGCGCCGGCGCTCACGGTTTGGGAGAGGAACGGGTCTTCTTGCCCGAAGTCACAGTGAGCGCGGATACACGCTTCGACCTGACCGGCGTCATTGTGAACCCGTTTATCGGAGAGTTCATCGCGCGCAATAGCCCGACAGTTATCAACGCCGGAATCGCGCGCTCGCAGTTTTGGGATAGCAGGGTCGAGAAGCGCGGAAGCGAGGGACTGATTCACGCGCCGGACGATGTCGTCACCGAGTTGGACTTGTCCGATGCAGCGATCGCGCAAGCCATGTTGCCAATAGTTTCGAGGGCAGAAATGGCCGGCGCCACTTTTGGCAACGAACCATCGTCTGTCATCCGCGAAAATTTGGCCAGGCGCCTGCGCGATATTCCAGCCTATGTGACCCAATTTGAAGCGGTTTTTGGCAGCGGCGAGATTAGTCCCTTGCAAATAGCCGAGGCGATGGCGGCCTTTGAACGGCAGCTGATCTTCACAGCCGCGCCCTGGGACGATTACATCGCTGGCGACAACGAAGCGCTGAATGAGGACCAGAAGCGCGGCGCGCTCTTGTTCTACGGCGAGTTAAACCCGGGTGTCAATTGCGTACAGTGCCACAGCGGCGATATGTTCACTGACATCCAGCACTACAATTTGCTGGCGCCGCAGGTGGGTACTGGCAAGCGCAACGGTCCCAGCGGGCGCGATGACTTTGGCCGGTCAAATGTAACGTTTGATCACCGCGATCAGTACAAGTTCCGTACGCCAAGCTTGCGCAATGTTGAGTTGACCGCGCCCTATTTTCACAGCGGCGCCTATCCGACGCTCGCGGATGTCATCTGGCATCATGCGGATATCTGGCGCGGCAGCATGACCTACGATCCCAGCAAGCATTTGCCGGATTCCATGCAAGACAGTTATTTCCCCTACAACTTCGAACGGCAGGCGCACTCGGTGGCGCCGCAGCTTGCCGGTGGCATGCCAATGAGCGAAGACGATGTGGCTGACCTGGTTGTTTTCCTCATGTCATTAACCGACCCGGCGGCACGCGACCTGTCGCACCTGGTTCCCGACTCGGCGCCCAGCGGTTTGCCGCTGGATCCAGTCATTCGATAAGCAGAGCAATCGCACTACATTTTTTAACCACCGAGGGTCGCGTAGACACTGACCTACGACACCGAGAACACCGAGATTTAACTGCTTGCCTGCCCAAAAGGAGGCAATGTAGGGGCGATTCTGTGAATCGCCCATTATTTTCGCCCCTTTTGCCTGAGCGACTTTGAGTTTCGCCCAACGATTTCTTTAG
>DAOULD010000144.1:0-13311 GCA_034420635.1 Anaerolineae bacterium | reverse complement strand
ATGGGTTTCATCGCCCTCCATTGGGGCGCAGGTTCCAAGGTCTTTCGCAAACTGATGGGGACCTCCTGCAGCGTCATGCCGCGCGTGGACGGGAAGCCGGAACAGCTCTGGGTGATCGAGCCCGCGCATCCCATCGCTCGAGGCTTGGAGAAGTCCTTTGTAATTCCGCAGACGGAAATGTATGGGGAACCTTTTGACATCCCCACACCCGATACGGTCGTCTTCATCAGTTCCTTCGCCGGCGGTGAAGTCTGCCGCAGCGGCTGCTGCTTTCAACGCGGGCGCGGCAAAGTCTTCTTCTTCAGACCCGGTCACGAAACCTATCCGATCTACTATCAGAGCGAAGTCCAGCAGGTCATCGCCAATGCCGTGCGCTGGGCGGCGCCCGAAGAATAAGAATCTAGTGGAGCATTATGCCGCGCAAGCTAGCCTTCACCGGCGGTCACAAAATAGAAATAGTCGAATACCAAGAGCGACCGCTTGCCCCGCATGAAGTGCGTATTCAGACCGAATTCGCCTCGGGCAAGCACGGCACGCCCCTTGCCATTATGGATGGGCGCAACGATCAAGGGCAGCGCTGGGACGACGAGATGCGTCTATTCGTCCCGACTGACAAGCCAAGTGCGGAGAATCTGCTCGCCGGCGCGCCAGTCGGTACCAGCGGCGTCGGCATAATTGTTGAGGTGGGCTCTGGCGTTTCCGAATGGAGAGTTGGTGATCGGATCATCAGCTTCCTGGACGTCAGCGAGACTAACATTGTAACGACGCAGCGAAAGCTACCTTGGGAGGGACCGCCGCTCTGGCTGGATGGCTGCATCTGGAAATTGGGTGACATTGATCCGCTAGACGCGTTATGTTTCGAGCCGGCCTTTGTTTCCTTCCACTGCATCCGCGAAGCCAACCTGCGCTTCGCCGACACGGTCGCCGTCATCGGGCTGGGCGCGATTGGCTTGCTGACGGTGCGCCTGGCGGCGCTCAGCGGCGCGGAACAGATCTTCGCCGTCGATCCGCTGCCCAAGCGCCGGGCTTTGGCGCTGGATTATGGCGCACATCACGCCTTGGATCCTTTTGAGGTAGACGCTGCGCTCGAGATCCACAAGTTGACCGGCGGTCCCGGCGTCGATGTAGCCGTCGAGTTGAGCGCGACCTACGCGGGCTTGCAAAGCGCTATTCGCGCGACGCGCATGGAGGGGACGGTCTGCGCTTCCGGCGTCTACTTGGGCGAGGGACGGGACCTGTGGCTGGGAAACGAATTCCACCGCAATCGCCTGACGATGATTGTTCCGCACGGCTGTTTTCTGGGCCATAAACCGCGCGACTATTCGCGCTGGGACGATTATCGCGCCTACGACGCCATCATCAGCATGATGCGTCAGGGCGCGCTGACCGCGCCTGGCTTGATCCAGCCTCTCGTCGCGCTGGATGAAGGACCCGCGGTTTGGGACCTGGTTGTGAACCAGCCGGCGGAAGTGGTAAAGTTTGGCATACGCTTTTGAGCGGATACGTTAATGATGGAGGAGTAATCTAATGGTGCGCGCAGGATTATCCAGTTTCTCATTGCATTTGCCGGATGCCCTGGGAGATCCGTGGTTTGAATTAGATGAGGGCGGCAAAAGCGTATCGGGCTCGTTCCGCCAAACGCCGACCCTCGATCTGCTGGATTTCCCGGCCGAAGTTGCCGCACATGGGATCAACTGCGTCGATCTCTGCATTCAGCATATCCCCAATATCGCGCCGGGCTATCTGGCAGAACTGCGATCCGCTTTCGATTCTTCAAATGTGGAGCTGTATCAGCTGCTGATCGACATCGGCGAGGTCGCCAGTTCCGATCCCGACGAACGAGGCGCCAGCATCGCGCTGACCAAGCGCTGGATGGAAATCGCCGCCGAGCTGGGATCGACCGGCGTCCGTTACGTTCCGGGCGACAGCAAACCCAGGCCGGAGACGATTCGCAAGAGCGGCGAAGCCTTCCGCGAGTTGTACGATTATTGTCTGGAATGCGGGCTGGAACCAGCCACTGAAAACTACAAATTCTTCAACAATGAAGCGGACGACCTCTTGCAGGTTCTCGATATTGCCGAGCGCGACTATGGAGTGGTGGCCGATTTCGGCAATGCCAAGGGACCTGGGAAGTACGATACCTTGTCCAGGCTGATGCCGCGGGCCACCGCCATTCACCAATGGGTGGCGATCGACGATGATGGTGTGATCGACGACGAGGATTCCAAGCGCTGCCTGAATATGGCGCGTGATAGCGGCTTTGACGGTCCTGTAATGCTCTTGGGCGGGCACCCCTATCAGCTTTACCGCGATACGCGCGAGATGTGGGACGCCGTCGACGAACTGCGCGGCGAAGTGCGGTCAGTCTTCGGTGACGATTTCCAAGGCTGAGAATAGCAAAATGGCGGAGCCCTTTACCTGACCGAGAACAAGAAAGCCGTGTAGATGCGGGCCTGTGCTGCGCGTAGGCCGCATAGACACAGCCCGCCGATTCCGCAGGTTGCCCGCCCGAATCGCTCACGTCAAGAATTTGTAAGGGCGCCCCGTGGGTCGCCCAAAAGCGCCCTTATGTGAAAGAGAGAGGTAATTTATGGTACGCGCAGCAGTATCAACAGTAACCCTGGCGAAGGCGCTGGGGAGTCCACGATATGAATTGGACGCTGACGGAACCCAACAGATCGGGTCTATGTCGGAGCCGGCTACCATCGATCTGCTTGATGTGCCAGCCGCAGCTGCCGCGCGCGGCTTCCACAGCTTTGATCTCAGCGTCTATCACCTCCCCAGCATCGACAGCGGCTACCTTGCAGAGTTGCGTTCCGCCTTTGCAGAAACGAAGGTGGAGCTGTTTCAACTGCTGATTGATACCGGGGAAGTTGCCAGTACGGATCCCGACGAGCGCGGCGCGGGGATTGCGCACATCAAGCGTTGGATGGAGATCGCCGTCGAGTTGGGGGCGAGGGGCGTGCGCTATGTCCCGGGCGATAGCGAACCTTCGCCGGAGACCATTCGCGCGAGCGCTGAAGCCTTCCGCGAACTGGCGGACTATGCGGTCGAATGTGGATTGAGGCCGGCCACAGAAAACTTCCGGCATTTCAACCTGAAGGCAGACCATCTGCTGGCTGTTCTTGAGCAATCTGAGCGGGAGTATGGCTTGGTTGCCGACTTTGGCAACGCCAGAGGTCCGGACAAGTATGAGACTTTGGAGAAACTAATGCCGCGCGCGACTTCGATCCACGCTTGGGCTGAGGTCAATGACGACGGGGATCTCATCAGCGAAGATTTCCAGCGCTGCTTGACCATGGCTCGCGACAAGGGCTTTGACGGACCGATCATGTTGCAGAGCGGCTACCCGGTAGATGTATTCCAACGGACGCGCGAAGTCTGGACCCGCACGGACGAAATGCGGGACGAGCTGCGCGCCGTTTTCGGTGAAGCGCTCGAGGAAGGAGCGTAACCCGTGTCAACGCCAATTCGCGTGACTGTATGGAATGAATTTTGGCACGAGAATCCGAAGCGCCATGCCGATGTGAAGTCGCGCTTGATGAACTATGGGTTCAGCGGAGAAAGGCTGCTACATGCGACCGAAGGCGTCCATCGCGTCTACCCGGACGGCATGCACGCCGTCATCGCGGATCATCTCAGCGGACAGGGCTTCGCTGTGCGCGCGGCAACCCTCGATGAACCGGAGCACGGCTTGACGCAAGCCGTATTGGACCAGACCGATGTCCTGACCTGGTGGGGTCACGCCGCGCATGACATGGTCAGCGATGAGATCGTTGAGCGCGTACACGAGCGCGTGAACATGGGCGGCATGGGTCTCGTTGCCCTGCACTCCGCGCATTATTCGAAGATATTCAAGAAGTTGATGGGCACCTCCTGCATGTTGAAGACGCGCGAAGCGGACGAGAAAGAACGTATCTGGGTGCTTGAGCAGGGGCATCCCATAGCCAGGGGCTTGCCGGAATACTTCGAGATTCCGGAAACCGAGATGTATGGCGAGCCCTTTGACATTCCCGCCCCGGATACGCTGGTCTTCGTAAGCTGGTTCCAGGGCGGCGAGATCTTCCGCAGCGGCTGCTGCTATCACCGCGGGCGCGGCAAAGTCTTCTATTTCCGGCCAGGCCACGAAACGCTGCCGATCTATTATCAGCCCGAGGTGCTGCGGGTGATCAGCAATGCGGTGGCTTGGGCAGCGCCGTCTGGCGGTCCCGAATTGATTTTCGGCGATCATCCGCCGCTTGAGAAACTGGATTGACCTAGACCTTAACCTGCACCGAGAGGATTCGGGATTTATGAAACTGCTGACATACGATTCCGGAAGCGGACCGCGCTGCGGGGTTCTGAGTGACAATCTGGTGCTCGACGTCACCGCCTTGCTAGGCGCCGATCACACCTTGAGAGACGTCCGCGCTTTACTTGAATTCGGCGACTCGCCACTTGATCGAGTACGGGACGCCCTGGCGAGCAATATCGCCGCGCCAGGTGTGCCCCTGCCCATGATCCGGCTGCGCGCTCCGGTGTTGCAGCCGCCGACCTTGCGCGACTTCTTCAGTTTTGAGGCGCATGCCAGCGGACAAGGCGCGCGCACGCTGCACGAGGCTTGGTATCGCCTGCCGGTTTTCTACTTCTCCAACACCCTGCGCGTCTTCGGGCCAGAGGATGTCGTACCATTCCCCTCAGCGACGGAACGGCTGGACTACGAGATGGAGTTGGGCTGCGTCATCGGACGTGAAGGCAGCGACATTAAAGCCGCCGATGCTCTGGACTATATCGCCGGCTTCTGCATCCTCAACGACTGGAGCGCCCGTGACCTGCAGTTTGATGAAATGGCTGTTGGGCTCGGTCCCGCCAAAGGCAAAGACGCCGCCTCTTCGCTGGGTCCCTGGCTGGTCACCACCGACGAAATGGCGCCCTATCTGCGTGATGGCAAGCTGCAGGTCAAGTGCACGGTCAGGGTCAACGGCGACGTCTGGCTGGATGAAGGCGATGGCGGCGCTTCGTATCACGGTTGGGGCGATTATGTCGAGCGCGCCTCCAAGGACAGCCGTATTGTACCGGGCGACGTGCTGGGCAGTGGTACAGTTTCGGGCGGCTCAATCCCCGAGGCGCTCGCATTAGGCGTCGACACAGCCCGTTACCTGCAACCCGGTGATGTGGTCGAGATGGAAGTAGAGGGGATAGGTACGCTGCGCAACAGACTCGGTCCCAAGGAAAACGTCGATCCCAACTATCGCTACAAGACAAAAGCATAGCTGCTTCGGCGCTAAACCGCTTCTACCGCAGCCGGTTGACTCCTGTTTTGCTATTGAGAACAACGGATTGGAGAATCAATGGTAAGAAACGCGAGTGATATTACCAAGGTCGCCTGTGTTGGCGGCGGAACAATTGGTTTCTCTTGGGCGGTCCTTTTCGCCCAACATGGCCTCCGGGTCAACATTTATGATATCTCCGCTGAAGCCCTTGATTGGACGATGCGGGAGATCCGCAGCGCTTATGCGACCCTCGTTGAAGCCGGGCTGATGACCGCAGAAGAAGCGGCAGCCGCCCAGAACCGGATCGCGACCACAACGGACCTGGCCGCCGCTTTGAAAGATGTGGACTTTGTGCAGGAGTCCGGGCCCGAGCGGTATCGGATCAAGCGGGAGATCTACCGAGAGCTGGACCGGCTAAGCCCTGCGGAGGTCGTGCTCGCTTCCAGCACATCCGCCATGCTGATGACGGAAATCCAGAAGGCGACGACGCATCCCGAACGCTGTGTGGTGGCGCATCCTTATAACCCGCCGCACATCGTGCCTTCGGTGGAGATCGTACCAGGCGAAATGACCTCGGCCGAGACGGTGGCGCTGGCGCGGGACTTCATGGCGAGAATGGACAGAGTGCCGGTGGTGGCTCGCAAAGAATGCCGGGGCCATATTGTCAATCACATGCAGGCTGCGATCTACCGCGAAGCTTTGTGGCTGGTGGGCAACGGGGTTGCTACCGTTGAGGAGATCGATCTCGCCTTTAGAACCGGGCCCGGTTTGCGCCTGGCGCTGATGGGACCCTTTGCCGTCGGCATGTTGACCAGTCCTGGCGGCTTGCAGGATACCATGGTCGACCGGAAGCTCGACCACAGCTTGGAGGATGACATTCCTTCGCGCGTCGAGCGTGAGGCGCCGCCGCGCACGCCAGAACTGGCGCGAGAATGGGCGAAAATCTGCGTTGCGCAAATGGAAGCCGAACTGGCGGGCACGAATATGGAGCAGATCAAGAAGTGGCGCGATACCAAACTACTGCAGATTCTCGATGTGATTGCCTCTGATTAGGGTGGCGTATCGAAGTCGGTTGAAATTAAAGAACAACAACCATCTGCCAACGTCGTTCGTGTTTTGGGTTAAGGCTCTCATGTCGAAGACTGCCTAAGGGTATTTCAAACGAAAAGGATACGTTACCCAGATTAGCCGAATGCGCTAAAGTTTAGCGAGCAGGTTATACTTTCAAATAAAAAGATCAAGGAAAGCGCCTATGAAAGCGGCAGTCCTTTACGAAGCGAATACCCCACTGGTGATTGAACGATTTGATTTGCCCGACATCAAAGATGATCAGGTTCGCGTCCGGTTGATGGCCAGCGGCGTCTGCCACTCGGATTGGCATATCGTCAAGGGGGAATGGGTGGATATCAACCGCCCGCCCGTGATTCTGGGTCACGAGGGGGCGGGCGTGGTCGCGGAAGTTGGCTCGGCGGTTCACAGTGTCAAAACGGGCGATCACGTCGTGCTGTCTTGGACGCGCAATTGCGGAATTTGCGAGATGTGCCAGGTGGGCTACTCCAATCTCTGTGAGGAGCCCTGGGACCGACGGGGGCAGCCCCTCTTCGCGGACAGTGACCGTCCCATGAAACGGATGAATGCGCTCGGTACTTTCAGCACCGAGACCATCGTTCCCCAAGATGTCGCCATCCCGATTGACCGGGAGATCCCATTTGCCCAGGCTGCGCTGGTCGGCTGTGGCGTGATGACCGGGGTGGGAGCCGCCTTGAATACCGGCAATGTCCAGGCTGGCAAGTCGGTCGCCGTCTTCGGCTGTGGCGGCGTCGGACTGAACGTGATCCAGGGCGCGGCGATCGCCGGCGCGGAGCCGATTATCGCCGTCGATATCCTGGACAACAAACTCGAAATGGGGAAATTGTTCGGCGCCACACACACGGTCAATTCAGCTCATGTTGACCCGGTTGCGGCCATCAAGGAGCTAACGGACGGTAAGGGCGTCCACTACGCCTTCGAAGCTATCGGCTTGGTGCCCGAGCCCTATAAACAGGCCATACTTTCTACCCGACGACGAGGCGTCACTGTTCTTGTCGGCCACGCTCCCGACAACACCCCGCTTGATTTTGACGCCAAGATTCTGGCGCTCGAGAAGACGGTCATCGGCTCAATGTACGGCAGTTGCCGCCCCCGGCTGGATTTCCCCCGCGTATTTAGCCTTTATAAAGCGGGCAAGCTCAAGCTGGACGAGTTGGTGACGCGCGTCTATCCCCTCGAAGGAGTCAATGAGGCTTTTGACGCCCTGGGTAAAGGTGAGGTGGCGCGCAGTGTCTTGGATTTGACGTGAAAGTTTGAACCGCGTTCTTAATCGGATCGAGAGACGGGCATGCAGATCAAAGGCAAAACCGTTATCGTAACCGGCGCTGCCCGCGGGATCGGGCGCGCTATCGCCGAAGCGTTTGCCACGGAGGGGGCAAATGTCCTCGCCGCTGACTTGGGGGCACTGGCGGTTGGAGCGGGGTCAGATTGGCATTACTCACTCTCTGCCGAAACCGAATTGGAAATGATGGCAAATGGAATCAGAGAAAGAAGCGGAAGTTGTCTAGCGATTGCAGTCGACGTATCGGACCGTGCTTCATGCCAGAATCTTGTTGAAAAATCGGTCGAGGCATTTGGCGGATTAGATATTCTGGTGAACAATGCAGGCATTATAAAACTTGGACGAATTGCAGATTTTGCCGAATCTACTTGGGATCGAATCTTTGCTGTAAACGTCAAGGGCGTCTTCTTGATGTCGCAGGCGGCGATTCCCTTCCTGGCGAAGAGGGGCGGGGTCATCATAAACATCGCCTCGAACGCCGGCAAACGCGGGTCCGCGTTCAATGGCCCTTACTGCGCCTCAAAAGCTGCGGTGATCGGCTTAACGCAATCCATGGCTGCCGAGCTCGCTGAAACTTCCATCAGGGTGAATGCCATCTGCCCAGGCAATGTCTTTACTTCGATGCAATCCGATTACCTGGTCAAGCACCGCCTTCAGCAATACCCCGGGCAATCATTTGAAGATGCCTTCGACGCTTTCGTCAAAGATGCGGTTCCCTTGGGCCGCAAGCAGGCCCCCGAAGAGATTGCCGATGCAGCATTATACTTGACTCGCGCCGACAGCGTGACCGGGGCCTCGCTCTCGGTTGATGGCGGCAATGGGATTGGGCTTTCGTAAGGATCGAGCGACGCCTATGCAGATAGATGGCAAAACCGTAGTTGTTACCGGCGCTGCCCGCGGGATCGGGCGGGGAATCGCCGAAGCGTTTGCCACGGAGGGAGCAAACGTCGTCGTTGCTGACTTGGGCTCGCTGGCGGTTGAGTCGGGGTCAGATTGGCATTACTCACTCTCTGCCAGAACCGAACTGGAAGCGACCACAAGCGCAATCAGCGAGCGCGGCGGAGCATGTATGGAGATCGAAGTTGACGTGTCCGACCGCGATTCATGTCAAAATCTTGTTGAAATATCGGTCGAGGCATTTGGCGGATTAGATATCTTGGTGAACAATGCGGGCATCATTCAGACGGGACCGATTGTGGACTTTGCCGAGTCCGATTGGGATCGTGTCTTTGCGGTAAACGTCAAGGGCATCTTCTTGATGTCGCAGGCGGCGATTCCCCACCTGACGAAAAATGGCGGGGTTATCATCAACATTGCCTCGACTGCCGGCAAGAGAGGATTTCCCTACATGGGCGCCTATTGCGCCTCGAAATTCGCGGCGATTGGCTTGACCCAGTCTATGGCCGCCGAGCTTGCCGAGCTCTCAATCCGGGTGAATGCCATCTGCCCCGGCAATGTCGATACATCTATGTGGTTCGATCATCTTTCAAAATCAAAGCGGCGACAGCAAGAGTACGGCACAGATACGGTTGAAGACACATTTGCTGCACTCATCCAAGATCGTGTCCCATTAGGACGAGAACAGACGCCCGAAGATATGGCAGAAGCGGCGTTGTACCTGACGCGCGCAGACAATGTGACGGGAATTTCCTTGACCGTAGCGGGCGGATTCGTGATGAATTAAGCTTGAGCAATTTGTACTGACGACGGGATTAAGCTATGGATTCAGCGGATAAACTCGATGTCATCATCGTCGGCGCCGGTATCTCCGGCATGTATATGTTGTACCGCATGCGCAAGTTAGGCTTGTCGGCGCGTGTCATCGAAGCGGGCAGTGGCGTTGGCGGCACCTGGTACTGGAATCGCTATCCCGGCGCGCGCTGCGATACGGACACCTTGGAGTACTCCTACAGCTTTGATGAAGATCTACAGCAGGAGTGGGAGTGGCCCGAACGATATCCCACCCAGCCCGAAATACTCAAGTATCTGAACCACGTCGCTGATCGTTTTGATCTGCGTCGAGATATTATTTTCGACACCAGGGTCGAAGCGGCGACATATGATGAAGCGGCCAGCCGATGGCGGATCGCGGCCGATGACGGTGCCGAAATGACAGCCCAGTTTCTGGTTATGGCCACGGGCAGCATTTCAGCGCCCAACGTACCGGCAATAGACGGGATGGAAACCTTCAGCGGTCCCATCCACCACACCGCGCGCTGGCCCCACGAGGGCGTCGACCTCAGCGGGCTGCGAGTCGGGATTATCGGCACCGGCTCGTCGGCAGTACAGGCGATTCCGGTCATCGCCGAGCAGGCGGCGCATCTCACGGTTTTTCAGCGCTCGCCACAATGGTCTGTACCAGCTCATAATCGCCCGTCTGATCCCGAAATAGTAGCCGAGATCAAGGCTGACTACGCTGGCTTCCGCGCCCGCAATCGGCTGCAGTCGGGCGCGCAATTATCGCATATCCCCGCCAACGACTTCTCCGCTACGGAGATAAACGAGGAAGAACAACAACTTATCCTGGAGGAGCGCTGGCAGCTCGGCGGCTTCCCCTTCTTCGGCGCTTTCAACGACATCACGGTTAATCCCGAAAGCAATGAAGTAACAGCGGATTTCGTGCGGGCGAAAATACACGACATTGTGAAAGACCCGAAGGTCGCCGAAATGCTAACGCCCGACTATACGATCCATTGCAAACGCCCGGTTCTGGATAGCGGCTACTTCGAAACCTACAATCGGCCGAACGTGTTACTGGTTGATATCAATATCGCCCCCATTGAGGCGATCACCCCTAGTGGCATCCGAACAACCGACGCCGACTACGACCTCGACCTCATCGTCCTCGCCACCGGCTTTGACGCTATGACCGGCGCTTTGCTCAGGATTGACATCCGCGGTCGTAATGGGCAGCCCCTGAGCGAAAAATGGGCGGCCGGACCAGTCAATTACCTGGGTCTTCAAGTGTCTGGCTTTCCCAACCTCTTTACTATAACGGGGCCGGGCAGCCCGTCGGTGTTGACCAATATGATGGTGGCTATCGAGCAGCACGTCGAATGGGTCACGGACTGCATTGGCTTTATGGTCGAAAACGACCGCGCCAGCATCGAAGCCACCGAAGCCGCTCAGGAAGCCTGGGTCGCTCACGTCAATGAGGTGGCAAACCAAACTCTGTGGGTATCATGCCAGAATTGGTATCAGGGGCATAACATTCCCGGCAAGCCGCGGGTTTTCATGCCTTTGCCGGGCTTCCCGCCCTACGTTGAAAAATGCGAAGAGGTCGTAGCCAAGGGTTACGAGGGCTTTGTGCTGTCGTAATAATGGTTGCCGCTTCAGGGCGCTTTACGAAATGGCCATATGTCAAAACGGAGATGCTGTAGAATGATCGACTTGACATGTCCTGAGGACCTTGGATTATCTTCAGCCCGTCTTAACTGTATCGCGGATCATTTCGACCGCTATGTTGACGAAGGCAAGATCCCCGGTTATCTCGTCTTGGTCGCCCGGCGCGGGAAAGCCGCTTATCTGCATCGCTGTGGCTTGAGAGATGTCGAAGCCGGGCTGCCCGTCGAAGAAGATAGCATCTTTCGCATTTATTCGATGACCAAGCCCATCACCTCGGTCGGCGTGATGATGCTATACGAGCGCGGCTTGCTTCAGCTCGATGATCCGGTATCCGAGTTTATTCCTGGGTTTAAGCAGCTTGAAGTCTTCGAGTCCGGTAACGCCGAGAGCTACCTGACCGTCCCTGTAGAGCGCGAAATGACCATCCGCGATTTGCTGACCCACACATCGGGCTTGACCTATGGCCATATGCACGCGCATCCCGTTGACGCCATGTATCGCAACCGTGATTTGCTCGGTGCAGACAAGTCGCTGGCTGACATGATCGGTCATCTCAGCGAGCTGCCCCTGCTGTTTTCGCCCGGGACTCGCTGGAGCTACAGCGTCGCCACCGATGTCCTGGGCTATGTGATCGAAGTCATCTCGGGTCAATCGCTCGATCGCTTTTTCGCCGAACAGATCCTGGAGCCACTGGGCATGGTGGATACCGCCTTCACGATGTCGCCGGAAAAAGTGGACCGTTTTGCGGCGAACTACGAACGTGAAGGCGACGGTTTTCGCCTCATCGACAAGCCGGACGAAAGCACGTACTTGAAGCAGGTGAAGCTGTTCTCCGGCGGTGGCGGTCTGGTCTCGACCGCCGGCGATTATTTACGCTTTTGCCAAATGCTGCTCAACAAGGGCGCGCTCGATGCTGTGCGTTTGCTTGGGCGTAAAACGCTTGAGTTAATGACCAGCAACCATCTGCCGGGTAACCGTGATCTGTCGAGTATGGGCTATATACTCACGAGCGAAACGCGCCCGCAAGCCATTGGCGTTGGTCTCGGCGCTAGATACAACCTGCGCCGCGGAGGCTTACGCAGCGAAACCCGTCACGATGGCGTCGGTTTTGGTCTGGGAGGCGCTGTCTTGCTGGACCCGGCGGCGGCTCATATTTTGAGCTCGTCGGGCGAATTTGCCTGGGGCGGGGCGGCGAGCACAGCCTTCTGGGTTGATCCCAAGGAGCAGATGATCGTCATCTTTTTGACCCAGCTAATGCCCTCGTCGTCATATCCCATCCGGCGCGAGTTGCGCGTGCTGGCAAATCAGGCGATTGAAGACTGAAATTAGACTTTCTAACTTAAATGATGCGATCAGGCATCGTTACTGAGGGTACATCAAACTCTTCGTTGATTTCACGAAGTCTCTCACAATCGACGGCTTCATCATCAGTTTAGCAACTGTATTATGTGGTGGCGAATTAGCCAGATTCCGCCGCTAGGTCTAGAAACTCTTGCCAACTGCAATAAGTGCCGACTCCCTTGTCATCGACATAACCAATGCGGCACTCGCGCAGTTCTTCGTCAGTTAGCTGCTTCTGCTCAACCATCTTTATGAATTCTTCGCGATTAGAGGATTCTATATCAGTCCGAACGACATCAATATAGCGCACTTCGACCAGCTTGCCGTAAGCAAATCCGCGCACTTGCCGCCCCCCTGGCTCGTACAAGACATATTGTTTTCGCGTCATCTTAAGCGCCTGCTCTCATACCATTGTTGGACATAGGGCCAAAACGCTGACGGTGAAAAGTGAATGATGTATTGTCTCTCGCCTATAAGCGTAACATCATATACATATTCATTGTCTTGTTCCATAGACGCAGAGATGAAACCAATGCTTACAACCGCTGCTCTATCTCGACTGTTGAAGTTCTTTTTCTGTGTTCTGTCAAGTGACATCCCGTGAACGATGATATTTCTGACGGCTCTAGCGATGCATCCGATATCCCAACCAAACGCAACTGCCTGGTCCGTTCTGCGCCCTATGATTTCGGAAAACCCATTATCGAAGCGCTCAAGTGTTTCGCTGCCTTTTCCAACCAACTCAAAAAGATTGGAGATGATCAACGTCATCGCCCAGAAGTGTCGATCATCTCGCAGACTGTAGAGAAGGTTGCCCGAGAAAACAGCCATGCGTATCGCTTCGTCTCGGTCGATATGCAATGGGTTGGTTTCCGAAGCCATTTAACCGATCAACCTCTCTAGCCGATCCACCAAGCTCTCCAGCACCTTGAATGTTTCCTCCACCGCCTGCGGCGTCGACATGTCGACGCCGGCAGCCCGCAACACGTTGATGGGATAGTC
>DAOULD010000143.1:0-3079 GCA_034420635.1 Anaerolineae bacterium | reverse complement strand
GTTGACCGCGCCGGCCAGGAATACACCACCTCCTACACCCGCTGCCGCGATCTAGGTCCGGTCACCGATCTCTCGCCTGACTTCCACCGGGCTGATGGCGGCGAGCGCGACCTGTTGGACTTCGAGGTTGAGATCGTTGAGATCGTGAACGAGTTCTGCCTGGAGCCGGATTTCGACGCGCGCAAGGAACTGATGTCGCGTTACATCACGCTCTTCACCGAGAATGTCTACCATGTCGGCGGCATCATCGGTCGCTACGGGCTGGCCTTGGCCAAGCGCTTCAACAACATTCCGGTTGGCGCGCCGCCCTTCTTCTATCAGTGGACCTGGGGCAATGTGATTCCGGAAGCTGTCTGGGTAAACCCGGATGACCAGATCGCTGAGATCTTCCCGAATACGCTGCCGGTCTACGGCATGGACGACATGTAAATCGTCGTCGGCTGGATGAGCTTCGGCTCATCCTGGCGTTCACAGTTCGAGACGGGGGCGCGGGTCGTCGCGCCCCTGTTGTATCTTGATGACATAATGTTCTATACTAGTTCGCATTAACTTATTGCGGCGTTCAGCAACTGACGAGGCAGCCATTCATGGTACGCTACATCGTACAGCGCCTCATATCATCAATTTTGATCCTGATCGTCATTACTATTGTGGCCTTCACGATTATTCAGATTCCGCCCGGTGATTTCGCCGAGGTCTATAAGGCGGAATTGGTCGCTTTGGGCGGCACGTCGGAAGAGCAGGCTGAAGAAGCGGCCAACAAGCTGCGCGACAAATACGGCTTGCTTGACCCCTTACCGATTCAATATATCAAATGGATGGGCGCAATCGTGCTGCGCGGCGACTTTGGCTGGTCGTTTTCGCAGCGCGTCGATGTCAGCTCTTTGCTGGCGCAGCGCCTGCCGCGCACGCTCTGGATCGCGCTGTCGGCGCACGCCATCTCTTCCTTAGTTGGCATCGTTTTGGGCATCTACGTCGCCAATCGACAGTATAGTTTTGCCGACAATACGGCGGCGGCCTTCGCGTTTTTCGCGACTTCATTCCCGCGTTTTTCCATCGCATTGATTGTCATGTATTTCCTGGCGTTTGGCTTGGGCTGGGAGCATGTCAGCGCCATGCACTCGCCGGAGTTCCGCTACGCGCCCTGGTCGATCGCCAAGGCGGTCGATCTGCTCAAGCACGTGGGCCCGGTGATACTCATCGCCGGCTTGGGCGGCGTGGCGCGCAACCTGCGCGTGATGCGCGGCAATCTGCTGGATGTGCTCAATCAGCAGTATGTCACCACGGCGCGCTCCAAAGGTTTGCATGAACGGCGGGTGCTGAACCGTCATGCCGTTCCGAACGCGCTGCACCCCATCATCGCCTATCAGGGCACGGTGCTGCCTTATATGCTGCAGGGCGAATTGGAGGCGGCCATCGTATTCGGGTTGCCGACCATCGCGCCCATGTTCGCCGAAGCCCTGCTGAAGCAGGATGTTTTCCTGTCGGGCAGTATCATGCTGCTCTACGGCATATTACTCATCGCGGGCAATTTCATCGCTGATATGGCGCTGGGCGTGCTTGACCCGCGGATTTCTTACAGTTAGGGGCGGGGCGGTAAAAGTGAGCACCCCATATTACTACGGACTGATAAGCGAAGAAGAGTCAGAAGAGAGCAGCGACTCTTATTCGCAGTTGGTCTGGCAGCGTTTCAGCCGCAGCAAGGCCGCCATTGTCGGCGGACTGATGATTGTCATGTTGGTTGTGCTGGCGATCCTGCCTGAATTCTTCTCGCCTTACAACCTCTACGCGACGGCGCTGGGCGATTCTTATACGCCGCCGACGCAGATTCGCTTTGTTGATCTGGATGGAAACTTCAGTCTGCGCCCCTTCGTCTACAAGCAGGAATTGGAGATCGATCCGGTCACGTATCAGGCGCGGCCCAAGATTGACCCCGACAGCCGCTACAACGTTCAGTTCTTCGTGCGCAGCTGGGAGTACGAGCTCTTCGGTTTGATCACGACCGATTTTCATCTTTTCGGGCTGGATACTGATGAAGTGCGCTTGCACCTGCTGGGGACGGATCGCTTTGGGCGCGACCTGTGGGGGCGGATTTGCCTGGCCGGGCGGGTGTCGCTGTCGTTGAGCATTCTGGCGGCGGTGATCGCGATTGTGGTCGGCTCATCCGTCGGCGTCATCTCCGGCTATTATGGCGGCGGCATCGACAACGCCATTCAGCGGCTGGTGGAAGTGGTCATGTCCTTCCCGGAGTTGCCGCTGTGGATGGCGCTGGCGGCGGTGATCCCAACGACCTGGTCTGGCGAGCAGAAATTCCTGGTGATGGCCTTCATCTTCCCCTTCTTGCGCTGGGCGGTGCTGGCGCGCGAGGTGCGCGGCAAGGTGCTTTCGCTGCGCGAGACGGACTTCATTCTGGCGGCGAAGGAGCAGGGCGCGGGCGACTTCCGCATTATTTTCAAGCATCTTTATCCCAACGTGCTCAGCCACGTAATCGTGATCCTGACGCTGATGATCCCCGACATCATTCTGGCCGAGGCTTTCTTGAGCTTCCTGGGCATCGGCATCAACGAGCCGCTGACCAGCTGGGGCTTCCTGATGAAAAGCGCGCAGAGCCTGGAGACGCTGGGCCAAAATACCTGGATTCTGACGCCGGTGATCTTCATTGTGGTGGCTGTGCTGGGTCTCAACTTCCTGGGTGACGGCTTGCGCGATGCGGCCGACCCCTACTCGAATCTGTAGTCGGAGACGCACAGGCATGGCTGAAGCCCACACCCCCACCCCAAACCCCTCCCCCAAAATGACGGAGGTGCTTCAACGACAGCGTGAAGTAGGGGGAAATTCAGGCGACATCATCCTCAAGGTCAAAGACTTGAAGATGCACTTTCCCTTGCGGCAAGGGCTGCTGCAGCGCCGGGTGGGCACGATCAAAGCCGTAGACGGCGTCAGCTTTGAATTGCGCGAGCAGGAAGTCATGGGTTTGGTGGGCGAAAGCGGCTGCGGCAAGACGACCGTGGGGCGCGCGCTGCTGCGGCTGTATGACCCGACCGGCGGCGAAGTGCTGTTTCATCGCGCCGACGGCAGT
>DAOULD010000142.1:0-62496 GCA_034420635.1 Anaerolineae bacterium | reverse complement strand
TAGACTGCAGAAATTGGAACAGAACCACCATGGACATCCTGACGCCGGAATTCTTTGATGCGCTGGTGATCGCCAACGTTATCATCGGATTGGCTATTGCCGGTCGTCGTTTTCTGCGCGACATTCGCGGTCCATTGCCTGACGACGCCCCGGACTGTGCGCATGCGCGCGCCAATCCCGCCTCCCCCAATATTTCCTCCAGTCAAGACTCTTAGCGCCATGTGCCGTCCTCAGTCGGGCATGACGCATTGCGACATTGCCTTCGGCACATGGTAAAATCAAGCGGATTCCGAGTTTCACAGTTCTTGAATTCAACTCAACTGGAGACAGAAAAGACATGCTAGACATAGCGCTAATCCGTGAAAAGCCGGATTGGGTGAAAGAGCAAATTGGCAAACTCTATGACGAGGCGGCGCTCGCCCGCATTGACAAGATCCTGGAATTGGATGCGGGGCGGCGCGAAATACGGACCAAGACAGAAACCGCGCAAGCCGCGCGAAATACCTTAAACCGCGCGATGGGCAAACTGCGCGGCAATAAAGCGATGGATGATGGAGAAAAAGCTGCGCGCGCCCAGGCGGCTGCCAGCGCGCTGCAGCGTCAAGACTTTGACATTGCAAGCGCGCTTATGGACGGTAGCGCTCCGGTCAACGCAGACGACAGCTTGCAATCGGGCTCGGCATTCGACGATCTCATCGGGGCTTTGAAGCAGATCGGGGGCAAGATCGATGAGGGCTTCGCCAGGGCAAAGGAAATCGAAAGCGAACTTGAAGAAAATATGCTTTGGATCCCTAATCTGCCGCATGATAGCGTACCCGCCCATGAGAGCGAGGAGAGCAATATCGCGCATCCTCCCAAAGGCGAATTCCGCGAATTCGACTTTGAGCCGAAACCTCATTGGGAGCTGGGTCCCGCGCTCAGCATCATTGACTTCGAGCGCGGAGTCAAGCTGGC
Organism: Anaerolineae bacterium; assembly: GCA_034420635.1. Taxonomy (GTDB): domain Bacteria; phylum Chloroflexota; class Anaerolineae; order Aggregatilineales; family Phototrophicaceae; genus UBA6055. The sequence continues at coordinate 61,542 of DAOULD010000142.1, read as the reverse complement.
GGGCAGCCGCTTCTTTGTTTTGAAGGGATGGGGCGCTCGCTTGCAGCGAGCCCTGATTAGCTTCTTCCTGGATACCGCGCGCGCGAATGGATTCGACGAAGTCTATGTGCCTTACCTGGTATACGGAGACATGCTTTACGGCGCCGCGCAGTTTCCCAAATTCCACGATACGGTCTATCAGCTGGAGGGTGAAGACCGCTTTCTGGTACCCACTGCCGAGGTCGCGATCACCAATTTGCATCGAGACGAAATCCTCGAAGAAGCCGATCTCCCGCTAAACTATGTCGCGCATTCACCCTGTTTTCGCAGCGAAAAAGCCAGCGCCGGGCGCGATGTGCGCGGCATCAAGCGCGTGCATCAATTCGAGAAAGTGGAGATGTTCAAATTCACCACTCCCGAAACCAGCTACGACGAATTGGAAACGATGACAGGCTACGCCGAGGACATCTGCGCGCAACTCGAGATACCTTTTCGACGCTTGGAAATTGTCAGCGGCGACCTCGGTTTCAGCGCGACCAAAAAATACGATATCGAAATGTGGGCGCCCGGCTGCCGGGAATGGCTCGAGGTGAGTTCCTGCAGCAATACCGAAGCCTTTCAAGCGCGACGAGCGAGGGTGCGTTATTACCCGGCCGGCAGTCGCAAGACGCAATTTGTGCATACCTTAAACGGCAGCGCCCTCGCCACACCGCGCGTGATGATCGCGATCATGGAGAATAACCAGCAAGCCGACGGCAGCGTCGTCATCCCGCAGGTCTTGCGCCCCTATCTGGGCGTCGATGTCATCAGCGTTGCCTAGCGCATGTATATGGACAAGCTCATTGCGAAGCGCTGAAGAATTGCGCTGTATTCGGCTCGCCGCACACCTCAATAATTGGGGGATGGGCTTGGCGCGGTCTTCGTTGACAGCCAATTCGCGCGCCGACTATAATCGATAAAGGTTGAACGCATGTTTTGTGGGCGTCAACCCACGCTATTGTTGGCAATTAGGAGATTATCATGGCGTCCGCAACAGTGATAGAAATCAACGATCTTTCGAAAACCTACGGCTCGGGCTCCAAGCAAACAGCAGCCTTGCGAAACCTCAATCTCAGCGTGCAACAGGGTGAGATCTTCGGATACTTGGGTCCGAACGGCGCCGGGAAAACCACAACCATACGCATGCTGCTGGACTTGATCAGACCCAGCAGCGGCTCCGCCTCGATATTTGGCATGGATATACGGGATCACAGTGTAGAGATCCATCGGCGGGTCGGATTCTTGCCCGGCGAGCTTAGCTTGTGGGAAGGGCGCACGGGTCAGCAAATCATCCACTACGTCGCGAGCGTCCACGGCGATACCAAGGGCATTACGAAGCAAGCCGATGAATTGGCGAAGCGCCTGCAACTGGATACGAGCAAACGCGTCCGGGACTTGTCATCCGGCAACAAGCGCAAGCTTGGGCTGGTCTTAGCCATGATGCACTCGCCGGACTTGCTCATTCTGGACGAGCCGACCAATGGTCTCGACCCCTTGGTGCAGCAAACCTTTCACGAAATGATGGATGAGTTCCGCGACAAGGGGAAAACGGTCTTCCTGTCTTCTCACATATTGAGCGAGGTCCAAGCCATCTGCGACCGCGCCGGCATCTTGCGCGATGGCGATCTCAAAGCGGTGGAATCGATTGAGAAACTGATGAACGTAGAGTTTCATTGGGTTGATGTTCAGTTCCGAGACGCCGTTCCCGAGGGATTGGCGCGGCAACTTCAGCAGTCCGGCAAGATCAGCGATGTGGATATCAATGGCTCACGGGTCAAAATGCGCCTGGTGGGCGATTTTGATCCCTTGCTGCGCATGATCAGCGACGGTTATGTGAAAGATCTGCGCGTAGAAGAGCCATCATTGGAAGATATCTTCCTGGCTTACTATAGCGACGGCAGGGAGGCGCGCTAATGCGTGGAATAGTTTTCGCCAATACACTGAGGACCTCCTGGAAGCAAGTGCTGTATTGGGGTCTGGGCTTGGGCTTACTCGGTTTCTACATTGATTTCATCGCCTCAAGTTCGGATATCATCCAGGGCTATGCCGATCTCCTTGCCTCGATGCCACCCGCCCTCTTGCAAGCTTTCGGCGCGAGCAGCGTCGAATTGTTGCGAAGCTCTGAGGGCTGGATCGTATCAGTCTTCGTTTCGGAAGCCGCCATATTCTTGTCCGTATTCGCTGTCATGGCTGGTATGAACATCACCGCCAACGACGAGCAAGCCGGCATTATGGACGTCGTCATGTCGCTTCCGATTTCGCGTTCCTCATACCTTCTTGAACGCTGGATTGGCTACGCCGCGATCGGGCTGGGCATTTTGCTCCTTTGCGCGGCGATTACGCTGTTCGGCCTGGTTCTGTTTGGCGTAGACGCGCAAATGAATCTGGTCTTCATCAGCATTCTCAATCTCTACCCGGGCGCCTTGCTTGTGATGACCGTCACCGGTCTGCTGGCTCTAATCGCCCGGCGTCGCGCCCTTGCCATTGGCTTGTCAGCAGCCTTCGTCGTCGCCAGTTACGTCTTCAATTTGATCGGCGGCGCCGCCAGCGGCGCCATTGCCGATCTCATGCAAGGCTTATCCTTCTTCAGCTATACGCAGGGCGAGGAGATCGTGCTGGGCAATTACGATCCCGCAAATGCCCTGGTTCTGCTATTGGTAGTCCTGGCAGGATTCGCGCTTTCCGTCCGCATGTTTATCAGCCGCGACATCGGCGTCTAGGAGCGAGTACGATGATCGGTTCAGTTTTTTTGGAGACTTACAAACAGACCTGGAAGCAAATGGTCTATTGGGGAGTCGGCTTGGCGGCTATGGCGCTCATGGTCGTATTGATGGTGCCGCTCTTCGATATGCAAGACATAAAGGACTTGCTGGAGACCTTCCCGCCCATCATTCTCGCGATGGTCGGCATTGGCAAGGAGCTTGAGATATTCGCCACCAACGAAGGCTTTGTAGCTATGGGCTTTTTCGGCAAGTCCGCGCTGATTTTCGCTGTTTATCCAGTTGTCATGGGCATGCGCATCACAGCCAACGAAGAGGACACCGGCACGATGGACGTACTGCTGAGTTTGCCCGTGCAAAGAGCGCGCGTGATCATTGAAAAGTTCATCGCCTACAGCGTCAGCATTGTCGGTGTGGTCCTGTTAATCTATCTGGGTATGCAGATAGGCGTGTCAATTGCCAGCATCGATCTTGATGTGGCGCGGCTGGCGGAGGTCACCTTCTACTTGATTCCCATGATGGTGTTCATCATGGCAGTGACCATGCTGATCGCTGTCATCGTTCGCCGGCGATCGGTCGCGCTTGGCATCGTCACGGCATTTGTCATCGCAAGCTACATGTTGCAGGCGATAGGCGCGGTCGCGGAAGGAACTGTCGCTGAACCGATCGGCTCCATTTCCTTCCTGACCTATTACAACGCCGGCGACATCTTGACACAGGGCTTCATTTGGCCGCATATCGCCGGATTCGTGGTCGTTTCCGCGGTCCTCCTTTTGGCGTCGCTTTACCAATACGAGAGGCGCGACATCGCGGTCTGAGTTGAACAACGCAGTCCTTTGCAAAGTTTCAAGCAACGCGCTCTGCCGGAGAAATCTAGCGGGCGCGTTTCGTTTGTTAACCACGGCTCGGGCGCCAGCATGATTGACCCTGGCATAACGCAGAGAGTTTAGCGAGAAGCGGCATTCGTTGATCTCAGGCTATTGCGCAGGTATGGCGCGTAATATAATTTCTTCGGGCGCATCCTGTACAAAGGACCGATATGAGCCACAAGAGAGAGCTGCTCGACAAGTTCGCGGAACGAAACGCCACTGTTGCCGTCGTCGGCTTGGGTTACGTCGGCTTGCCCCTGGCGGTCGAGTTTGCCGAAGCTGGTTTTTCGGTCCTGGGTGTGGATGTTGATGAAGAGAAAGTAAACAAGATCAACGACTGTCAAAGCTATATTCCGGATATCCCGCATCAGCGTTTGGAGACTTTGGTGACGGCCGGGCGCTTGCGCGCGACGACTTGTTATGCCGAGTTGCGCCCGGTGGACGCCATCAGCATCTGCGTTCCGACCCCGTTGCGCAAAACGCGCGATCCAGATATGTCCCATATTCTGGAAGCAACTCAATCGATCGCGGAAGTCTGCAAGGCGGGCATGCTAATCGTATTGGAAAGCACCACCTATCCTGGAACGACCGAAGAGATAATTCTGCCGGAAATCCTGCGTGACGGCTGGGAAGTAGGCAAGGACGTGTTCATCGCCTTTTCACCCGAACGTATCGACCCGGGCAATCAGCGTTTCACAGTCCGTAATACACCCAAAGTCGTCGGGGGCATTACCGAAGACTGCACGCAAGTGGCTGCGGCTCTCTATGATTCCGCCGTCGATGAAGTTATTCAGGTATCCTCCCCTACTGCGGCAGAGATGGTGAAACTGTTGGAAAACACTTTTCGCGCTGTCAACATTGGTTTGGTCAACGAGATGACGCTGATGTGTGACAAGCTTGACATTGATGTCTGGGAAGTGATTCATGCGGCTGCCACCAAACCCTTCGGCTACATGCCCTTTTATCCTGGTCCTGGGCTTGGAGGGCACTGCATCCCGGTGGATCCACACTACTTAAGCTGGAAGCTGAAAACGCTGAATTACAACGCCCGCTTTATTGAACTGGCAAGCGAAGTCAATACGTCGATGCCATATTACGTCATCGACAAGGTTACTGACGCCCTCAACGACCAGCGGAAAGCGGTTCGCGGTTCGAACATCGTCATTCTGGGCGTGGCTTACAAACGCGATGTTGATGATGTGCGGGAGAGCCCCGCGCTCGACATTATCAGCCTGTTGCGGCAGAAAGGCGCCGACGTAAGCTATTGTGATCCGCATGTGCCGGAAATAGGGCTGGAAAACGATGTGCGCATGCCGTCGCAAGTTTATTCCGCGGGCTTGCTGAAGAATGCGGATTGCGTCGTGATCGCAACCGATCACACTGCCTTCGACTGGCGCGAGATTGCGGCTTACAGCCGCGTCATCGTCGATACCCGTCATGTCCTCGCCGACAAGCGCGTCTCCGCGAAGGTCATCAGCCTTTGAGCCGGTGAAATAGTCGCAGGTTCACCACCGGACTATAGCCATGTCACTACGGATTGCGATCGACGCCAGCCGAACGACGGCAGAGCGACCGACCGGCACGGAACACTATGCGCGGCGTTTGATTCATGCTTTCGTAGAAGCAAACCTGTCCCGAGACGAACCGCAGGACCTCGCGCTTTATTTTCGCGATGCGCCCCCTGCCGATCTTTTCCCCGCCAACGCGATGACAAGACAAATTGTCCTGCCATGGCGGCGCGCCTGGACTCATCTACGTTTCGCGCGAGAACTCTGGGCGACGCGTCCCGATGTTTGCTTTGTTCCGGCGCATACCTTGCCATTGCTTTTTCCGGGCCATGCGCTCGTTACCGTGCACGATCTGGGCTATAAGCGCTTCCCGACGGCTCACCCGCAAATGCAGCGCAGATATCTTGATTTTACAACCGCCCATAGCCAGCGCCGCGCCACGCTCGTATTGGCGGACAGTCGCGCGACGGCTGATGATTTGAGCCGCTATTATGGCACGCCACAAGAAAAGATCCGTGTTCTCTATCCCGGCGTCGACGCGGATTCCTTAAGATTTGAAGCGAAAGATATCGCGCGCGTCCGGGATCGTTTTCAGTTGCCGGAACGATTCTTCCTATTCATCGGCACATTGCAGCCACGCAAGAACATCCAGGGCATCGTCACTGCCTTTGCGCAATGGCAACAGCAAGTCGGCGACAGGCAGACGGAACTTGTTTTGGCCGGAGGCAAAGGCTGGCTATTCGACAAAACTTGGCTGGCTGGCGCGGAAAACGTCCGAATGCTAGGCTATATTGACGAAGGGGATAAAGGCGCGCTATTGAGCCAGGCGCTGGCTTTGGTGTTTCCCAGCTTTTACGAAGGATTTGGCTTCCCAGTCGTCGAAGCCATGATCTGCGGGACGCCGGTCATCGCCAGCAACACCTCGAGCTTGCCGGAACTTGTTGGCGAAGCGGGTCTGCTGGTTGATCCTCAGGATACGGCAGCGATCAGCGCAGCCATGCAGCGTTACAACAGTGATTCCAATCTGCGCGAAAGCATGATTCACAAAGGCAGGCAACGAGCCGCCGCATTTACCTGGGGGCGAGCCGCCATGCGACTCCACGAGATCTTCGACGAATTCCAGCAAATGCGATGAGTGGCCTGAAGACGATTTGCTACAATGCAGGTCAGACGCGCGCGGGATGACGGGCAGCTATGACATGACAGGCGATCGTATTTTGCTGGTGCAACTGGCGGACATAGGCGACCTGGTATTGGCGACGCCGGCCATGGCTGCCTTGCGCGAAGCCAAGCCAGATGCCAGAATCGACCTTTTGGCGTCCCGCCATGTCATTGATATTGTGCCTCACGGCTTGATCGACACCGTCATAGCGATTGACAAGGGCAAGCATAATGCGACGCGAGCCCTCTTGTCCCCGTCAAACATTGCCAGGTTGCGCCGGCTGCGCCGTGTTAACTACGATACGCTTATCTTCTTTCATCATTTCACGTTGCGCGCGGGTCTCATCAAGTTTCGGCTTATCGCTAAAGTTTCCGGCGCCAGACGCATCATCGGATTGCGAAACGAACATGCCAGCTTCTTGACAGATGCGGTGGAAGACAATGGATTCGGGGCCAAACACGAAGCGCAATACTGGCTGGATTTGGTATCGCTTGCGGGGGCTCCGTCCAAAACACGTCCAGCCCAGGTATATAGCGAGAAGTCGGAGGCGATCGCGTCGACAATGGACAAGTTGAATGACGGTCCAATTGTTGTCATGCACGCGGGCAGCGGCGGGTACAGTAAAGCGCGCCGCTGGTCGCCCCTTCGCTTTGCCGAGGTCGCGGATCAACTTAGGTCTCGCTACAAGACCCACATCGTTCTGGTCGGTCAAAGCGGCGACGATAGCCCCGAGGCAGCGCGCCTGATGGATTTCGAGGTCCTTAACCTGGTCGGAAAGACGACTCTGCCACAACTCGCTGATGTGCTTCGACGCGCCGACCTGTTCATCGGCGCCGACAGCGGCGTGATGCATCTTGCCGCGGCCGCCGGTACGCCGGTCCTCAGTATTTTTGGACCTAGCAATCACGAAGCCTGGAAACCCTGGACCGGTGGTGGCTGGGCGTCGATTCAGCGGAGCGGCGTGGCTTGCAGTCCCTGTAGCTACGTCGGGCATTCAATTGGAGCCCGTGACGGCTGCGCGGCGCGTACCTGCATGAAGCTTGTGACATCGCGCCAGGTATTTGAAGCTGCCGCAACCGTCTTTGAACCGAGTCCACAAGACACAGTTGCCGTCAATGAAGAAACGACGTCGGAGAATGAGAATGAAAACCCGCGCCCGGGCAGAATACGCATCTTGGGCGTGCCCGTTGACAGATTAAGTTATCCGGCTTGGATGCAACTTATAGACGACTGGATCCGGACCGATTCTGGACCCCATCACGTTTGTACGGTCAATCCGGAATTCATCATGATCGCGCGTCAAGATCCAATATTCTTCAATATCTTGAATCGAGCCGCTCTCTGCGTGCCCGACGGCGTCGGATTGCTTTGGGCCAGCAGATGTCTCGGCAGTCCGATTGCCGAACGTATTACCGGTTCGGACGGCGTCCCTTTGATCGCGCGCCGCGCCGCCGAAAGGGGTTGGCGCATCTTCTTCCTGGGAGCCGGCGAGGGAATCGCTCAAAAGGCGGCGGATATCCTCTGTCGTCGTTTTCCCGGGCTAAAAGTCGCAGGTACCTATGGAGGCAGCCCAGCAGAAAGCGAAGAAGACGACATCGTCGCCATGATCAATCAGGCAAATGCGGATATTCTGTTTGTGGCATACGGAGCGCCGCAACAAGACAAGTGGATCGCGCGCAATCTCCCGCGCCTCAACGTGAGCATGGCAATGGGCATTGGCGGATCGCTGGACTTCATCGCCGGAGAGGTAGCGCGAGCGCCGGTGTGGATGCAAAGACGCGGTCTGGAGTGGTGCTATCGTCTGTTGCGTCAACCTTGGAGATTCCGGCGCATGTTGCGCCTGCCAAGATTCGCCCTTGCGGTTTTGCGCCAGCGATAGCCCTGGATACCATCTGCAAGTCAAGTCTATCGTATACCGAGCGCGCTGATGTAAACTGGCGGAACTCGGCCAGAAGCCCGCAGAGCAACAATCGTATGTCGGCGAAGCTGAAGAGTAGCGTAGCGCGCTTGGCGCGCAAGACTGTCTTAGTCCTGGGCGACGTGATTCTCGACGAGTACATCACCGGGCGCGCCACCCGCATGAGCAGAGAAGCGCCGGTTCCCGTATTGGAATTGGAATCGACGCGCTTCATCGCCGGCGGCGCCGCCAATCCGGCGGCAAATATCGTCGCCTTGGGCAGCCGAGCTATTCAGGTTGGCGCGATTGGCGCCGACGAAAATGGCGCGCAGCTACTTAGAGTCCTCAACGATCAAGGCATCGACCCGGCTGGCGTGCTTACCTGCGCCGACCGACCGACTACCGTAAAGACCCGGGTCATGGCGCAAATGGGGCTGCGATTCCCGCAACAGGTCACGCGCATCGATACGATCTCGCGCGATCCCATTGATGAGGCGACGGAAGCTGAAATCGTCGGGTTCGCAGATGACAATATTGGCGCCCTCGACGCAGTACTCCTGTCGCAGTATCACGGCGGATTGCTCACGCCGACTTTGGTGAAGCGGATTCGGGATTTGTGCCGTCAGCACAGCATATTGTTGACGGCGGATGTACAAGGCAAGTTTGCCCGCTTCGCCGAAGTTGATGTCATCAAGTGCAACGCCGCCGACGCGGAGCGACAGCTCAATCGCGAACTGGCGACGGACGACGATTTCCGCGACGCCGCTGTCCGCCTTCATGGAGAGTTCTCTGTCAAGCATGCGACAATCGTCACCATGGGCAACAGAGGCGCAGCCCTGGCAACTGATGCCGGCGCGACAATCTGTCCAAGTCCACAAGTGAGCGATGTCTTTGACACAGTCGGCGCGGGTGATACCGCTATTGCAGTGATTACCTTGTCACTGGCTGCCGGGCTTGATGCCGAAGATTCGGTCCTGCTGTCCAACTACGCGAGCGGCCTTGTCGTGCGGCACTTGGGCAATTATGCGCCGTCGCCCGACGAACTCTCAGGCAGTATTGACGATGGCTAGCTATCAAAGCAGTTCGACAAACTCAATCGTATTGCCGTCCGGATCGGCCAGTGACGCCACTTTCGCGCCCTTGTACTCATCAATCGGATTGATCTCGCAGCCGTGATGTCTCCTGCCTTTTTTCATCACCGCAGCGATATCGTCCACGGCAAAACGGAACTGCTGCCGATTTTGATCGGCAACGACGCCGGCGATTGCGTTTGGGCAAAGCGTCAATTCCAATTCGCCGATTTTGCCGCCATAAAACTGTTGATCGCCGATATGGACGGTGGGTTTGAGCCGGGCGTCAAAGACGGCGTTATAGAATGCCACCATGTCGTCCATTCGATTGACGGCGATGGTCAAGCCTGTCATTCGCATGCTTTCATCCTCGGTAAATGCGCTGAGTTTTCAGAATCCGTACCGCTATGGTCTTGACTCCGCTGTCAGGAGGAACTGATGTTCAATCCCCCAAATGCGCGCAATTTTTTTGAAACTGTTTGGGATATAGTCCACCAGATTCCTCCGGGCAAGGTGAGCAGCTATGGTCAAATTGCCTCGATGATCCCTCCGGAAGACGGCATGGACCCGGTCCGAATGAAGAATCTCGCTCCGCGCTGGGTCGGCACAGCACTGCGGAAAACCCCCCGCGGGAAGTCCATCCCCTGGCATCGCGTTATCAATAGTCAAGGCAAGATCAGCTTTCCCATCGGCAGCGCTCATGCGCACGAGCAGCGTCAATTATTGGAAGCGGAGGGCGTCGTCTTCGACCAGCGAGATAAAGTCGATTTCGCGATCGTTGCCTGGCAGGGACCGGACGACGCCTACCTGGCAAACAAAGGACTCTTGCCGCCGCGCCCGCTCAAATGAAAGCGCCCGCCTTCACCTAGAATTGCACGTAACTGTTTTCAGCCAGGACAAACCGGTGCGCCACCGGCATGTGCGGCGCCGAGGTCACACGCGCGTTGTCGGCTAGCAGGCTGCGGTCGATGCGCCCCTGAATGTTGCGTATTTCGCAGTTTTTCATCACGATGCTGGCTTCGATTTCGCTGCCTTCGACAACCACGTTGTCTCCCAGCGCCGTATAGGGTCCGACGTAACTGTTGCAGATGACGGTATCCTTGCCGATGATCGCGGGACCGCGAATAACGCTGTCGATCACCCGGCTGTTTTTGCCGATCAGGACACGATGCGAAACTTCGCTTTTGCCCTCGACTTGTCCGCCGTTTTCCGGGGCCGGCGTATAGGGCAAATCCTCCAGCACCAGCTGATTCGCCATGATGATGGCGTCAGGCTTACCAGCATCGATCCACCATCCGCCAAGTTCATACGACGCGACCGGATGTCCATCGCTGATCAGCACTTGAATGGCATCAGTGATTTCCAGTTCGTTGCGGCCGGACGGTTGGATACGGCTAATCGCGTCGAAAACCGACTTGCGAAACAGATAGACGCCGGTAATCGCCAAATTGGAGGGCGGGTCTTGCGGCTTTTCGACCACCCGTACGATGCGCCCCCGCTCAATTTCCGCGATGCCAAAGCGCGTAGGATCCGGTACCTCGCCCAGCACGATCTTCGCTTCCGCGCCTGAATCAGCGAAAGACGTCAACAACTCAGTCATTTTGTCCTGAAAAATATTGTCACCCAGAAAAACGGTAAATGGTTCGTCGCCGACAAATGACTTGCAAAGCCCGATCGCGTGAGCCAGTCCTTTCTGTTTTTCTTGCACGATGTATTCGATATTCACACCGAGCGATTTCCCGTCGCGCAGCAGGGCGACAATTGGCGAACTCAAGCTGTTAACGACGATTCCGATGTCGTTGAGGCCAGCCAATTTGAGCACATCTATGGCGTAGGCAATCAGCCAGCGATTGGCGACGGGGACCAGTGACTTGGGCATGGTCAAAGTCACCGGGCGCAAACGGGTACCCTGCCCAGCCGTGAGAATGACTGCTTTCATCGATAATCTCCTGATGTGATATGCCTTGAGCCTGGCTTAACCGCATAGTACCAGAGGTTGGAAAATCGCGACAGCAGGATAGGGATTAAGCTGTGCCAGAGCAATCGCAGCAAAACCAATATATGTCGAATACAACATAAATCTGGAAAGTGTAGGGACGTCTCGTGAGACGCCCTTGTAAAATGACCTTCTATTGGCGGGCGTTTCAACGAAACGCCCCTACACTGCCTCCCTTTTTGCAGACAAGCGGTTAAATATCGGCGCTCTCGGTGGTTAAGAAAAGTCTGGCGCGATTGCTCTGGGATCAAGCTCTGTCGGCATGGCGTCGTTGACGCATCACCTCATAAGCCAAGATTGAAACGGCGCTCACAGTGCCCAGGGACTGCCCAAAGGGGCGTCCGTAGGGGATTTCCAGCAGTAGATCCGCCCGCCGCTGAAATGAGCGCGTGACGCCACGGCGCTCGCCCCCGAATACGACAAAAAGGGGCTGCCTTAGTTCCGCCTCGAAAAGCGAAACACTGGTGGATGACTTCGCGGCGGTGGCCACGACCAGTCCTTGCTGACGAAAATACTTGGCTGCTTCCATGGCGCTTTCCGCCAGCGCTATCGGCATCAATTCCGACGTTCCCGCGCTAGATCGTCCTACGATGGCGCTCGCGCTCGTCCAGTTACGATTGCGCAAGACCAAGCCATGGGCGCCAGCAGCGTAAAGCGCGCGAACAGCGAAGCCAAAGTTATAAGGGTCTTCAATCCCGTCGAGCATGACGATGAACGCGGGTTTGTCCGGCGGGATCAAATCCCTGATGCGTTCGAAGCGTCTTGCGCCGGCCAGCGCGATCACGCCGCCGTGTGAATTTCCCGTCGCGTGGTCTGCTATCTCGGCTGAGGGAACATATTTGAGGTTGACCCGAGCCTGTTTCGCGCGAAGACGCAACTCATCCAGCCGCTGGTCAAAGCGCTTGTCATGGTCGATCAATATTTCGAAAACTTCGCGTCTGCCCGCCTCGAGCGCCGCCAAGACCGAAAGCGCGCCTTCCAAGCTGAACACTGAGGTCTTCATTAGAGCCCGGCGCGCTTCGCCGCTTGCCAGAATGCTTCAAGTTCGTCCAGCGAGTAGTCCGAAAACGCGCCTTTGTTCTGCCGCGCGCGCGCTTCAACATAGGCAAAACGCCGGTAGAACTTGGCATTGATTTCGCGCAACAAGCTTTCGGGATCATCGACGCCGAGCCAGCGCAGCCAATTCACCAAAACAAAGATGAGATCGCCGATCTCTTGTGTTTTTTCCGCAAGCGTAGCGGAGGCGAAGATTTCGTTAAACTCTTCCTTGGCTTTCTCTTCGACGCCACTGGCATCTGGCCAGTCGAAGCCAACTTTTGCGGCGCGCTTCGAATATTGATGCGCGACGAGCAATGCGGGCGCGCCTTTCGGTACGCCATCCAGCAGCGAGCGCTCTTCCGCGCCGGCACTGGCTTGCTCGGATCTTTTGATGTCTTCCCAATTGCTGGTTACCTTTTGCGGATCGCCTTGAACATCGACATCGCCCCAGACATGCGGATGTCGACGGATCATCTTTCTGTTCAAGTGCCGCAAGACGTCCGACATGAAAAACTCGCCATTGTCGACGGCGATTTGCGTATGCAGGACGATCTGCAATAACAAGTCGCCCAATTCTTCATACAGCGCTTTTGGATCTTCGGCATCCAGCGCATCCAGCACCTCGTAAGTCTCTTCGATCAAAAAGGGGCGCAAGGACTGATGCGTTTGCTCTCGATCCCAGGGGCAGCCTTCGGGTGAACGCAAATGGGCAATGATATCCTGAAAGCTTTCGAAACTACTCAAGGGATCCAGCGCCGGTAGAAAAAGCGCTGTCATCACGTCGATTTTATCGCTACGATCGATTTCATAGAGGGGGAGTTCTTCCACGATCGCCTCGTCCCGCCCGGCGCCGTGGATCAATTTGACGAGGGAGGTGTCCGGGTATTGATTCATCAAGGCAAGTTTGAGGTTCGACGCCACGGCTTTACTGTAGACTTGCGCCAGCAGAGCCGGTTTGGCAGGATTCAGCGGCGGATGATATTGCGCCGCGATCTCCAGCGCGTCGAGTATCTGCAAACCGTCGAGCGCGTCGATGCCGAGGAGAGCCAGGCATGGCTCGATGAAACTGATGCCATTGACGATCTCCAGCTTTAAGCCTTCTGAGGATGCCTGCCGCGCGAGCCGCGTCACTGTAGCTTCGCCCACAAGCGGGTCGCCCGGCACCGCGTAAACAAGGTCGATGCCCGATCGCGCTTTCTTGACAAGGCGGTCGCAGATTTCGCGATAAACGTCATCAAACTCAGCAAAAGCTTCGTAAACATCGTCGAAACTGACAATGTCCAAGTGGGAGGGCAAGCGGGGGACGCAGGGATGACGGCGCGTGCGAACATAAAGGCTTTTCACGCCTTGCAGCTTGCCCCAGGCGCGCAGGGACATGTCTTCAATTGAGCCCGGACCTAAACCTATCACAGTAATCATAAATATGTGTCCGTTACGATTTTACGAAGCGCGCCAGCGCTCAATGAAGCGCAATTCGCCCTCAAATGCTCGGAAGATGCCCTCATTTTGCCCCCTTTTTGGGTAACAGTATAGATACAGTATGTATACTGGAGGGGGGGGTACCCCCTCCCCAGATCGGAAACTGAGGATAGGCCAGGTTGACAGCGGCAGGCTGTCGGCAGAAAACCGGGAAATTCTATTGCGATTGGGCGCCAGCCTAGGGTCGCGCAGGTCGCGTAGATGCCGACTTTCAGGAAGTGACCGGGGGATGGAGTAGAATCGCAGGGATCGCTTTTTCGCATGATTAACTTGGAATCCACTCACCATCGGCCGGCAAGGCAATCCGTGAATGACAAGCAAGTGAGCAGTTTGGATCGCGCAGGGACTTGGGGAAAAGAAAAGCAGCCAAATGCTTTTGCAATCAGATGGCTGCTGCGTAAACGGGACTCGATTCGTTCTAGCGCTTGGTATAGGTAGGCGCCTTGCGCGCGCGTTTCAGACCCGGTTTCTTGCGTTCTTTGACCCGCGCATCACGCGACAAGAAGCCCTCCCGCTTCAAAGTGCCGCGCAAGTCCGGATCAATTTTTTCCAGTGCGCGGGCGATGCCGAGAAGGATCGCGTCTCGCTGCCCGGTGACGCCACCGCCATTGACGTGCACCGAGATATCATAACTGCGCTCTTGCCCAATGTGCGTCAAGGGCGCTGTGCAGATTTCCATATCACCCAGGCGGGGCATATACTCGTACGCTTCTTTGCCGTTGATAATGAACAAGCCTGTACCGCCCGGGAACAGACGCACACGCGCCGACGACGACTTGCGGCGGCCGATACCCTCGTAATATTGTGCTGACATTGCTTCGCTCCTTTTTCGGTGTGGCGCGCTCGCTTCGGGAGCGCCTAAATGTCCAGGGCTTGCGGCTGCTGCGCCTGATGCGGATGCTCCGCGCCCGCATAGATTCTCAGTTTTGTCATCATTTGACGCCCCAGGGGACCTTTCGGCAACATGCCTTTGATGGCAAGCTTAAGCGCGCGCGTTGGGCGTCGTTTCATCATCTCGCGCAGGGTCATCTTTTTCAAGCCGCCGGGATAGCCGCTATGCCGATAATATATCTTCTGATCCATGCGCTTGCCCGTCACATGAATCTTTTCCGCGTTGACAATGATTACATAGTCGCCGGTATCGAGGTGCGGCGTGAAATAGGGCTTATGCTTGCCGCGCAAGATGGGCGCCACCCTGGACGCGAGCCTGCCCAGGGTCATGCCCTGCGCATCGATCACCCACCAGCCGCGTTCTATGACAGAGGGCGTGGTTGCGTAGGTTGTCTGTATCCGTTGTCTCATCTTGTTCACTCCAGTTCAGTTTCCGGCGCCAACTCACAGGACCGTCTCGAAATCGCCGCTTGTTCCATAGGTGATGGATAACCCACCGCTTCCAGGGTTAAGCCCATGGCCGGCGCCAAGACTTTCGCCCGTTGAATATCACGACTCAATAGTATGTCCTCAAATTCCACAAGATCTATTTTGCCAACGCCAACTTGCACCATCGTTCCGACCATGCGCCGCGCCATGTGATAAAGAAATGCGGTCGCGCGCACGCGGTACATATAGAAGCAGCCTTGATCGTTCTCTTCCACGTCCCATCTTGAACGAAACACCTCGCGAACCGTATTGACGCTGCCTTGTTGCGGCGCGGTTCCAAAAGTCGCGAAGTCCCGCTCGCCAAGGCATAACGCGGCTGCGTCTTGCAGCGCGCCAAGATCTATGCGCTGCCCAACAAGCTGCCACGCCCGCCCGTTCAGCAGCGGGTTCCTCGCGGTCGGGGTCGTGACACGATAAACATATTGCCTCCAAAGCGCGTCAAAGCGCGGATGGAAACCGTCCTGCACCCAGAGTTCTTGCAGTGCGATGTCCATGGGAAGTTCCGCATTTATCGCCCGCAAGAGATCGCTTTCCGCGTGATTCCAGTCCGCATCAAAGGCGATCATCTGGCCCAGGGCATGCACACCGGCATCCGTCCTACCAGCCGCGAGTACGGCGATCTGCTGCCGTGTGACGCGCGCTATCGCCCTTTCAAGCGCTCGCTGTACCGTCGCTGTCGGCTCCGGCTGCCGCTGGAAACCGAAATAGCCCGTGCCATCGTATGCAACCCTCGCTACAAAGCGCTTCATTGCAAGTGAGCAGTTCAATCCTCGGTCGAGTAATCGACCAATTCGATGAGCGCCATCTCCGCATTGTCTCCCTTGCGCGTGCCTAACTTGAGAATACGCGTGTAACCACCCGGGCGATCGGCATAGAGCGGCGCCAATTCATCAAAAACCTTCCCAACAAGCACGCGATCGTTATTCAACCGCCGCGCGACCTGTCGCCTCGCATGAACAGCAACCAAGTCGTCCCCGCGCTCTTCCGCCTTTGCCAGACCGCGTTTCGCGATGGTAATCAATCGTTCCGCGTGGCCTTGAACGAATTTTGCCTTGTGAAAGGTGGTTTTGATTCGACCATGAACGAATAGTTGGCTGGCCAGGTTCATCCGCAGCGCCTTGCGATGGCTGCTGCTGCGATTAAGCTTTTTCCCACGAATTCGATGTCGCATGATTGCGCCTCACTTGCCGGCTATTCAGCCTTGTCCTTTTCCAAGGGCCAGTAGTTCTTTTCCCGCAATTTCTGTTCGAGTTCATCGAGGGACTTTTCACCAAAA
The DNA here is from genome assembly GCA_034420635.1 of Anaerolineae bacterium. Classification (GTDB taxonomy): domain Bacteria; phylum Chloroflexota; class Anaerolineae; order Aggregatilineales; family Phototrophicaceae; genus UBA6055. The sequence goes on along the minus strand of DAOULD010000142.1, from coordinate 45,129 downwards.
TTGCGGATCGCCAACATGGCGTCGGGACCACGGTTCAACATATCCAGGACATCGCCTACTGAGGTGATGCCGGTGCGCTTAAGAGAGTTGAAGACACGAACGCTCAGATCGAGTTCTTCAATCGGCTTGTCATACAAAGGCGGATAGGCCGGCTCGTCTTCGTACTGCTGCGGCATTTCGATGGATTGGAACCATTCTTCGTCCACACCGGCGACGACCTTGAGATGGTGCATTAAGATCTGCGCCGATTGCGCGAGCGCCTCTTCCGGACGGATTGTGCCGTCGGTCCAAAGCTCCAGCACGAGCTTGTCGTAATTGGTACGCTGACCGACACGGGCGCGATCAACTTCGAAATTGACGCGTTTGATCGGGCTGAAGATGGCGTCGACCGGCAACTCGCCGATTGGCAGGCGACCCCGTTCTTCCGCCGGACTAAAACCACGACCAGACTGCACTTCGAATTCCATCTCTATGTGAACATTGCGATCGTCCACCGTGAAGAGATACAAACTCGGATTCTCGATCTGCACTTCCGGCGGCGCCCAGATATCGGCCGCGGTGACTGTGACTTCCGCTCCAGCGATTTCCAAACGCAGGCGCGCGCTGTCCACGCCGTGCAACAGCAGGCGCAATTGTTTGACCTGCAGGATCAACTGCGTCATGTCTTCGCGGACAAACGGGATTTCAGAAAACTCGTGATAAACATCGGAGATGCGAATACTCGTCACGGCGGCGCCGGGCAACGAAGACAAGAGTACGCGGCGCAAAGCGTTGCCCAAGGTCAATCCGTAGCCGCTCTCCAAGGGACCAACGACGAAACGTCCATAATCCTTGGTAATGTTTTGGCTTTCGACCTGGTGCGGCAGCACCATGTTTGCGGTTACCAGGTTGGCGTCAACCGGGCTCGAACTCACGGATGCCGAATCGGATGGATATTCCATAAATCGGGATTTCCCTTTCGACTAAACGCGGCGGCGCTTGGGAGGGCGCACGCCATTATGAGGAACGGGCGTCACGTCGGTAATCGAACGCACTTTCAGACCACTTTGCTGGATCGAGCGAATGGCTGCTTCGCGCCCGGGACCGGGTCCTTTCACGAATACATCCACCTCTTTCATGCCATGCTGCTGCGAACTAGCCGCTGCTGTTTCCGCAGCCATGCGCGCCGCATAGGGCGTATTCTTGCGACTGCCTTTGAAGCCGGAGGTGCCAGCGCTTGCCCAGGCGATCACATTGCCAGACTGATCGGTCATCGAAACGATCGTGTTGTTAAAGGTGGCGTAAATATGCGCTTGACCATAAGGAATGTTTTTGAACGCTCGTCTTGCAGTACCGCGACTGCCTCTTCTTGCTTTCGCCATTTACCTGCTCCAAATGGATATTCTTGGAATTCGCTTTTGACGGGGTTTCTCAAACTGGCGCTTGACGCCGTCGGTCATTAGACCGAGGACCCGTGACAGAGTTTTCGCAGCTACTTCTTGGTAGCGCCGCGCCGCCGGCCGCGCCCCGCCACCGTTTGTTTTTTGCCACGGCGGGTGCGCGCGTTTGTTTTGGTGCGCTGTCCGCGGACTGGCAACCGGCGGCGGTGTCGCAAGCCGCGATAAGAATTGATTTCCATCAAACGTTTGATATTGAGCTGCGTCTGACGGCGCAAATCGCCTTCGGTCGTCAGATTATTGATTAGCTCGCGCAGGCGCTGAATCTCAGTCTCGCTTAAGTCTCTGACGCGCGTCCCGTGATCGATGCCTGCCGAATCCAGCAATCGCCGGCTGGTGGTCCTTCCGATACCATAAATGTAGGTCAAGCCGATAAGCACACGCTTGTCGCGAGGCAGGTCGACGCCTTCAATACGAGCCATCTGTCACACTCCTTTTGGGGACCTAGCCCTGTCGTTGCTTGTGCTTCGGGTTGTCACAAATGATCATCACTCGACGATTTCGCTTAATCACGCGGCACTTCGGGCAACGACGCTTGACACTGGCTGAAACTTTCATGCTGCATACCTCTTCTACGTCAAGTACAAACTCACGGTTTTCCGCAATATAAGATACAAACTACAAAACTTTCCGTCTGTAGCCGCTCGGCGGCAGCGAAAAGGTCTGTCGCACTCACGCAAAATCGTAAACCGTCTCGTCGCATAAGCGACGCGGTTTACGTAAACAGAAGCGCCAACTTCCGCTCATTCTTTTGTTTGAAATCCATCCCGCTTGTTTGCCGGATGGTTGACAACGAACGAGCATTGTATCACAAGTTTCTCTCCTGTAAAAGGACGTTTCCAGAAGTCATTCGCTCTTTCCTGGCGACATGACAAACCGCGGCGGACGCAGCGCGCTAAAGCAATCGACGCTGGGGTCTTGCAGCGGGTCCGACAAAAACGCTTGCATGATCTCTGTGGCGCAGGGCACAGAATCCAACATGCCGTGCCCCGCATTCGGGAAAACAAAATGCCAGTTGTTCCGCAGATGCTCCGCCGCAAAGCTGCCCCAGCGCGCCGGCGTCGCTGGGTCATAGGCTCCCGACATTAGAAGGCTGGGAATACTGCTCGTCACCGGCCGCTCAATCCGGGTCGTCAGGGCGGGTACATTCCAGGCTTGACATTCGGCATAATGATCCTCCACAACCTCCCGCGCCGCAGCGATAAGCACGGGCGCGATCCCATCCGAGTTTGTGAGATAACGTTGAGCCTTTGGTACCGCCAAATCCTCCGAGCAGCGCTGTGTCAAAAAGGCGCTTTCGGTTTGCGACCCGAGATCGTCTTCATCACTTGCGAACAGCTCAGACTCCAGCAAGGGCTCAAAATCGTAATCGCCGCTTGCAAAGGAAGCGATGAATGCGGGCAGATACGGTAGTACGCTGGTATGGTGCAGCAATGATGACATCATGAGAACAAAGTCATTGCCGGTTATTGCCATACCGATATGCTCACCCAGCAATGTTAACTCCTGCGGAGACGCGTTCAATTCCGAAACTGCTCGATAAAATGAGTCTCTGAGCTCGGGATATGTTTCCTTGCAGGCCGCGTCGCTGGCGCAATCATCGAAAAGCCGATTCAGCGCCATATCCAGGTTCCACGCTACTTCCGCGGTGTGGCGCAGGGGCGGGGGATAAACTCCGTCAAGCGCAAGCGAGCGGATTCGCTCGGGCGCGGCATCAGCCAACATGAGCGCCAAGCGACTTCCATAGGAACTGCCATAGACGTTCACTTGCAGCAGGTCCATCAATGACAGCAGATCGACATAATCTCTGACGATCGCGGGAATCGTATATGCCCCCAGATCCACACCTCTGGCGGAAAAACGCTCGCGGCATACGCTTAGCCAGTCGACAACGTTGGACTGGCTTGCTTCGGGGCATCTCAAAGACGGGTAGGAAAATCCAGTGCCGCGGGGATCGAGAAGAATGATATCGCGCTCTTGACTCAGGTCCGATTCGAGCCAATCGGTCAGTTGTGAGGAAGCTGCTTCTCCAGGACCGCCTGGCAAATACAGAATCGGCGCGCTGTCGGTAGCTTGCCGCGATCTTATCCGCAGCAAGGACAATTCCAAATTGTAGGAAGATTCGCGCCCATCCCGAAACTCCGGCACGACCAACCTGGAGCATTCCAGCCGGTCTAATTGAGATTGTGTCAACATCGTGGAAAACCAGGCGCATTCCTCGGGCTTGATCTTCGGCGCTTCCGGCTGTGAATAGACGCATGTCGCCATTAGGCAAAACAAGCCAACAAGCAAGAATCGCCTAAAAAACATGCCTGTTCTCCGCTAGGGCAATGTCAAGATCAAAGGTCCATCTTCGGTGATCGCGACCGTGTGCTCGCAGTGAGCGGTCAGCGACCCGTCTTTGGTCACCACCGTCCAACCGTCTTCGAGTTCCATCAGGTCGCCTCGGCCCGCGATCAGCATTGGTTCGATGGCGTAGGTCATGCCCGTTTGCAAGTCGTAGTCTTGCCATTGAATCTTGCTATTCTTGCCTGGCCACCAGTTTGGCACCTGCGGTTCCTCGTGCATTGACCTGCCTACGCCATGACCGGTGTATTCTCTCGCCACACTGTAGCCCATTCTACCGGCGCAACGCGCCGTGGCTTTGGCAACGTCGCTGATCTTGTTGCCGAGTACCGAGGCATTGATCGCCGCTTCAAGCGCCGCTTCGGTCGCTTCCAGCAATCTCAGCGCCGATCTGGATACCTTGCCAACGGCGTGGCTGTACGCGGCGTCGCCAACATAACCGCGATAGAAGCAGGCGACGTCCACCCCGATGACATCGCCATCCTGAAGAATCCGCTCTTGGGAGGGAATGCCATGGACCAGTTCGTTGTTCACCGAAGCAGTTATGGTCGCCGGAAATGGCGGGTGATTGCCCGGGGCATATCCCAGAAAACACGGGGACGCGCCGTGGTCGCGCAGAACAGCGCCAGCGATATCGTCCAGCGCCTTGGTCGAGACGCCCGGTTCGATGGCGCGGCGCATTTCTTCGTGAGCGATCGCGACGATGCGCCCGGCTTCGCGCATGATACCGAGTTCTTCTGCCGATTTGAGTACAGGAGCCATTGTCTTGCTCGTCATAGCCGCGCGCGCGTTAGCGGGGGTCGAGCAGGCTGCGGATCTCCGCCCAAACCGCCTCAATCGACTGGTCCGCATTGACCTTGCGCATGATGCCCTTGTTTTCAAAATAGCTGATCAAGGGTTGCGTCGTTTCCAGGAAGGTGTCGATCCGCTTGACAATCGCATCGGCGCTCGCGTCGTCCGGTCTGCGCTTCAACGGGATGCCTCCAGCAGCAAGCGATGCTTCCAAACGCGGCGGGAAAAGATGGTCATCATAATTCACCCAGCGAAAATCGACGCCGTCGGCGTTGTAATAGTAGTTGTAGCTCTCGCCGTTTGCCGCGCTGACGCGACCGAAGGCGCGTTTGAAAGCAGTATAAAGATCAAGTTCAAGTAAGAGCACGGCGTCCACTTTGGCGCCCTTGGCAGCCAAGTGAGATTCCAAAAACTGCGCCTGAATCTGATTGCGCGGATAGCCGTCCAGGATGACGCCGTTCCCGGCATCGTCCTGCGCCAGCCGGTCCTCGACGATGGCGTTGGTGGTATCGTCATCCACCAGGCGGCCGGAGGCCATGATATCCTGGACCTTTAGTGCCAGCGCGTCGCTGCGCGTCCGCATCGCGCGGAAAAGATCGCCCGTGGATACCTGTGGAATACCATAGTGCTCTTCGATCAGTCGCGCCTGCAGACCTTTGCCCGCGCCTTGCACACCCATCAGTATGACATAAAGACTCATCGCACAATCTCCATTGCCCCGCCGCCCGGCCTGCTGACTACAGACATTCCACGGCGTCATCAGGCAAAAATAAAGCCGAGCACTAAAGATACTCGGCAAAATCGTGAACAGGCTCCGGGCAATTAGCGCATGAAACCTTCGTAGTTGCGCATAACCAACTGCGCTTCCAACTGGCGCATCGTGTCAATAACCACACCGACAACGATAATTAGACCCGAGCCGGAAATCACCAGACCGGCATTGATGACCGCGCCAGACGTCGAAGCCTCCAACGGAAAGATGACGCGATTTACCAGATCAACCATGCCCGGGATAATCGCGATGACCCCGAGGAAAAATGCGCCCACAAAGGTGATGCGGCGGGTCGTCGTTTTGATGTAATCTTCGGTGCGTTTGCCGGGCCTAATGCCGGGAATGAATCCACCGTTGCGCTGCAAGGTTTCGGCAAGATTCTGGTTACCAACCATCACTTCGGCATAGAAGAAAGTGAAACCAACAGTCATCAGGAAAAATGTGCCCCAATACAGCAGTCCCTGCTGGTTGCCAAAGGTCGACTGAATGGTATTGCCCACCGCGCCAGGCGGAAACAAGCTGGCGATAATCGCCGGAAAGGTGATGATCGATTGCGCGAAGATCAATGGAATCATGCCTACGGGATTCACCCGCAGCGGGATGAAACTGTCCTGCTGAGCGAATTGTCGATTCCCGCGCACGCGCCTGCCGTACTGCACAGGAATTCGCCTTACGCCTTCTTGAATGACAACCACCGCCAAAACGCTTAGAATGGTGATGATGACAAATAGCACCAGATTGTAAACGCTGCGATCCGGCTGTTGGGTGAGCAATCGAATCAGGTTTTGCGGCGCTTGCGCGACGATACCGGCGAAAATGATAATTGAAATACCGTTGCCGATCCCCTGTTCCGTGATTAACTCGCCCAGCCAAATGGCAAACATCGTACCGGCAGTCATGGTCGTCAAGACCGATACCGTCAATAGCAGATTGCTGCCAACGCCAAATCCAAAGCCGGGGATTATCTCCGTACCCGTGCCGGTTGCCAGGTTGAAGATACTGATCTGACCCAGCGCTTGCAATACCGCCATCGGGATGGCGACATAGTAGGTGTATCGTTGGATCTTTTCTTGTCCGCCCGGCTCGCGCTGGATCCGTTCCAACGCGGGCACAATCGGCACTAGCAACTGGAAGATGATCGAAGCCGTGATGTAAGGATACACGCCATTCGCGATCACGCTGAAGTTGGCGACCGCGCCGCCGGAGAGAAGATTCATCACCTGAATCAAGTTGCCGGCGCTGCTGCCGCTTTCAAATACCTGCCGCAGGGCAACGCGATCCACCCCGACAACAGGCACGTGAGCCGCGAACTGGTAGACCACGAGAATAAATCCGGTGAATAGCAGTTTGTTCCTTACATCGGGCAAACGCCATGCGTTACGCAAAGCTTGTATCATAACCCTCGTCCCTCGATATAAGCTACCCGCAGGAAAAAATGCGCTTGTTTCGTCGGCGCCCGCCATATTGAGCGCATACAGCGTATACGCAAGAAGGCGGCTGGTGTCTCAAACAGCCTTTGCAACCTTGATCCGACCGACCAGACCATTCAGCCACATGCCCTATTCGCTGTTGCCGTAGAGCCGCTCCAAATCGACTTTGCGCAGTTTTTTGACGGTCGCGCGCGCGCCCGTCACCTTGAGCGGATGCTGGTTGACGCTGCCGCCGGCGCCTTCGATCTTTTCCGCGGCGCTCCTTGTGAACTTGTTCGCATGAACTTCCAGCTTCTTGCCCAGTTCGCCGCGGCCGAGCACCTTGATCGGTTCATCAGCCTTGCGGACCAAGCCCGCTGCCTTTAAGGACGCGCCGTTGACGACAGCGCCATCTTCAAAGCGCGCTTCCAGCATGTCCACATTCACTTCCTGATAATTGATGGCGAATATGTTGGTGAAACCGCGCTTGAAGGGGAGCCGCCGCACCAATGGCAATTGACCGCCTTCAAAGTAGGGACCCTTGCCTCCGCCGCTGCGCGCGCCCTGTCCCTTGTGGCCGCGTCCCGCTGTTTTTCCCTGGCCGGCCGCAATGCCACGGCCAACGCGTTTGCGCTTGCGCTTCGAACCGGGATCGGGTTTCAAGTCATGCAATTTCATGATTCGTCGACCTCTTCGACTTTGACCAGGTGGCTGACCTTGGCGATCATTCCCCGAATCTGAGGCGCGTCGCCGATCAGCACCGCGCGTCCCATACGCCGCAAACCGAGCGACTTGATAGTGGCTTTCTGCTTGCTGTTATAGCCGATGGGACTTTTGACCAGGGTTACCTTCAGCATTTTTCCACGTTGCTCACTCATGATCCGCACCTCGACCGCCTCGACGTTCCCAAACCGGGGCGACTTCGTGCACCTGCTTGCCGCGCATTTGCGCCAATTGCTCCGCGCCGCGCAATTGCTTCAGCGCGTCGAGCGTCGCCATGGTTACGTTGAGCAAGTTGGCGCTGCCTTGGCTCTTGGTCAAAATATTGCGCACGCCAACGACTTCCAAAACAGCGCGCACGCCGCCGCCAGCGATGACGCCCGTACCGGGAGCAGCCGGCTTCAGCAGTACGCGGGCGCCGCCATGACGGCCTGTGACCGTGTAGGGGATCGTCGTGCCCGAAAGCGCCACTTTCTCGATATTGCGGCGCGCGCGCTCGGCAGCTTTGCGGATGCTGTCCGGCACAGCCCGCGCCTTGCCGATACCAATGCCGACATTGCCCCTATTGTCGCCAACGACCACCACGGTCCGAAAGGCGAAGCGGCGCCCGCCTTTGATCACCTTGGCAACGCGGCGAATATCTACTACGCGTTCATCCAGTTCATCGCGCTCATCCTGGTTCCTGCGCGAATCCCGACGTCTCTTGTCTGCCATATTTTTACTCCAAGCCTATAATTCCAGCCCGGCTTCACGGGCGCCCTGCGCCACCGCCGCCACGCGCCCGGAATATTTGAAGCCTCCGCGATCAAATACCACAGTGGTTATGCCTGCTTCCCGCGCTCGCTCCGCGACCTTCTGTCCGACAACGTTAGCCGCTTCGACCTTATTCTTGTCGGCCAATGTCGACGCGACGTCCTTGTCTATCGTCGAGCAAGAAACCAGAGTGCGCCCTTCGATATCATCAATCACCTGAACGAAGACGTTGCGGTTGCTGCGATAGACATTCATCCTGGGACGCTGCGGCGTTCCGGAAATATGCCTGCGTACGCGACGATGGCGCCGCTTGCGAGCGAGATACTTCCTGCGACCTACAATGTCAGCCATTTATCCAACCTCATGTTTTCTGGTCACACGGCGATGGGCATCACCGCCGCGCGCCTTATTTCTTGCCAGCCTTACCAGCCTTGCGCCGGACATATTCCCCAAAATAGCGAACACCCTTTCCTTTATAGGGCTCTGGCGGCCGCCATCCGCGGATATCTGCCGCTACCTGGCCAACGACCTGTTTGTTGATCCCGTCCACATGGATGATAGAGCCGCGCGAATCCTTCGGAACATCAAAGCTGATATTCTCCGGAGGCTCGACAAGGATCTCATGTGAATGGCCAAGCCGCAATTGCAGATTCTTGCCCTGCAAAATCGCCTGATAACCGACACCCTGAATCTCCAATGTTTTGCGATAACCCTGGGAAACGCCAGTCACCATGTTCGCCAGCAAAGCGCGTGTCAAACCGTGCAATGCTTTGTGATGACGCAAGTCCGTCGGGCGCTCGACGATCAATGCGCCATCATCTTGCCGGATCGTCATCTCCGGATTGAACTCCTGCGATAGCTCGCCCTTGGGACCCCTTACCGTGACCGAATTCTTTTCGATTGTGACTGTCACCTTGTCCGGAAGGACGACCGGTTGCTTTCCAATGCGAGACATGATCGTTCCCTTCCCCTACCAGATATAACAGAGCACTTCGCCACCGACGCCGCTGCGACGGGCTTGTTGCGCCGTCATAACGCCTTTCGGCGTTGTTACGATGGCGATGCCGGTTCCGCTCAAAACGATCGGCAACTCGCTGCGCTTGCGATAGACGCGGCGGCCCGGTTTGCTGATGCGCCTGAGCTGCGTGATCACCGGGCGCCGATCTCTGCGAGAACCGAAATACTTCAACTGAATATGAATCAACGGCACCGGGGTCTCATCGCCAATCGAGTAGTCTTCCACATAGCCCTCTTCCTTCAGGATGCGGGCGATCTCGATCTTTATATTCGATTTGGGTACGATCACCTCAAGCTTGCCCGCCGTCAACGCATTGCGGACGCGCGTCAACATATCAGCAATGGGATCATTTGTCACATTAGACACCGTTACCGCCTCCTACCAGCTCGACTTTACAACGCCGGGAATCTCGCCGTTTAGCGCCATCTCGCGAAAGCAAATCCGGCACAAACCAAAACGGCGGATATAAGCGCGTGGACGTCCACATACCTTGCAACGGTTCCGCACGCGCACATCGAATTTGCGGCGCTGTTCCCGATACTGCATACATTTCTTCGCCATATACGTCCCTCTAATTCCCCTGGAAAGGCATGCCGAGCAGCGAAAGCAAACGGCGTCCTTCCTCGTCAGTTTTTGCCGTCGTTACAATCGTGATCTCCATCCCGCGCACTTTGTCGATCTTGTCAAAGTCGATTTCCGGGAAGACCAGTTGCTCGCGCAAGCCGACCGTGAAGTTCCCGCGACCGTCCAGCTTGGGCGATACCCCGCGGAAGTCGCGAATACGCGGCAAGGCGATGTTGACCAGGCGATCGTACAGCGACCACATCCTTTGCTTGCGCAAGGTTACCTTTGCGCCGATGGCGCGCCCTTCGCGCAACTTATAAGTCGCAATGCTCTTTTTGGCGCGGGTTACAATCGGCTGTTGGCCCGTGATCACTTTTAGATCCTCGACGGCGCCGTCCAGCGACTTGGGTTCATCGATCGCTTCGCCAACACCCACATTAACCGTTATCTTGCTGATGGTTGGCACTTGCATCAGATTGGTATAGCCAAATTCTTGCTGCAAGATCGGCACAACTTCTTCCTGATAGCGGGCGTACATGCGGTTTTCCATAATTCACCTCGCTCCGCTACTCGATTATACTGCCGCTTTTTTTGCTGTAGCGCACTTTGCGCCCGTCATCGGTGAAGCGAAAGCCGACCCGCGTCCGCTCATCGCTGGTTGGGCAAACCAGCATCACGTTGGAAAGGTGCAATGGCGCTTCGAACTCGATGATTTGAGCCGGGATTTGCTGCCCGCCCGGCGCGGGGCGCGCTTTACGATGTCGTTTCATGATGTTAACGCCATTGACAATGACGCGATCTTTTTTGACCAGGACGCGCACGACTTCACCCCGCAGGCCCTTATCTTTGCCGGCGATGACTTCCACCATGTCCCCTTGTTTGATTCGTTGCATGATACTTCCCTCGTTTACAGCGTCTCTGGCGCCAGAGATACAATTTTCATAAAGCCTTTGTCACGCAACTCGCGCGCGACCGGTCCAAACACGCGGGTGCCGCGCGGGTTTTCCAGATCTTCCGCCAGGACCACCGCGGCGTTGTCGTCAAAACGGATGCTCGAGCCATCGGCGCGGCGATACTCTTTGTGCGTTCGCACGATCACCGCGCGTACCAACTCGCCCTTTTTTACCGCGCTGGAGGTCGAGGCCGATTTCACCGTGCCCACCACGATATCGCCGACATGACCATACTTGACCCGCGACCCGCCTATGACACGGATAACCAGGATCTCTTGCGCTCCACTGTTATCAGCGACTTTCAGACGAGATTCTGTCTGAATCATCGTGGACTCTCCTTATGATCCCAGTTCGGCCGGTTGTTCCAGCACGGATTCTACAACCCAGCGTTTACGTTTGCTGATCGGGCGGCTTTGCACGATACGTACAACTGCTCCGATGCCAGCGCCGGTCTCGTCGTGCGCCATGACCTTTTTCGTCGACGTCACGACTTTACGATATATCGGGTGCATCTTGCGGTTCTCAATCGCAACGACAACCGTCTTTTGCATCTTGTCGCTGACGACCGTTCCAACCATGCGTTTGCGTCTATTGGGCATCGCTCGTCCCTCCTTCGGCAATGAGTTCGGCAGCCAACTCGCGCTCGCGCAGAGCGGTCTTCAGCCGGGCAATATCGCGCCGCGTTTTGCGGAACAATGTCGTATCCTTAAGTTCGCCGGACTCCTTCTGAATGCGATAGGTATACATTTCGACCTTCAAGTCTTCAATCTTGTCCAGAATGTCATCAGTAGACATGGCGCGGATTTCGTCAATGTACATCAGCTAACCTCCCGGCCGGATATCGGGTCGAATCGTTTCACGAACTTGGTCTTGATCGGCAATTTGTGCGAAGCAAGGCGCAAGGCTTCCCGCGCGTCAGCTTCCGGCACGCCGCTCATTTCGAACAGAATACGACCCGGCTTCACCACACAGACCCATTTTTCCACCGAGCCCTTGCCCTTGCCCATACGGGTTTCCGCAGCCTTTTGCGTAACCGGCTTGTCCGGGAAGATGCGGATCCACACTTTGCCGCGCCGGCGAATATAGCGCACCATGGCACGACGGCAGGCTTCGATCTGGCGGCTGGTTACCCAACTCGGTTCCAAGGCTTGCAGACCATAATCGCCGAACTGCACCACGGCACCCCGTCTCGCTTTGCCGCGCATTCTGCCGCGCATTTGCTTGTTATATTTTCTACGTTTCGGCATTAACATGTGGATTGCTCCTTCTTGCTGCTGCCCCAATTGCAAGGACCCGACAGCCATCACGCCGCTGAAATCTTCAAAAGTCTCAGTTTCGTCGGCCCCTGCGACCCTCTTGCCCCGACCGCGCCACACTGGCAAAGGGACTCTCGCCGGGCAGAATATCGCCATTGTAAACCCAGACTTTGACGCCGATCTGCCCAAATGTCGTCAGAGCCTCGGCGAATCCATAATCGATGTCGGCGCGCAGTGTATTCCGCGGAACGCGACCGTCGAACATCCACTCGCGCCTGGCCATGTCTGAACCGCCTAGACGACCGCTAACCTCTATGCGGATGCCGCCGGCGCCTTGTCGCATAGCCTGCGTGATCGCTCGCTTCATCGCGCGGCTGTGCCCAATTCGACGCACCAACTGCGAGGCAACGTTTTCGGCAACCAGGGTCGCGTCGAGATCGGGTTTTTCGATCTCATTAACTTCTACCTTGACCTTCTTCCCAGTCATATCTTGCAGGTTCTGCCGCAGTTCCTTGACTGCTTCGCCCTTGCGACCAATGATGAGACCCGGGCGAACCGTATTGATCGTGATAATCACTAGATTGGGATGACGCTCAATCTCGATGCGCGAAACGCCAGCGCGCGCGGTTTTCTGTTTCAAGTATTTGCGAATCTTGCGGTCTTCCATCAACAGATTGACATAGCGTTCGCCCTCCGCATACCAGCGGGCGTCCCACTCACGAATCACTTTCAGGCGGAATCCTTTGGGATGTACTTTGCGACCCATTAATCTTCTTCCTCTCGCTCTGCCAAAATCACCCACAGGTGTGATGTGCGCTTCAAACGCGGCTTATAGCGACCGCGCGCCCCCGCCTTAAAGCGCTTCAAGGTGGGACCGTCACCAGCGTAAATCTGCGAAACAAACAAGTCGTCCGGATTGAGATCAAAGTTGTTTGTGGCGTTCGCCATTGCCGAAGCCAAGGTCTTGCTGACCAAAGCAGCGCCCTTCTGGGGCATATAATCCAGGACGATCTGCGCTTCCTGCGCGTCCATGCCGCGGACTTTGTCACAGACCAGACGCAATTTCCTGGGCGAGATTGGCAGATACTTGGTCATGGCGCGAACTTCCATATCAGAATCCCCTATCTCCTGCTATCGGCAACGTGGCCGCGGAAAGTGCGGGTTGGCGCAAATTCGCCAAGTTTGTGTCCGACCATGTTCTCCGTGATATAGATTGGCACATGGCGCCGACCGTCGTGCACGGCGATGGTATGACCGACCATTTGCGGGAAGATCGTACTTGCCCGGCTCCAGGTCCGTATCACGACTTTCTTATTCTGGTCATTGAGCTTCTCGACTTTTTCGAGCAGTTTTGGGCTTACGAAATAGCCCTTTTTCAAAGAACGTGACATGCTAGATTCTCCCGAAATTAACGGCGCTTGCCCCGGCGACGAACAATAAACTTGCTGGTGCGCTTGTTGCGCCGCGTCCGCACGCCGAGCGCCTTCTTGCCCCAAGGCGTCTTGGGCGCAGCCATACCGATCCCGGATTTGCCCTCGCCGCCGCCGTGCGGGTGGCTCGCTGGGTCCATTGCGCTGCCGCGGACGGTGGGCCTCCAGCCCAGCCAGCGTTTGCGGCCGGCCTTGCCGAGCTTGACGTTAGAATGTTCCGCGTTGCCGACTTGGCCGATCGTTGCGCGGCAAGTTTCGAGTATCATGCGCATCTCGCCACTGGGCAAACGCAAAGTGATGTACTTGTCCTCAGCGGCCAGAATCTGCGCGGAGGCGCCGGCCGAGCGGGCGATCTGCCCACCCTTTCCAGGTCTCATCTCAATGTTGTGTACAACCGTGCCCAAGGGGATGTCCTTGAGCGCGCGGCTGTTGCCCGGGCGCAGGGCGCTCATAGCGCCGTTGCCAATAACGTCCCCAACGCTGACGCCCATGGGCGCGATGATATAACTCTTAACCCCGTCCTCGTATTGCAAAAGCGCAATGCGCGCCGAACGATTGGGGTCGTATTCGATCGCGATCACCTCCGCGCGACAATCTTCTTTGTCGCGCTTGAAGTCGATGAGCCGGTACCTGCGTTTGTGGCCCCCGCCGCGATGACGCACAGTGATACGGCCCGAATTATTGCGTCCCCCCTTCTTGCGAAGAGCGGTGGTCAAGGCGCGCTCCGGCTTCTTCTTGGTGATTTCCTCAAACGTATAGCCGGTCATGTCGCGGCGCCCCGGCGATGTCGGCTTGTATACTTTGATCGGCATCGTTCATGCTCCTGTTTATATAACCGCGGCGCTCATACGACAAGCAGGCTTACTGTTTTGCGCGAGCGCGACATTCCCGGGATCTTTTCGCCGGTTACGCGCCTAGCGGCTCTAGACGTTGAACAACTCGATGGATACGCCGTCTTCCAAAGTAACCACAGCCTTTTTCCATTGACGAGACCGGATGTACCAGTTTCGTCCCCGGCGACCGCGCTTGGCCGGCATATTCATGGTGTTCACTTTCAGCACTTTGCCTTCGAGTTCGAAAATCTCTTCGACAGCTTCCTTGATCTGGATTTTGTTGGCGGTGCGCGCTACTTCGAAGACATATTTGTTGTCATCGTCGACCATACCGGTCGTTTTTTCCGTTATCACCGGCCGACGGATCACGTCATAAATATGAAGCTCTGCCACCTTAGCCCTCCTTGCTCCAAATGCGCGTTACGATCTCTAGCGCATCCAAAGACATGATGACCTTGTCGTATTTGAGCAGGTCGCGCACGTTGAGATAGTCCGCGATGATCGAATGCGCGTTCGGCAAGTTGGCGACGCCTTTGCGCACAGCCTTCTGTTGCGAACTAACCACCAAAAGCGCGGACTGATCGCCGACTAGCGCCGATATGACTTTCTTCATCTCTCTGGTCTTTGGCGCATCGGAGTCCAGAATGTCGACGAGCACCAACTGTTCATCCCTAACCAGAACGCTCAAGGTCGAGCGAATCGCCCCGCGACGCATCTTCTTGGGCATGCGTTTTGAGAAGTCGCGCGGCTTTGGTCCATGCGCCAAGCCGCCACCAACGAATATCGGCGCGCTCTGGGCGCCGTGACGCGCGCGCCCGGTCCCTTTCTGCCGATACCATTTCGCGCCCGTGGCGCGGATCTGGCTGCGCGACAAAGTGCTCGCCGATCCCTGACGCGCGTTCGCCATCTGGCGGACAAAAGCCTGATGCATCAAACCGACGTTTATCTTCGCGTCGAAAACGTCCGACGGCAGCTCCACCTGCGATACTTGCTTGCCGGCGCTGTTCATCACTGGGAATTCCATAGCGAATGCTCCTATTTCCACGATCGCCGGCTGCTAAGCCTGTTTGCGCGCGGGTTTAATCATCACGATACTACCCTTGGCGCCGGGTACGGAACCCTTGACAGCAATCAGATCATTCTCGGCATCGACAACTACCAGGGGCAGATTCTGCACAGTCACGCGGTCGTTGCCCATTCGTCCGGCCATCTTCTTGCCCTTCAAAACGCGGGCTGGAGTGGCGCACATGCCAATTGAACCCGGCGAACGCATGCGATCGGATTGGCCATGCGTTTTGGGACCGCGCGAGAAACCATGGCGCTTGATCGTGCCAGCATGACCACGGCCCTTGCTTGTCCCAATTACATCCACCAATTCGCCCTGCTCGAAAACGTCAACCTTGATTTCCTGACCTTCTTCAACGGCAATTGACGCATCGTCCGACAAACGGAATTCCCGCAAATGGCGCAGCGCGGGCAGATCCGCCTTTTGCAAATGCCCCAATTGTCCTTTGGTCAACTTCCTCGGCTTGGTTTCGCCATATCCCAGTTGAACAGAAACATATCCATCTCTTTCGGTGTTGCGCACCTGGGTGACGTAACAGGGTCCCGCCTGGATGACCGTCACCGGGATGACTGTCCCCTGCTGGTCGAAAACCTGGGTCATACCGACTTTTTTGCCAATCATGCCCTTCATGATTTAGCCTCCACTTGGTCGCAGCATCGCGCCTTCGCGTCGTCGCTACTACCCTGCTAAGATACCTCGCTCCCATGCAGACACTCACAAGTCAGTCCGACTTATTGGGAATTCCTCGCTCTCGCCTTCACACAAAGCCACAGTACTGACGCTTTGCGCGGTCCACCCTCAACGAGAAACCAATCAGATCTTGATCTCTATATCAACTCCCGCCGGCAGATTTAGACGCATTAGCGTATCAATGGTTTTGCTGTCGGGGTCGAGAACGTCAATCAGCCGCTTGTGAGTGCGTATCTCAAAGTGCTCCTGCGAATCCTTGTCGATGAACGGGGATCGACGTACCGTAAAGCGTTCAATACGCGTCGGCAATGGAACTGGCCCCACCACTCGCGATCCGGTTCGTTCCGCGGTATCCACAATGCGCTGTGCTGACTGGTCAAGCACCCGGTGGTCATATGCTTTCAACCGGATACGAATTTTGTTCTTTGCCATTCCGCAACCTTTTTGCGTTAACTACCAAACCCACGTGAAGCAAATGCAGCGACATTTCTTGATTGTGAGAAAGAGAGCCCAACGAACTCTCCGAAAGCCTCCGATTTGCCGCGCCGGCGAGATACCGCGACGAGCCGGATACTTGAGCGGCTCGTCACGAATTACTCGGCGCGAAGCTATTCAAGGATTTCCGTAATCCGGCCTGCGCCAACCGTCAAGCCACCTTCACGGATCGCGAAGGACGAGCCTCGCTCCAAGGCAACAGGCGTTATCAACTCCACATCGAGATTCACATTGTCGCCAGGCATGACCATCTCCACGCCGTCGGGCAGTGTGATCGTGCCGGTGACATCCATCGTCCGAATATAGAACTGCGGGCGATAGCCGCTGAAGAAGGCCTTGTGGCGTCCACCCTCGTCCCGACGCAAGACGTAAACCTCGCACTTGAACTTTTTATGCGGCGTGATCGAGCCAACCTGCGCGATCACCATACCGCGCTGCACCTCGTCACGATCAATACCGCGCAGCAGAATACCGGCATTGTCGCCGGCCTGCGCCTGGTCCAGTTCCTTGTTGAACATCTCGATGCCGGTTACCGTGGTCTTCTGGATTTCATCGCGCAAGCCGACAATATCAACCTGTGTGCCCTTGAGCAAGGTGCCGCGCGCGACGCTACCGGTGACGACGGTCCCGCGACCCTTGATCGAGAAAACATCTTCGATCGCCATCATGAATGGTTTGTCGACATCACGCATTGGCGTGGGGATCCATTCGTCGACGCTGTCCATCAATTCGATGATGGACTCGTATTCCGGCGCGCCAGGATCTGTGCTGGCACACTCCTGAGCCGCCAGCGCCGAACCCTTGATGATCGGTGTATCGGGATCAAAATCATAACCCTCGAGCAATTCCGACAACTCCATTTCGACCAGTTCGATCAACTCTTCATCGTCCATCTGATCGGTCTTATTGAGGTATACGACCATCGCCGGCACCTCAACCTGCTTGGCCAGCAGGACGTGCTCGCGCGTCTGAGGCATTGGGCCATCGGGCGCGCTTACAACGAGGATCGCGCCGTCCATTTGCGCGGCGCCGGTAATCATGTTCTTGATGTAATCGCGGTGGCCCGGGCAATCGACGTGCGCGTAGTGGCGGTTGTCGGTCTCGTACTCGACGTGGCGGATATTGATGGTGATACCGCGCGCCCGCTCTTCCGGCGCGTTATCGATTTCGCCGTACTCACGTTCCTGCGCCTGGCCCTTAAGTGCAAGCACTTTGGTAATCGCTGCCGTCAATGTGGTCTTGCCGTGATCGACATGACCGATCGTGCCGATATTGACATGCGGTTTGCTACGCTCGAATTTTCCCTTTGCCATCTGACAATCCCTCTTGTAATCCTGCCAACTTGTAAATGAATTAACGAACGAAAACTGCAGACCGGGCAAACACCGGCCTTCTACTTATCGCGATCCGGATTTGACAGCTTCAGCTATTTCTTCCGGAGCGACCGTATACATATCAAATTCCATGCTAAAGTTGCCGCGTCCTTGGGTGAAATTGCGCAGGTCATTGGCATAGCCAAACATCTCACCCAGCGGCACTTGCCCCTTTATCACGGAAATGCCCTCGCTATGAGGCTCCATTCCCTGGACCACGCCGCGGCGCGACGCAATGTCGCCCACAACCGCGCCGGTATATTCATCGGGAACGACCACTTCCACTTGCATGGCCGGCTCCAGGATCACCGGTTTGCCCTTCTGAATGCCTTCTTTCAGACACATAGAACCGGCGATAGTAAAGGCGATCTCGCTGGAATCCACCTCGTGAAAAGCGCCATCAACCACGGAAGCCTTGATGTTGACCACCGGGTACCCGGCGATGACCCCACCTTGCATGGCTTGCGTTATACCCTTCTTGACAGCCGGGATAAACTCCTTGGGGATCGCGCCGCCGCGAATAGCGTCTACGAAGAGCAATTCTCCTTCGGCGTCGACCTTTTCATCTTCCGGTATCGTCTCAAAACGGATTACACAACGAGCATATTGACCGGCGCCGCCGGTCTGACGTCGGAAAGTGGTGTCGATCTCTACCGCGCGCGTAATGGTCTCGCGATAGGCCACGCGGGGACGCCCTACACGGGCTTCGACCCCATATTCCCGCATTAAGCGGTCGACCAAGACCTCAAGATGAAGCTCGCCCATGCCTTTGATCTTGGTCTGGCCAAGCTGATCGTCTACTTCAATCTGGAAGGTCGGATCTTCTTCCGCCAGTTTGCGCAATCCAATGCCCATCCTGTCCTGATCCGCCTTGGTATTGGGCTCTATCGCCACCTCTACAACCGGATCGGGAAAGCTGATGTTTTCCAGCAGAATAGGGTCGCCTGGCGCGCTAAGCGTATCGCCGGTGAAGGTCTCTTTCATGCCGATAACTGCCGCAATGTCTCCCGCGTTCACTTCTTTAACGTCTTCGCGCCGGTCGGCAAACATGCGTACTATGCGTCCGATACGCTCCCGTTTGCCATTGGCGGTGTTCGTCACCTGGGCTCCCGCCTTTAAGATGCCCGAATAGACGCGAGTGAAAGCCAGTCGGCCGTATTGATCCGACACGATCTTGAACACCAGGGCGGCAAGCGGCTCGTCATCGTCCGCGCTGCGCAGCAGCGCCCTGCCGTCTTTGGGGTGTTCGCCGCTCACCGGCGGGATATCCAGCGGCGACGGCAACAGCGTCACAACCATATTCAATAGCGCTTGCACGCCTTTGTTTTTCAAAGCCGCGCCGCACATGACCGGATGCAATTGACTTGCGATCGTACCGGCGCGGAGCGCCCCGACGATTTCCTCGTCGCTAATCTCTTCTTCTTCGAGGAACTTCATCGTCAAGTATTCGTCGTTTTCGACGATCTTCTCGATCATGTCCTCGCGGCGGGTCTCGGCCATTTCCCGGTGACTCTCGGGAATCGGATGATAGTTGATATCCGTGCCTTCGTCGTTGCCGTAGGTAATCAACTCCATTTTGATCAGATCAATGATGCCTTCAAAGTTCTCTCCACTGCCGTAAGGAACTTGAATCACCACCGGATTCGCCTTCAGCCGGTCAACCATCATGTTTACACAGCGATCAAAATCGGCGCCAATACGATCCATCTTATTGACGAAACAGAGGCGCGGCACACTGTATTCCGATGCCTGTCGCCAAACTGTCTCCGACTGCGGTTCGACGCCCGCGACGCTATCAAAAACGGTAATGCCGCCGTCAAGCACGCGAAGACTGCGCTGCACCTCGGCGGTGAAATCAACGTGACCGGGCGTATCAATGATATTGATCTGATGATCGTCCCAACTCGCGGTCACAGCAGCCGAGGTGATGGTAATGCCGCGTTCCCGTTCCTGTTCCATATAATCGGTGGTCGCCGAGCCCTCGTGCGTCTCGCCGATCTTGTGCACCATGCCGGTGTAATACAGTACGCGTTCCGTAACGGTGGTTTTGCCCGCATCGATATGCGCGATGATACCGATATTGCGTACTTTGTTGAGATCAAAACCGGATTGCTTGTCTGCCATGTTCCATCCAATGCCCCTTCTATACAGAAAGGACGTTTTCCCCTTCAACTTAACGGAAATGCGCGAATGCGCGATTGGCTTCCGCCATACGATGCGTTTCGTCTTTCTTGCGAATCGCGTTGCCCTGCCCGTTATAGGCGTCGAGCAACTCGTTCGCGAGCTTTTCCGCCATGCTGCGTCCGCTACGGTCGCGCGCGAACTGGATCAGCCAACGCATTGCCAAGGTTATGCCGCGCTCGTGCGATACATCGATCGGCACCTGATAGGTAGAACCGCCAACGCGTTTCGGCTTGACTTCGACTGCCGGCGCAACGTTGCGAATCGCGGTTTCGAAAACCTCTACGGGGTCCTTCTTGGTACGTTCGCCCATCGACTCCATCGCCTGGTACATGATGCGCGTCGCCAAGCTCTTCTTGCCGCCGCGCATCATACGATTGATGAACATAGCAACATGAAGATTGTCATACTTCACATCATTCGGGGGGACGCGCCTGGGCGGTCGGTTTCTTCTCGGCATTCCTTGTTCTCCCTGACTAACCGCTACGCTTGGTGCCGTATTTGCTACGACCCTGCTCACGCCCATCCACGCCGCTGGTATCAAGCGTGCCGCGGACGATGTGGTAGCGCACACCGGGAAGATCCTTCACACGGCCGCCGCGTACCAGCACCACGCTGTGCTCCTGCAGATTATGGCCTTCGCCGCCGATGTACGCGGTGACTTCTATGCCATTCGTCAAGCGCACGCGCGCAACTTTTCGCAGCGCCGAGTTGGGTTTTTTGGGCGTCATCGTCTTGACTTGAGTGCAGACGCCGCGCTTCTGCGGGGCGCCCTTTTTCTGGCGAGAGCGCCGCTGATCCAGCGCATTGAACGTATATTGCAACGCCGGCGCTTTGTTTTTCTTACCCTTCGATTTGCGTCCCTTGCGAACCAACTGATTGATGGTCGGCATAGTTGACTCCGTATCTCTTGTTTTATTGCTCTGTGTCTTCGACACAGAAACAGGCGCACAATTATGGACGCCCGATCGCTCTTCCTTCATGACGAGACGCTCCGCCTTCGCAAAGCACTTTCGTCATATCTGCTCGATTCAGCCCACAGCGCCTCCATGAGCGGAGGTTTCCGGCTGCCAGTGCAATCAGGCATGTTATCAACAATGAAATCGCCTGTCAAGGCAATTTATGGAACCGATTTTGAACTTGATTTGACAGACTCTGACCCTTACTCTCCACGAAAGAGTTCGCGCACGATGATATTGCGCTGGATCTCGCTGGTGCCTTCATAGATCTGAAATATCTTGACATCCCGCAACAGCTTCTCGACCGGATACTCTTTCATGTATCCATAGCCGCCGAAGACTTGTACCGCGTCCACCGCAGCCTTTGTCGCCATGTCCGCCGCAAAAGCTTTGGCGTAAGCCGGCACGCGCGGGTTGAAAATCCCCTGGTCAACTTGCCAGGCAGCTTGCCAAGCCAACAATCGCGCCGCTTCGTAATTGATCGCCATGTCAGCAATCTTGTGCCCAACCGCTTGATGCTGATAAATCGGCAGGCCAAATGCTTCGCGTTCCCTGGCATATCTGATGCTTTCTTCCATGGCGCGGCGCTGTAAGCCCACGGCGGCGGCCGCGACGCCGGGACGGCTGTAGTCGAATACCTTCATGGCGATATAAAAGCCTTGACCAACCTGGCCCACGATGTTGTCTTCCGGTACTTCGACATTGTCAAATACAATCTCGGCCGTATCCGAGGCGCGTTGACCCAACTTGTCGAACTTCTTGCCGACGCTAACACCGGGCGTCTCGCGGTCAACGATGAAACAGGTCATACCGCGATGCCCGGCTTCCAGGTCGGTTTTTGCGAAAATGGTATAGAAGTGAGCATGGCTGGCGTTTGTAATGAAGGTTTTGCTGCCGTTGATCAAATAACTCGACCCGCGCTTGTCGGCGCGCGTCAGGATGCCGGCAACGTTGGACCCGGCGTTGGCTTCGGTCACGCCGTAGGAAAGAAACTGACCCTGGTCGATCACCCTTTCACCCAGCCAATAGGCCTTCTGCTCCGCGCTGCCAGCAATCAGGATCGGCAGCGCGGCCAGCGAGTTGACACCGAGACTCGAACTGATTCCGGTGCAGCCGTAGCCGAATTCTTCCGATACCAGAACCTCTTCAAAAGCCGATGCCCCCACGCCGCCAAACTCTTCGGGCACAAGCATGTTGACGATTCCCAGTTCTCGCGCTTTATGAAAAATCTCCTCGGGAAACTTGGCCTTTTCGTCATATTCGGCCGCCACGGGAATGATGTTGTCGGCGACGAAATCGCGCGTCATGCGCACCAACATCTCTTGCTCTTCGCTTAGTTTGAAATGTGGACCTGCCATCTCGTCCGTTCTTGTCGTTGCCATACCCGGTTTCTCCAGACTGTGATTTGCGCAATCAATCTAACATCGATTTGATTGCTTAACCAGTCTCTTGCATGAAGGCCAGAATCGCAATGAGCGGCGTTGGATTCGAGGCTGCCCATCTAAGCATTGGAAAGCGCGTCTGACAGTGCATTGCCAGCAGCGATACCGGACAGGAACGCGCCCTCGACGCGGCCCCGCCCGCCAAATGCGTCGCCGGCAAAGGCCAGGCGCGGCAATCCACGCGCAAGCAAGAACTCCTCCGGATACGTGGTCAGTGGGACGGAATATCGCCATTTCTTGAGTTGAGTGCTCACGATCCTCGCACTGCCTTTTAGATAGGGCAGCACGGCGGCTTCCAACTCACGGACGATATCCGCTTCCGAAGCGTCCCAGTTTTGTCGGCTGAATTTGGCGTTGGCGTGGCTGGTGACAACTGCTCTGTCCGAAATTCCCTTGGCGTGATTGTCGGCCACCCAATAGACTTCGCTCTGGAAGTTTTGCAGAGCGCCCGGCTCGGGCAATTCCACCTCGCCCGCGATCTCGTGTATGCCACAAAGGCAAGGACCGAATCGAATGCGGTGGAGTTCATTGTAATCGCCCGCCTGCAGCGGAACCCCGCTTGACGAGAGCAACTCCAGGGTCTCTGGCATGGGCGGCGTCAAAAGCAGAGAGCGCCCATCATATCGCTCGCCATCGCTATCAACTAATGACCAACTGTTCTCCTGCATCTGAATCTGTGTAACCAATCGATTAAGGGCGATATCATGATCATGCGCCAGGTATTTCGCCAGCCTGTTCATGCCGCCGCGTACGACGTAGCGCGGATGCCCATCGCCGAACGTGCGCTTGACGCTGCCATCCGACCAACCTGTACCCCAGACATATACCAAGTCTTGTTGAAGCCACTGATCAACGAATCCCTGAAAGGTTTCCGACCGCACCGTGAAGAACTGAGCGCCATGATCGGCCGCGCCATCCTCACCGACCCGGCGGGTGGCCAGGCGTCCGCCGACACTGCGCCCCCGCTCGACAAGTCGAGCGGTATAGCCACGCTCGCTTAAGCTCTGCGCAGCCATCAAGCCCGATAATCCTGCGCCAACGATCAAGACATCAACGGCCACGGATTGCGCCTTTCATTGTCCTCACGCCTAATTGCTTTATGATACCTGATTCAGCGAAATATGGCAGGTTCGCAAGACACGATGAGGTAGTGTATCGAAGTCGGTTGAAATGCTTGCGTCCCTGCATCAAATCTCGGTAGCGCCATTTAGCCATGCGAATCCAGGCGCTATGTTCTATACCGCGACCAAATAGTCGCCACCTCGGCAAAAGATTTCCTCGGTGGCGACGGCTTGATTGCGTCATTTTCTATTCCAAGCGAAATTGATACACCAGCAGACACAATGAGACCTTGGCAAAGGCAGTGCGAGAAAAAAACTGAGGCGCTTCACAAAACGCCTGAACTATGCTAGTATGAATTTAAGCGATGGCGCGGTTCGCGAAGGGACGGGCAGCGCCGTCAGCCATCACGGGAGCGAATCAGATTCGACGTTGGTGGTTGAAGCCGCACGGCAAGCCGTGGCGCCAAGACACGTTAAACTGGCAACGCACATAGGTGCAAAACCAAACTTTAACGCCCTTCCTGCCGTAGCTTAGGCTGCTGCAAGTAGGGTGTAGAGGCAACGAAGTCCTCTACCGCTCCTGCAGAATCGTCTCCCTTCGCGATTTGCAGCGAGTGTCATAAAAAGTGAGGGTGCCCGTCGTTGACGCCGATAAGACGACGCCAAGACCCATCGGCTAGCGCAGTGTGAACCGAGCCCTTTGGGAATGCACGGCGCGAAGCTGCGCAAAGGGCTAAGCTTGTAGAAGTGCGAGATTCGAAACCAGCGGACCCGGGGGGCAGGTCCCCGGCGCTTCCACTCTTGGGACCGTCTCAACCTGTTTGGGGCGGTTTTGCTTTTCTTGGGTATAATCTGCCGGACTATGGAAAGGAAGAGACTTCGGTGGATTGCGCTGGCTCCCAAGTTGCCTCTCGCGATCGTTCTCCTTTTGTTCACGAGTTCAGCGCTGGTCGCATGCCGGACATCGGACCTGCCTTTGACTGCCACGGCTGAACACGAAGCCGCCGCGACTCAATTGGACCGGTTGCGCGCCACAGCAACAGTTGCCAGAGCGAGACTACAAATCACACTGGATTTTGCTGGCACGCGAGTGGCGCAAATTGAACAGTCAGGCGCGTTCTTGCGTTCCAATTTGTCTGCATTAGGCACAGACAGCGATTTCATCGACGCCAACCTGCGTCAATTGGGGGACCAGCCGCAGGTTGTTGCCGTCGAATCGCGCGAAGAAGCGGCTGCTGTCGGTGGCGCGAGCCCAGCGATTGATCCGAATGACGCGCTCTCGGCGGCGCATACGGCAACCCGTCCAGCGGGAGTTGCGGCGCCCCCGGACTTGCACCCGCGTCTGGATAATCTCGTGTTGTCTTCCGGCGTCAACAGCGAGGACTGCCCAGTAGACATTAACCCGCTGTTCACGCCGGATTCTACCGAGATCTATGTCGTGGCCAGAGCGTACGACATCCCCGCGGGCGCCACGCTATCTTCAAGCTGGCGACACCGGGATCAAGAGGTCGTGTCCCACAGTTTTCGAACGGAGCATTTGATAGACGATAATTGTATATGGTTTTTCATTGACCAGACCGATACAACCTTCACGGCAGGCCGGTGGGCAGTTCAAATAAGCCTGGAAGGTAGCGCGCTATCTCCCCTGTTGCCATTTGAGATCGTCGAGAATTAGCTGCGCTACAGAGCCTCTCGGCGCGCAATCGGCGAATCGTGCTGTCGCGCTCACGAAACAACAAGCCTTCTCGTCGCATGAGCGACGCGGTTTGCATAAACAGAGTTGCGCGATTGTCTTCAAGCCACAAACTGTGATATGTTATTATTGGTTTTCCGGGCAACGTCCGGGAACGACTTCCGTAATTGAATTATATATCCTGGAGCAAGATACGGGACTGGCAACATGGCAATTGTGACACGTTGGGATAACAAGAAAAAGACAATCGTCCTTCTGGAATTCGAGTCGGAATGGTCCTGGGAGGAACTTGAGGAAGCGGTACAGCGGGCGGACTCGCTAATTGGCAGCGTCAGTCACTTTGTCGATCTCATCATAGATCTCGAAGGCACCGCAATACCGAAGGATGTCTTTAGCGCCGCCAAGACATTGCTGGCTTCGGGAGAGGCGCGCCCGAACGAAGGCGCGCGCGTGGTGGTGGGCGCTAACGGGGCGATAAAGACCATTTATCAAACCATCCACAAGACCTTCAATAATGCCGTTGAAGGCCGTGAAATACTCTTCGCGCCGAATCTTTCCGATGCGAGAGCGATAATCAGAGGTTTGTCTCTGGATCGTTAGGCGCGCTTCAATACCTTGCCGTCGCTCGTATTCAAATTGTCATCTTATTTGATAAACCGGGTCGCTCATGCGACGAGAAGCCAGATTGCTTTTTTCGTGAGCGCGACATTCCTGGGTTCTTCTCGCTGGTTACGCGCCGAGAGGCTCTTGGCGACGGTCGAGCGGATCGGGGATGCCAGTTCACACTAGCCATATGATCGGTCTACCCAATCGTATTGACAGTAGCCTCGACCGACGTTTATGCGATAAATTAAGTACAAACCGGCTGACAGGACGATTCGATGATGATGAAAGGCGGCGGATGGTTTCGCTACATGCACAGCTTCGAGGCGGCCAGGCCGAACGTCTCCCGGCGCCTGCTCCTGCGCGTGCTGGCTTATGCCCAGCCCTATCGGCTGCACATAATCGGCATGCTCGGCACGATACTGCTCACGACATTTTTGGGCTTGCTGAATCCCCTCATCTTTCGCGAGATCATAGATACGGCGCTGGCCAATAAGGACCTGGATCACCTGCATCTGCTGGCGCTGGGATTGGTCCTGATCCCGGTTCTCAGCGGCGGCATCCGAATCATACAGCGCAAGTTAAACGTCTCGATCGGCGAAGGCGTGATCTACGACCTGCGCGTCGCCCTGTATCACCATTTGCAACAGATGTCGCTGCGTTTCTTCACCAATACCAGGACAGGCGAATTGATGAGCCGGCTAAACAATGATGTCGTCGGCGCCCAAAACGCCATCAGCAATACCATCGTGTCTATTGTCACTAACGTGATCACAGTTGTCGCAACCTTGGTCATGATGCTGGCATTGGAATGGCGACTGACCATTCTAGGCGTGCTGGTGCTTCCTTTCTTCATCCTGATTGCAAGGAGATTGGGCAAAAGACTGCGGGCAATTGCCCGCGAACAAATGGCTTACAACGCGCAAATGAACGCCATGATGAACGAAACGCTCAATATCAGCGGCGCTCTGCTGGTGAAGCTTTTCGGCCGTATTGATACCGAAGTTCAACACTTTGAACGACGCGCTGCCGACGTCCGTGATGCTGGCATTGAGCGCGCCGTGCTCGGCAGTCAGTTTTTCGTGATGATCGGACTCGTGAGCGTGATCGGCACGGCAATCGTATACTGGGTGGGCGGCGTTCTGGTAATTCAGGACGCCTTTACTGTCGGCACCATAGTCGCATTTGGCGCCTATCTCACGCAACTTTATACACCACTGCAAGCGCTGACCAATGCCCCGGTAGACTTCGCGCAGTCAATTGTCAGCTTTGAGCGGGTCTTCGAGATCATCGACTTGCCGCTTGAAATCGCGGAAAAGCCCAACGCGGTTCATCTGCACAACGTCAAGGGCGAGCTGGAATTCGAGCGCGTGTCCTTCCGCTACACAATAGACGAAGACAATCTGCTCTCCGATGTGGAACGTATTGGCAAGATGGACAGCATCGCCGCTACGCGATCTGGCGATCCTGCGAAGCGCGGCAACGGCCACAGCGGAACCGCAAAAGTCCACCAAGCCAGGGAGCTGGCTCTGGAAGACATCTCCTTCCGTATTTCGCCCGGGCAATTGGTTGCGCTGGTGGGACCCAGCGGCGCGGGCAAGACCACGATGACCTACCTGATACCGCGCTTGTATGATCCTTCCAAAGGCAGGATATTGATCGACGGCCGCGACCTGCGTGACTTGAGCCTGAATACCATGGCGCAGAACATCGGCATGGTCACGCAGGAGACCTATCTCTTTCACGACACCATCCGCACCAATCTGCTCTATGCCAAGCCGGAAGCCACTCAAGCTGAAGTCGAAGCCGCGGCCGAAGTTGCCCATATCCATGATTTCATTATGGGATTAGGCGAGGGCTATGACGCGATCGTCGGCGAGCGTGGATACCGGCTCAGCGGGGGCGAAAAACAGCGCATTGCCATTGCCCGCGTGGTACTAAAAGATCCGCGCATTCTGGTTTTGGACGAAGCGACCAGCCATCTCGACAGCCAATCGGAAGCCTTGATTCAAGACGCGTTGAGCCACATCATGGCGGGCCGCACCAGTATCGTCATCGCGCATCGCCTCAGCACCATACTCGCTGCCGATCAGATTCTGGTGCTGGATCGCGGCCGCATCGTCGAAGGCGGCACTCATAGCGAACTCATCGCCCGGGATGGGCTCTATGCCCGGCTCTACGAAACGCAATTTAGTCAACAGCGCCAACTGGCATAGAGGCTCCGCTTGCCGCCGGTCACTCGGTGGCAAGCGCCTTTAGCGACCGAAAGATGTTCACGAGCGCACCCCTATGAGAGCGACCATCACAGAAATTGATCCCAGTCATCTGGAAAGCCAATGGGAGGCTTTGCGACATCATGTCCGGCAGACCGCCAGTCAGTTGGTCTTGTTGCCGGAGATGTGTTTTGCTCCCTGGTTTTGCACGACGCCTTGGCCCGATGAGGCCCGTTGGCGAGACGTAGTAGATTCACACAGCCAGTGGTTGCGCCGCTTGCCGGAGTTGGGGGCGGACGCAATTGTCGGCACCGCGCCGCGGGCGCTTGGAGAAAAGAAACTCAATGTCGCGTATATCTGGACCCGGAGCACCGGGCTGCGCTGGGATCGCCAGAAGACCTACCTGCCCAACGACGACGGATACTGGGAAGCCAACTGGTACGATCGCGCGACCGCCGACTTTCAATGCGCGTCTGTCGGCGGTACATGCGCCGGAATCATGATTTGTACCGAGATCTGGTTCATGCAGCACGCGCGGGAATACAGCCGACAAGGGATTCACCTTTTGCTCAATCCGCGCAGTACGCCGCTGGGCACGAACGAGAAGTGGCTGGCCGGCGGACGGACCGCAGCCGTCGTGTCGGGCGCCTTTTGTCTCTCGTCCAACCACTCTGGTCGCGCCGGTCATATCGAGTTGGGCGGCGCTGGCTGGATCTGTGATCCTGACGGCGCAGTTCTGGCCGTGACAAGCCCGGACCAGCCCTTTGTCACGCTTGACCTTGACCTGCGCCTGGCTGAGGCGGCCAAGTCGACCTATCCTCGCTATGTCGATGACAGCCCGCTCTAGCTCGCTGGAATTCAATCAAAACCCTAGCCGCCTGAACCGGCTAGGGTCGATCATCTCGATTCAATGGACAAGGCAAGCCCCGCTCTGCTAACATAGCGACGCATGTCACCTGACGAGGGTAGAATGTCCGAGCTTCATTTGATTGTTGGGCTTGGCAATCCAGGACCCAAATACGACAACACGCGCCACAACATAGGCTGGTGGGTGATCGACGAGTTGATCCGCCGATATGACCTTGGCAAAGGCAGGAGCGAAAAGCGCGCGCAGACCTGGAGCGCCAATATCCGCGGCAAAAGGGTAAAGCTGGTCAAGCCGTTGACTTTTATGAACCGCAGCGGCGAGGCAGTTCGAGCGCTTCTAGAATACTACAAGATTCCCATCGGAAGTCTCATGGTCGTTCACGATGATCTCGACACGCCCTTTGGCGCGCTGAGACTGCGACAAGCGGGGGGGCACGGCGGGCAAAACGGCTTGCGCAGTATTGTGCAGCATTTGGGAAGCAAGGACTTCGCTCGCTTGCGCTTCGGCATTGGCAGGCCGCCCGGTAAAATGGATCCGGTGGACTACGTATTGCAGACGCTAAAGGGGGACGATCTCATCCTTGCGCGCGAGTTGACGGTACGGGCGGCAGATGCGATTGAGACCTGGCTGCAAGATGGCATTGATAAAGCTATGTCGGCCCACAATGGCGTCGGCGCCAAACCGCGCGCGCAAACGGTCGATCTGGAGGAACAACTCGATATTGCGCGCCGCGCCCACGAACTCGCGCCTCATGATCCCAAGCCCTTGTCCAAACTCATCTCGCTGCAAAAGAAACTCGGAATGCTCGACGAAGCCGTGGACAATCATCTCTTCTTGGCGAGGCTGCTTGAAGCCGAAGGGTCAGAGCGGCTTGCCATCGCCGAAAAAGTTAAGGCAGCAACCATCAATCCCGGTTTGATTGACTTGCAACGCGAAATCGCGGTCTGGTATCTCAAACACGACAACAAGAAGAAAGCCGTCAGCCGCATGTTGATCATAGCTGACTATTTCCAGGGGGAGAATAATTTCGCGGCAGCACGGGCGGCGGTAGCAGAAGCCTTGGCGATCAATCCGCAACACCCCAAGGCGCTGGAAACGCAGAAAGCCCTCGCTGATACTGCAACGGCGAACCGATGAAGAATATGACAATTGTCTGTGCGAGAATCGATGTCATCAGCAGAAAATCAAGGGGGCGCTATGCGGATAGCTGAAGCGGAAAGTGTCGGCATGTCATCAGGCCGACTCGGGAATATCAATCACAAACTGAGCGAGTACGTTGAAAAGGGCAATGTCGCCGGGTTCGTTACGCTTGTCGCCCGGCACGGGGAAATTGTCCATCTCGGGGCCATCGGTCATCGCGATAGCGAAGAAACGCTGCCGATGGAGCTTGATACCATCTTTCGAATCTACAGCATGACCAAACCCATCACGTCGGTCGCTTTGATGATGCTTTACGAACGTGGCAAGTTTCAGCTGATTGATCCGGTAAGCAAGTATATCCCGGCCTTCGCCAAGACGCGGGTTTTGAGCGGCTACGGCTTCCTGGGCAAAGAACTGGTCGAGCAAGATCCGCCCATGACCATTCACCACTTGCTGACGCATACGGCTGGTTTGAGTTATGGTTTCTTCTACGACACGCCGATCGACGATATGTACCGTGATTCGATCTTC
Organism: Anaerolineae bacterium; assembly: GCA_034420635.1. GTDB lineage: Bacteria > Chloroflexota > Anaerolineae > Aggregatilineales > Phototrophicaceae > UBA6055. Next base: position 14,532 of record DAOULD010000142.1, on the reverse strand, counting down.
CGCAGCGAGACAGCTAGTTTGGAAGAAAAAGTCCTCGGCATGGCAGATCTTCCACTGCGTCACCAACCCGGCGCAGCCTGGAATTACAGCATCGCCACGGACGTCTGCGGCTATCTGGCGCAGGTGCTGGCGGATATGCCCTTTGAAGATTTCTTGCAGCAAGAGATCTTCGATCCGCTCGGCATGGTCGATACGGGATTTCACGTTCCAGCGGACAAGCTTGAGCGCTTTGCCAAACTGTATCAACATCGGCCCTCCGATGGCGGCTTCCGCGAATATGAAGGCGGGCCGAACATCCCCGCGCACGATTACAGCAAACCCGCGAACTCGCCTTCGGGCGGGGGTGGCTTGGTCTCGACCATCGGCGATTACTGGCAGTTTGCCAGGATCTTGCTGAACCGCGGGCAATCGAAGGACGTAAGGATACTGGGACGGAAGACCCTGGAGTACATGACGCTGAACCATTTGCCGCAGGAACTCCTGCCCATCGCTATCGGCTTGAGCACAATCGGCGGCAGGGGATTTGGCCTAGGCTTTGACGTGATCCTCGACCCGGCGCAAACGGGCGTCCTCAACTCGACGGGCGCGTTTGGCTGGAGCGGCGCCGCCGCCACCAATTTCTGGGTCGATCCGCAGGAGCGGATCGTAGGCATCATCATGACTCAACTGATGGACAACCTGCTGCCCTTCCAGGCCGACTTCAGGGCGCTTGTGTATCAAGCGCTGGTGGATTAACCGGCTAGCCGATTCAAGTCGGCTCACCCAAATCACGGGCGACGAAATCTAGCCTGCCGGACAAGTCTCTGATATACTGCGGCATTCCGTTCTCGCGACAACAAAATAACGACAACAAAAAACAAGGTCAGGCATGTCGATTTATCTCGCCGGTTTGCTGGATATTCTGCGTGAAAGCCGGCCCTATCAATCGCTTTTGCAAGACGTTGCGAGCGCCCCCGCAAGCGCGCCGCTCAACGTGGTGCGTTCGGCGCGTCCCTTTGTTTTGGCGGCATTGGCTGCCGACTGGGACGGTCCGCTGGTCTATCTGACGCCGGAAGTGCGCCGCGCCTACAACGTTAGCGAGCAGTTGCCAGTGTGGATCGACGCGCCAGAGCGCCTGCATCGATTCGCAGAACCCTCCGCCCTCTTTTACGACCGCGCGCCTTGGGACGCGCCGGTAATCCGTAACCGCGTCGAGACTTTGAGCGCCCTGCAACGCGATCGCTCCGCCCAGCATCCGATCATCGTAGCGTCGGCGCGCGCGTTGATGCAAGTTACCATGCCCCCCGACGTATTCACCAAAGAGACTCAGAAGCTAGCGGTTGGCGAGCGGCACAATTTCGATGCCTTGATTCGATCTTGGACGGGCATGGGCTACGAGCCGGCTACGATTGTCATCGAACAGGGCAGTTTCAGTCGGCGGGGAGGCATCCTGGATATCTTTCCTTTGGCGGAAGAGTATCCCCTGCGGATTGAGTTTTTCGACGATGAAATCGAAAGCTTGCGTCTATTCGACCCCAACGATCAGCGCAGCATCAGGCGGCTGCGCTCAACAGCTATCGTGCCTGCCAGAGAGGCATTGCCCCGCTTGATGGCGTCAGTTGGAGAAATCCTGGCTCAATCGACCCAGTCTGTTTCAAATGAGGATGCGGAACGCTCCAGCATTCACTCCGATATTGATTCAATGAAAGAAGGCATGACCTTTCCATTGCTTGAATACTACTTGCCCTATGCCTATGAGCAATCGGCCTGTCTGCTGGATTACCTTCCCGAAAACAGTCTGATCCTCATAGAAGACGCGGATGCAATGGAGGCAGCCGTCGACGAGCTTGTGTCTCGCGCGGAAGCGAACCGCGCCGACGCCCTTAATTCGTATCAAATCGACGCGAATCATCCTAAACCGTATCTGACTTGGGACAGCATACAGCGGCAGATTTCATCTCGGCCCAGCATTGATCTGTCCAATTTTCAAGTTGACGGGGAAGCGCGCCTGTTTCAACCTGGCCAACGATTTGGCGGCCAGTTGCGAAGCATGCTGAACCAAGCGCGACAGTACCGCAACCGTGGCGACCGGGTTGTGATCGTCACTGAGCAGGTTGAACGCCTGGAAAACCTCTGGTACGAGCAAGATGCGTCCGCATTCATACCGAAATCGCAGTCGATCTCCGAACCTCCCGAGGCGGGCGCATTGCATTTTGTTCGCGGTTCTATGGCGGAAGGTTGGTCGCTGCAAAGCGACGCCGGCGCGCTTCACTGCGTGACAGATGCCGAAATCTTCGGCTGGACGCGGCCCGAGACAAGGCGCCGGCGCGAGACAACCGCTCGACGAAGCAGCAAGACGCCGGAGACCGCCTACATGGACTGGTCGGAAGGCACGCACGTCGTTCATGTCGATTATGGCATCGGCAAGTTCATGGGTATGCGACATCGCACGGTCAATACCACAGAGCGCGAGTTCCTGCTGGTCGAATATCACGGCACAGATACCTTGTATGTGCCCATCCACCAGGCAGATCGCCTCTCTCGTTATGTGGGCGCGGACGAGACGCCGCCCAAGCTCAACAAGCTTGGCAAGCCCGAGCAATGGCTGAAAGTGAGAGAAAAGGCGCGCCGCAATGCCCAGGAGGAGGCGAAAGAGTTGCTGGCAATCTACCGCGAACGCGCCCGCGCCCATGGGTATGCCTTCAGCGCTGACAGCGCCTGGCAACACGAGATGGAAGCCAACTTCGCCTTTGTCGAGACCGAAGATCAAGTGCGCGTTATTCAAGAAGTCAAGTCGGATATGCAGAGCGGCACTCCCATGGACCGCCTGATCTGCGGCGACGTCGGTTTCGGCAAAACCGAAGTCGCCTTGCGCGCCGCCTTCAAGGCTGTACAAGACGGCGTGCAAGTGGCCCTGCTCGTTCCAACCACAGTACTCGCGCAACAGCACTACGATAACGTCAAATCGCGCTTGGCCGCCTTCCCGGTCAAGGTCGAGATGCTGTCGCGATTCCGAAGCAAAGCTCAACAAAATGACATCGTGAGTCAAATCGCCAGCGGAGAAGTGGACATCGTCATTGGGACCCACCGTCTGCTTTCCGCGGATATCGAATTCAAGGAACTTGGTCTGATGATCATCGACGAAGAGCAGCGATTTGGCGTCAAACATAAAGAGCATTTCAAAAAGCTGCGCGCCCAGATTGACATTTTGACGCTCACCGCGACGCCGATACCGCGTACGCTTTATCTCAGTCTGAGCGGGATTCGCGACATCAGTATGATTCAAACCGCGCCCGAAGAACGTCTGCCGGTTATCACGCAAGTAGGATCATGGGACGACAAGTTGACGCGCCTGGCCATCATGCGCGAATTGGAACGGGGCGGCCAGGTTTTTGTCGTGCATAATCGCGTCAATTCTATTCACATCATTCGCAACAGGATCGAACGCATTGTGCCGGAAGCGACCCTCGCCGTCGCACATGGACAGATGCCGCCGCGCGCCTTGGAAAACGTGATGGCAGGCTTCTCGCGCGGGGAATACGATATTTTGATCTCGACCTCGATCATCGAAAACGGCATCGACATGCCCCGGGTCAATACCTTAATCGTCGATCGTGCCGATCACTTTGGCATGGCGCAGCTATATCAACTGCGCGGCCGTGTCGGGCGCTCGGCGCAACAAGCGTATGCCTACTTCTTCCACGCGCCGGGTTCGCTCACGCAAGAAGCGCGCGAGCGGCTGGAAACGCTCTCTGAAAACACCAAACTTGGCGCGGGTTTTCAGGTCGCCATAAGAGATCTGGAGCTGCGCGGCAGCGGCGATATTCTCAGTACGCGGCAATCGGGAAATATAGAAAGCGTCGGACTACATCTTTACACTGATATGCTTAAACAGGCAGTTCAAGACCAGAAGCGCGGTCCGGATGATGGCGCGGAATCGGGTTCCGCCTCTTCCCGTGAACGTATAGTGATCGACTTGCCTTTGCCCGCGTACATCCCGACCGATTGGATACCCGAGATGGCGCTGCGCTTGCAACTCTATCGTCGCATCGGCAATATCCAAAGCGTAGAGGATGTAGAAGCGATGAGGAAGGAATTGATAGATCGCTTCGGTCAGTTGCCGGTTGCAGTCGAGGGTCTGATGTATCAAATCGAAGTCAAGGCGCTGGCGCAAACGATTCACGCAACGCATGTCAGCATGCCGCGCGGCGATGTTCAAATCAGACTTCCCTATCTAGCCAAGATCAACCGGAGCCTATTGTCATTGGCGCTTGGCTCCGAAGTCGATGTTACCCGCACGGATGTGCGGTTCCCCGCTGAACATGATATCTGGCAACGCCGCTTGCTCGACTTGCTGCGAGATCTGCAAGACAAGCTCGACCTGCTGACAATGGCGAGACCAAATGGCAGGCCCGCCGCAAGAGTGCTAGACTAATGGCATATCCAGCCCAGAATCAACAGGCGCCACGTTCATGACGAATGAAAGGGTTGCGGCAGCCGCGAGCACTCTGGCAATTGCGCTCCTGATGCTGCTGATCACGGTCCTGCACACACAAGTGTACGCGGGACGCAACTATCGCGAAGACGAGATAAACTCGATTCATGCGGCATTGATCAAATCGCCGCCGGAGATCGTGCGCTGGATGGCGGGCGATGTGCATCCGCCCGGCTGGCGTCTTTTCGCCGACTTTTGGGTGGATACATTCGGGGTAGCCGAAGCGATCACTCGCTGGTCGTCGCAATTACTCAACCTGCTAACGTATGCCCTGGTTTTCCTACTGGGAAGACAACTAATCGATCGCAGAGCCGCACTATATGCGGTGGCATTGCTGGGTGTCTATGGCTTCGCAGCCAACGGCATGTACGAGTTTCGCCCCTATGCCATGCTGGTCGCCCTGACTACCGCCTTGCACCTGGCATTCTATCGCTGGCTCGTCAAACCAAGCTCGACGGTGATGATCCTGTACGTGGTCCTTGGTATGGCGGCGATCTATACACATTTTTTCGCCTTCTACATATCCGCGGCACATGCGGTGTTTCTCCTGATATTTCACCGCGCGCGGCGCCGAGTGTATCTGAATTCATTGTTGATGTGGGTATTCATAGCCCTCTCGTTTACCGCCTGGATCATTCCCTTGCTCGGCGTCATGCTGGGCCCCTTCTCCGGCGGGTACTATGTTGATCTCCCGGATGAGCTATACCAGCACCTGCACTTCCGTCCCGAGATCGTTTTTGGTTTTCTGCTCTTGCTTGCGCTGTTCGCGCCACGACTGCTGCGGCGGCGCGGTTTAACAAGCGACGCCTTCAGCCCACTGCGTTGGCGAGCACATTGGAATCTGTTTTTCCCATTAGTGTTGCTGCTCGCTACGCTTCTCGCGGCTGGTTTGGCAAATACGGTTTACAGCAGCCTGAATGCGCGAGGCTTGCAATCTGTTGTCATGCTGATTGCGCTCCTGATGGCTTTGGGTTTGCGTGCATTGCCCGTCCAGGCGGGCGGCATCATGATGCTATTGCTCTACGTGATGGCGCCGCAAAATATATTCATCCAACCCAGCAACGGACCCTATCGCGAAATCGTCGCCGCTATGGCTCAGCGTTACGAGAATGACAGCATACTAATCACCGAGTTCGACTGGGCTTGGCGCTGGCTAAGTCCCGCGGCCTATTTCCTGATGGACTTCACGCCGGATCAGATGTCCAAGGAGCGCATGTTCCACGTGGTCGGATCCAATGATAGCGCGCATCCGCCCACGTATCCCGATCGCCTGGCCAATACCTACACAAGTTTCGATCCCCTAAATTTCGATCCCAAGCACAGCCACAGTCAGTTATGGCTCCTGCGTCAAGGCGGCGGCAATCGTTGGGGGAAAAACATTCAGGACTGGCTTAATCGAAACTACGCCTTTGTTCAAACGACCCGCTGGGACGAGCCATATCATACAACTTATGAATTGAGTGAGTACATACGCGCCCCGGGAAGGGAGGAACCCCTGCTCGTCGCCGGCGACAGCATGCAACTCTTCGATTGGTCGCTGTTGGATTCAGTTGATGTCCAGCCTTGCAACGAGGTCACAGTGGAGAGTTGGTGGCAACTTGAAGCCGAAGACAGTACGCCGTATACGCTCAATATCATTTTGGCCGATGACGATGGAGACGGCCAGCTAGCAAGAACTCCCTCCGTACCTGCCAATGTATTCACCAGCGACTGGGTAGCGAACAAGTATTATCGCGATCACTCTGTGCTGGAGGTTCCCTGCAATATCGAGACCGGCAGCTATCCGCTTTTGCTCGGCTTTGTGGAGACGATCACCGGCAATGAACTGACCTTGAGCTATGTTAGCGGCGACGTGATCGGCACACTATATTATCTAACAACGCTGAACGTCGAAGCCGGTCAATAAACGCAGGACCGCGTTAAGCTTTTGCTATGTCGGCAAAGACCGCCTTCGTCACAGTCCGCAATACCGCGAGCTTGATCGGGAAAATCGCGTTTGCCGCTCCACCCGCCGCATATACCTTGTCGTAGCGCCTGAGATAGTCATCAATAATCACGGGTATATCAGAACTTCGATGACCCAGCGGCGGGACGCCGCCTGGCAAATAGCCCAGGATCGACAGGCACTGCTCCGGGTTCATCATGCGGACTTTCTTGCGTCCTACATGAAATAGAGACGCTAACTTTCGATCATCGACAGACTGGTCGCCGCTCGCCAAGACAAGAATCGGCTTTGATTTATCAATCAAGAAACCGAGGCTCTTGACGATCTGCCCCAATTCGCAGCGGACGTTGTCCGCCGCTTGTTGTGAGGTTGCGGTTGAACTGCCAAATTCGATAATCTCGATTTCAAGCGCCAGTCGCTCAAGAGCAAGTTGTACATCCTTAATGCCCATTGCTTGCATGAAGGCTCCGATTCGGATAGACTAACGAGCGCAATTGTAATGCAGCCGCGATGAATCGGGCAACGTTAGCTTGAGGGAGAGCGATCATGCCAGTGGATGTGAAAGAGTTCACGGAACGTGGGCACGTCATCGTTTCGGGGCTGTTTACCGACAGTGAAGTCGCTGAGTTTCGTCAGCACTATATGGAGATGCGCCGCGCTGGAAGCTATGATGGCGATTTCAGCGGCGTGGATAGCAAGGCGACAGATCCGCTCAAGGCTTATCCGCGCCTGATTCACATGCATCGTTGGGACCAAATAAGTCTTGACTGGATGCTGGAGCCGCGGCTGGAAGCCGTCTTCAAACAGTTGCTGGGCAAAGCGCCTTTAGCCGTACAGACGATGCTGTATTTCAAGCCCCCCGGCGCGCGTGGCCAAGCCTTGCACCAAGATCAGTATTATTTGCGCGTCCAGCCGGGCACTTGCATTGCCGCCTGGATGGCGCTGGACGACTGCGACGAGGAAAACGGCTGCTTACAGGTCGTCCCGGGCAGCCATAGCCTTCCCGTTCTGTGTCCCGAAGACGCGGATACCACGCAGAGCTTCACGGATGTGACCGTTCCGCTTTCCGCGAACATGCAACCCGAGCCGGTGATCATGAAGGCGGGGGACATTTTTTTCTTCAACGGTCAACTGATCCACGGCAGCTTCCCCAATAGCTCCGGGTCAAGATTCCGCCGCGCTCTGATCGGCCATTATATTGATGCGGATGCCGATCAGGTGGCGCAATATTATCATCCTGTGCTGCGCTTTGATGGCACGACAGTCGATTTGGACGTCAGCGAGGGCGGCGGTCAATGCGGCGTATGGGTGGAGAAAGACGGGACCGAAGTCCTCGAAATGCTGGAAGGTCTATAGTCAGATTTCGCTAATCGGCGAAAATCCGCCCGCCGCGGTGGATGAAGACTTCGCTCGGTTCGGCAAGATCCGCCTTCGGGTGCTCTTCAGGAATCATGCTGACCAACACGCGGCGCTCCCCAAAATCAAAATAGTAGACACACAAGCCCTGGTCAAGCTGCATTCTGACTTTGCTGGTGATGCGCTTGTCGAAGCGGACCGACTCGCCTGACCTGCTGGCAAGGGTTGTCTTCTTCCAAAACCGCCAGCGCGGATGAATCTCTTCGGGATAGAGGACGCGATAGCAAAGTTTGACGCGCGAAAAACGAATCGCGCGCATCGCGACCGTCAACAAGAAACCCAGGATTAGCGCGACCACCAAAAGACGCCCCGCCATGCCATAGCGTCCCAGCAGCAGCGCCAGCGGCACGGACAGCAGCAAAAGCGACGTCAGCGGTTCGGTGATCAATTCCAGCCATTGGCGAGACGACAGACGACCGTCGCGATTGCGCTTGAAGTCGTTCAGCAAGTCCTTTGAAAGTCGTTCCGGTGTAGCGGCCATGGACATACTCTAACACCTATCCCGCCTCGTGGGCAATATTGATGTTGACTTTGTTGCTGGCTCGCAACTGCAATATGACAACGCTTGCGACTATCAGCGCTGCGCCCAGCCATTGCAGAGGTACGATCACTTCACCAAGCAAGATCATGGCCACGATCATCGCCAACACCGGTTCGATGGTGCTGACCAGAGAAGCCCTGGCCGGTCCTATGCGCTGAATTGCGATGTTGGTAGCGAATACCGGCAGCACCGTTCCCAATGTCGCAATGCAAAAGAGGCCGATAAGCGTCGCCGGATTCTGCGGCATTTGCAAGCCCCGCGCCGGTAAGGAGAGCAGCAAGATCAGAAGCGTGGCGCCCATCATGTGAGCGCTGGCTCGCGATATATCCTCGACCCCCGCCAAGACGCGCCGCGCCAGCAAATAATATGCGGCGACAATTGCCGCGTTAGCCAGCGCCAGAATCGCGCCCACCGGATCGACGGCATTGGGCACGACGAAGTCCGGCACTGTTAGTCCGACTCCGATAAGAGCCAGCGCCAGCGCTAGCCAGGCGCGTGGAGAGATCGCTTCGCCAAGCAATGTCGACAGGACTACGATCATTGCCGGATATGTGAAGAACAAGACAACATAGGTGCTGCCAGGCAAGCGCTGCAGCGCGAAAAATCCGCAAAGGACAGCCACTGCAAACAGCGTGCCTATGACTATAGCGCCCAATGGCGAAATGCCTTTGCCTCGCGATACACCCTGCACACGGTTTCTCAATCCAACAAGTATCCACATGAGCGGCGCCGCAAGGATGAAACGCCAAACAGCCAGGTCGAGCGGTTCAAGGTTCGAGTGGCTGTAAACCGTTTTGACGATCGTCGGGATAAAGGCGAATCCAATGGCTGCAGCCAGAATCCACAGAAATCCCTCGCGTTCTCGCGTCGACATCAGCCCTCAATCGTCAGCAAGTTCAAACAAAAAGACGAGCGCAAGCCTCGCCTCGTCCTTCGATAATTCCGATATGTAGCGCGATTTGGCAACTCAAGTGATGCTCACCGAACTCACAAGGTTCGTGGCAAGCGGGTAAAAGACGCCGAAGACCACCGTGCCTGCCAAGGCAATGTTGATCGCCCATCTTACGGCTGATGTTTCCAATGCCGGCTGCAAATCGCCTGAACTGTCGCGCAGGTACATATTGACTACCACACGCATGTAATAAAATGCGCTGACGACGCTGGTGAGCACGCCGATGATAGCCAAACCAAACAGACCCGCTTGCACGGCAGAGGCGAACACCATGAATTTGCCTACAAAGCCAGCTGTCAGCGGAATACCGGTCAAGCTCAGCATGAAGATCGTCATAGCCATTGCCATCAAGGGGCGTGATCGCGCCAAGCCGGTAATGTCCTCGATGTTGCCGCCACTGCCGTCTTCTCTCTCAATCGACATGACGACCGCGAATGCGCCCAGATTGGTGAACATATACGCCAGCATGTAGACCAAGGCGCTCTGTGTCGCCGCGTCAGCCACACCGGCCGTTCCCGTGGCAGCCACAGCTACAAGAATGTAACCGGCGTGCGCGATCGACGAATAGGCCAGCATGCGTTTCAGGTTTCTTTGAGAAATCGCGACAAAATTGCCGAGAACCAAGGTCAAAACAGCCACAAGGGACACCGTCGCTTGCCAGGCAACCGGCTCTCCATCCGCGATTACCAGCGCGGCCAGACCGGAGACCAGAAGCCGCAGCATCGCGGCAAAGCCGCCAATCTTGGCAGTCACGCTCATAAAAGCAGTAACCGGCGTGGGCGCGCCTTCGTAGACATCGGGCGTCCACATGTGGAAGGGCACCACCGCCACCTTAAATCCTAACCCTACAAAGAGCAGCGCTGCGCCAATAATCAAGTAGAAGGCGGCCGACGAAACGCTGCCGGCGATACCGCCAGCCAGCGAAAAGATCTCCGGGATGTTGGTGGTGCCTGTCGCGCCATAAACCAGCGCCGATCCGAAGACCAGAAATGCGCTGGAAAACGCGCCTAAAATGAAGTATTTCATGCCGCTTTCTTCGGATTTGAGCGCCAGGTCGCTGCCGTCGTTCTTGATCGAGCGAAATGCCGCCAAGATATACAGCGGAATGCTGAGCAATTCCAAGGCGACAAATATGATAATCAGGTCGTTGGCGCCGACCATAAACATCGCGCCAGCCGAAGACAATAGCGCCAGCACATAGTATTCGCCTCGATGAATATCGGCGCGGTTGAGATAATCCCAACTCATCAATACCGCGATCAAGGTGGCGACCAGGATCACGACATTTAGAAATCCGGTGAAGGCATCGGCAACGAACATGCCGTAGAGCGCGATCTGTTCGCTTTCAGCCGGGGAATAAACGAACAAATTCGCCACAAAGCTGATGCCCAGCCCGACGCAAGCCAGGATAGGCGTCCAGCGTTGACGTTCCTCCGGCAAAAAGAGATCAACCAAGACCAGGATGAGCGTCCATAGCACCAGCAATGTACCGGGCAATGTCGAAGCCAGGTTGGATTGAGCGAGAAAATCCGCGATAGTGGGCGTCTCAAACATGGTGTCTCCTAGGGCAAGAACAGCGCCACGATGCTATCCACCGACATATCCAGCATGTTGAAAAAGACAATCGGTTGGATGCCGATCCAGAAGATCATGATCAGGATCGGAATGAAAGCCGCGATCTCGTTCCACTGCAATTTGTAGCGCGTCTCGTCGGAGAGCGGATTGTTGTGCTCGCCCATGAAAACGTGCTGGAACATCTTCAAAAGGTAAACCGCCGCCATGATCACGCCCAAGGTCGCGAGCAGCGTAAAGGCGAAGCCCAGGTATTCGCTGCCCAGCGAACCCAGCAAAATCGTGAATTCACCGATGAAGCCGTTCAAGCCGGGCAAGCCCATACTGCTCAAAGAAATCACCAAACTGATCGCGCCGAAGGCGGGCATCATTTTCCAGATACCGCCATAATCCGCCATTTCCTTGGTATGCCAGCGCTCATAGAGCATACCCACGATCAAGAAGAGGCCGCCGGTGCTGATGCCATGATTGACCATTTGCAGGGTCGCGCCTTGCAGCCCCTGCGAGTTCAACGCGAAAATGCCCAGCACGACGAAGCCCAAGTGGCTGACCGAGGAATAGGCGACCAGCTTCTTTACGTTGTCCTGCGCATAGCTGACCCAAGCGCCGTAAATGATTCCCACCACACCAAGGAAGGCGATCGTTGGCGCCCAAGCCACCGCGGCTTCCGGAAACATCGTCAGATTAAAACGGACGATGCCGTAGGTGCCCATTTTCAGCAGGACACCCGCCAGTATGACCGAGCCGGCTGTCGGCGCCTGCACATGCGCGTCGGGGAGCCAACTGTGGAAGGGGAAGATTGGCACTTTTATGGCGAAAGCCACCAGGAATCCCAAAAACAGGAAGCTTTCCACAGAACTGAGCAAGAATCCGGCGTCTTCCTCCTCGTCGGCGGCCGGGTCCCAATAGCTGCCCTCGCCTTCGTAAGTTTGCACCATCTCGATGACGCCGATATCACCCGCGGCACTGTAGGTGCTGAAGGTGCCAGATTTGTTGCCAACGTAGAGGATGGCGATCAACATCAAGATTGAGCCAGCCATCGTGTAGAGGAAAAACTTGACCGCGGCGTATATCCGCTCTTCCGCGCCCCAGATACCGATCAGGAAGTACATCGGCACCAGGGTGACCTCCCAAAACACGTAGAAAATGATCAAGTCATGTATTACAAAGACACCGATCATTGACCATTCCAGGAGCATCATAAAGATGTAATAGAGCTTTTCGCGCCCCCGTTCTTCAAAAATGTTGCTGCCAAACGATCCCAAGATAGCGATCGGCATGATGAAAGTTGTCAACAGTACCAGTAGCAGGCTGATGCCGTCGACGCCCACAAAGTAGCTGATATTGATCACCGACTCGCCCAACGATACCTCGGCCCAGGTATTGCGCTGCACCATCTGAAGCTCCGCCACGCTCGGATCGAAGTTGACCCACATCAAGACCGACGCGACAAAGGCGACAATGCTCGTGCCGAAGGCTACCCACTTGATGTTATCCCTCTGCGTCTCGCCATTCATGAACAGCAATATGGCGAGCCCGATCATCGGGATAAACAAGGTAATTGTCGTAAGCGAAAGTCCAGTCAAGTCCATAGGACGACGTTCTCCTTAAGAGCCACTTTGGAGCATGGTCTGTATAAAAGGCAAAAGCATCAACAGAATAACAGCCACAACGCCGATGAAGATCACTACCGCATACAGGCGAACATAGCCCGTTTGCATGCCGCGCATCCAATTGGCCAGGCGCTGTACCAGCCAGGCTACGCCGTTCACCGCCCCGTCAATGATGCCCAGGTCGAAGGGCTGACCCAGCAGTTTTGCGATGCTGTCGAAACCACGTTTGATAATGCTGTCGTGGAAATAATCGTGCAAGAATTCCCAATCAATGCGGTCGGCAAGGAAGGTCGCCAGCCGGTTGAAGGGCTGCTCGATCACGTTGCCGTATATCTCGTCCCAATACAGCCGCGCATTCGCCAGGCGGAAGGCCACGCGCGACGAAGCATGACTTTCCAACTGATCGGCATTGCCCGGCGCCAATCCCTTGCCTTTGTAGACATTGTGCGCCACCACGATTGAGGCGATCCCAAGCGCCAGCGCAATGCTGGCTATCAACAGATTGAAGTCGAGCGAGTGCCCGCGCGACACGCTGAGCAAGCTGTGTTCAAGGAAATATTTGAATTCGTAGCTTTCATAGATGTTGGAGAAGATCGGCGTCGCCTTGGGTACATTGATCAAGCCAATTATGCAAGTGAAGATCGCCAAAACAACCAGCGGCAACAACATCGCGCCGTTGCTCTCCGGCGCCTGTCGAGCCGCCTCGCTCCGCGCTTCATCAAAGAAGACCAGCACGATTTGACGCCACATGTAGAACGCCGTGAAAGCCGCCGCGACCAACAGAATGCCAAAGGCGATGAACCCTTGTAACTCATTGAGTTGGAATCCCTCGTACCAGGCGTCCGCCAGAATCTCGTCCTTGGACCAGAACCCGGCAAAGGGGAAGATGCCCGCCAGCGCCAGAGTACCGATCAAATAAGTGATATAGGTGATCGGCATGCGTTTGCGCAAGCCGCCCATGTTGCGCATATCCTGCGCATCAAAATCTTGGTCCTGGTGATCATCATGATCATCGTCATGGCCATGGCCGTGCTCATGCGCATGATGGTGGCCGTGTTCGACGCCATGAATGACAGAGCCGCTGCCAAGGAAGAGCAGCGCTTTGAACACGGCATGCGTCACCAGATGGAACATGGCGGCGACGTATGCGCCGATGCCAACTGCGGCGACCATAAAGCCAAGTTGTGAAATCGTCGAATAAGCCAGGACACGTTTGATGTCCCACTGGCCGAGGGCGATATAACCCGCCATCAACGCGGTGCCCGATCCAACCAGGGTGATAATCAGACCGATGACGTAACCGCCGTGGTTGAGTTCCCATAACATAACGTTGGCGCGGACCATCATGTAAACGCCGGCTGTCACCATTGTCGCCGCGTGAATCAGCGCGCTGACAGGCGTCGGTCCAGCCATCGCGTCCGGCAGCCAGACAAAGAGCGGAATCTGCGCCGATTTGCCCGCCACGCCCAACAACATGAATAAGGCGATCAAGAAAACGACGTCGTCGAAGGCCATTTCAAAACCGTTAAAATCGACGATTTGGCCTTTGCCGAAGCGTTCGCCAGTTTGCCCGAAGACGCCCAGGTAATCCGTATCAAAATGATGGTTATCGCAATAAATCGCGCGAATATCATTTGCCAATGGATTCGGAGCGTCGTGTTCAGATTCAGCGCCATGGCTGTCATCATGGTCGGCTGGATCCACCGGCTCACAGACATAGGAACCGCCATGCCCGTCATTCCCATGTTTATCTTCATCGGCGCTCTTTGTATCACCGGTTTTTTCAGCGTGATCAACCAGGCCATTGTGCTCGCGCCATCCCACCAAATATTTGGCTTCCGTATTCGGCAACTCGCCCGCCTTGTAGAAGTCCAGAGTGCCGAAGGTCCAGAATATGAGAAACATCGCCATCAAAAGCCCGAAGTCGCCGATACGGTTGACGATGAAGGCTTTGCGCGCGGCATTGCTGTTCTTCCAACCTTCCGGCATTTTCTTGTCCCACCAGAAACCGATGAGCAA
>DAOULD010000141.1:0-1806 GCA_034420635.1 Anaerolineae bacterium | reverse complement strand
CGAGCCGATATGCTGCCCCGCCTGAATCGCAAAGTTGGCGAAGATCCAGAACGAAGTCGGTACTTCTACCCCCCAGCGCGTTACGTTATCGCCGTCGCTGACCACAAGCTGTTTGCCGAATTCGACCAGTTCTTCCCAGGTCGCTGGCGGCGTTTCCGGGTCAAGGCCGACCTCGGCGAAGGCGTCTTTGTTGTAATAGAGAATCGGCGTTGAGCGCTGCCAGGGGATGCTCCAGACTTGGTCGTCGGCGATGTTGTTTGCCATGAATGCTTCGAAGAAATCGTCAATGTCCAGTCCGTCTTCAGAGGCGATATAGTCATCCAGCGGGATGATGCCCTCAAGCTGGATCAAGGTATAGATGTCGATGCCGAGCAAGATGGCGACGTCAGGCGGCTGCCCCGAGAGGATTGCGGCGGTGGCGCGCGCCATGTTCTCGGCGTAGCCTCCGGTGAAGACGGGTTCAACCTGAATGTGATCGTGAGTCGCGTTGAATTCGGCCACATAGCTCTCAATGGCTTGCGCCAAAGGACCGGCGACGCCCACTGGATAGAAGAATTGGAGGGTGATCGCTTCCTGGGCGGAAGCACCGCCAATCAATAGCAGGGAAGCGCATAACAGCACAGTCACTCGAAATACTAGCGATCGCTTTGACATACTTATCTCTCCATGTTTCATTGCATCAATTCGGGTCAGATTCGTTTTGGAGCTACAGATTCAGTAGGCGACCTTTCCAATTCCATAAGCTTCCGGATTGGGGCTGTCGCTATCAACTGATTAATCAAGAGGCGCTTGAACGGGCGCTCGCCAAGAAGCGACTGCGTTCAACTGAAACTGAAGAGAAAAGACACGACAGCATTACAGTATATCGCATCTTGCAGGAAAACCAAAAGAGCCCTCATATTACACGCGCTTTGCTCAATCGCATTTGCCCGCCGGCATAGAATCGAGGCGCGGACGCATGATCAGGCCCTAATTGAATTTGTAAGCAGGAGGCGGAGTGGTTATAGTAGCCAGATAGAAGGGGCGCTGGAATCGCCGAGGTCCCTTCGGATATTGTATTGTAACGTAGAAAGCGCCCCATGACCTACCAATCCATTACCCGCGGCGTTATCTGCCCGACCGTAACCCCGCTCAAGCCCAACGGCGACATCAACCCGGAGATGATCGGGCCCCTGGTCGACTTCCTCATCGACAAGGGCGTGGCCGGCATTTACCCGCTCGGCAGCACAGGCGAGGGACCGCTCTTTACGACTGATGAGCGCAAGGCGGTCGCGGCCGCCACAGTTGAGGCGGTCGCCGGACGCGTGCCCGTGATCGCGCATACCGGCGCCATGACGACCGGCGAAACCATCGCACTCACCCGCCACGCTCAAAGCATCGGCGCGGACGCGGCTTCGGTCATCACGCCCTGGTATTTCCTGCATAGCGAAGAAGCGCTGGAAGCCCACTATCGCGCGGTGTTCGAGGCGGTCCCGGGCTTCCCTGTCTGGCTCTACAACCTGCCGAAGTTCGCCAACAACAATTTGTCGGCGGCGCTGGTGACGCGGCTGGCGCGGGAATACGAGAACTGCGTCGGGCTGAAAGACAGCAGCGGCGATCTGCTGACGATGTGCGCCGTCAATCACCTGCAAAGCGGGCGCTTCAACACGGCGATTGGTCCGGACAATCTGATCCTCGCTGGGCTGGCGCTTGGCTTGGATTGCAGCGTCTCGGGCAATAGCAATCATTTCCCCGAGATCGTGGTTGCCATTCACGAGGCTTTCCACGCCGGAGATTTGGCGGCGGCGCAGACCTTGCAGAAGCAGC
>DAOULD010000140.1:0-3254 GCA_034420635.1 Anaerolineae bacterium | reverse complement strand
GGGGTGATAAACTCTGGCGCGGATAGCGCAGTCCAGTAGGCGCGCCTGGTTGATAAAGGAGGTGAACGTCGGGCTTCAAAATCTACGCATCAATTGAATTGACTTTCGTAGTCTTTGAAAGGAATGAAAGATGAAACGCCTGAGTATATTGATGTTGTTAACCTTGTTCATCATGGTTGGCGCGGTCGGCGCGCAGGACGCCGTCACCGTCACCTGGTGGATGGAGCCGAGCGGCTCCGACGATCATGTGCAGGAACTGATCATCGACGTCTTTAACGCCGCGCACGACAGTATTCAGATCGACTATCAGCCGCAGGAATCAATCAACGACCAGTTGCGGCCCGCCCTGCAAGCGGGCGTTGGTCCCGATATCATGTGGCTGGCTGGCAATGCGGCCGCATCGCAATATGTCGCCGGCGGTTTCTTGCTGCCATTGACCGCCTACGCCGACGCGTATGGCTGGCTGGACAAGCTGCTGCCCTGGGCTTATGGCGCCGGCATCGTCGCCGATGAACTGTATTCGATCCCGGTCACCTATGAGAGCATGGTGCTCTTCTACAACAAGACGGCATTTGAAGAGAATGGCTGGGAAGTGCCGACAACAGCTGACGAGCTTTGGAGTCTGGCGCATCAAACTGCCGATATGGGCTTGGTGCCCTTCCCTTATGGCAACGCCGCCTGGCAGCCCTCCAACGAGCATTTGATGGGCATCTACCTCAACAACTACGCTGGACCGGAAAATGTCTATGCGGCGCTCATCGGCGAGAAAGCCTGGACCGACAGCGAATTTGCTGAAGCGACCGACTTGCTGCGCGGGCACATCGCCGACCTGGGCTGGTTCGGCGGCAGTTTGGAAGACTACTACTCGCTCGGCGCTGAATATATAGCGATGCTGGCTTCAGGCGAGGGGAGCATGATGATGAGCGGCACCTGGCTGTTCCGCTGGTTGGGTCCCGCTTTTGCCGAAACGGGCATGGAATGGGATTGGGCGCCCTTGCCACCCTTCAGCGAAGACGCGGCCATGCAGATTGGACCCTATTCCTACGACTTGGCGCTGGGCGGCAATCTCGGCGTCAACGCCGCGACTGAACACCCCGAAGAAGTTGGCGTCGTGCTGGACTTCCTCTTGAGCGACAAGAAGCGCATCCTCGAGCTAGCCGCAACGACCGGCTTCGGCGAGTGGGTGCTGCCATTGCGCTATGAATTGTCCGATTTTCCGGAAGGCACGGATGAGCGCGTCCTGCGCTTCCATGCCGATTTCGCTGCGGTCACTGGTGAAGGGCGCTATGGCTACACCGCTTGGACCTTCTGGCCCGCGCGCGCCAATCAGCAGCTCTGGGAAGCTATCGAGTTGGTCTGGGCGGGAGAAATGAGCGTGGACGAGTACCTGGAGAATCACGCGGCCGAATGGGCGCAGGACGCCGCCGACGGCTTAGTGCTTTCGATCCTGCCGCGCGAGTAAAACGAGCCCGCGACAATAAGGACCTGTAGGGGCGACCCATTGGGTCGCCCGTCGCAGCCAAAGGACGCGTTTTCGGGCGACTTGGTAAGTCGCCCCTACACGCACTTGATTATTTGGGAAGATCGTACCGGCAAAATGGCTTTTAAGATCGACAGCCGCGTTGGCGTGACGTCGGCCTATCGCTGGCGTCAAATCTTATCGAATTATGTATTCCTGGCACCGGTCGTCGCCTTGAACTTGATCGTCATCGTCATACCCTCGCTGACCAGCGTTTACATCTCCATGACGAAGTGGTCGGGATTGAACCAGCCGGAGTTCGTCGGGTTGGCGAATTTTGAACGGTTGATAAACGATCCCATATACTGGAAGTCGCTCAGCCATAATGTGATATGGACGATCTTCTTCCTGACCATTCCGGTCTTCATGGGATTGACGGGCGCCTATCTGCTTTCGGGCATCAAGCGCTTTCAGATGGTCTACCGCGTGGCTTTCTTTATTCCTTATGTCATCGCCAGCGTCGTCAATACGGAATTGTGGCGGACGCTGCTACATCCGCGCCATGGCATCGGCGCCTGGCTGGCCAAGCAAGGCATCGAGGGTTTCGACATTCGTGTCTTTGGTAGCAAGCACACGGCGCTCTACGGCGTCGCTTTCGTCGATTCCTGGCATTTTTGGGGTTTTTTGGTCATCGTCTACCTGGCGGCAATGTACCAGGTACAGCCCGATTTGTACGAAGTAGCCATCCTGGAAGGCGCCAGCCGCTTCCAGCGCTTCCGTCATGTGACCGTGCCCGGCATCCGCCCGACCCTCGTATTCACTCTGTTGATGATCATGATCTGGTCGGTGCCGGCTTTCGACTATATCTACCTGCTGACGGACGGTGGACCAGCCCACGCTTCCGAAGTGCTGGGTACCTATTTGTACAATATGTCTTTCTTCCGCTTTGAAGTGGGTTACGCCGCGGCCATCGGCGTGACGATGGCCCTGATCACGGCTTGCATCGTGGCGATATTCGTCATGCTGCGGCGGAGAGGTTGGGAGATATGATGCGCTTGCGCTCGGGCCGCACGGAAACGACTGCTTTCAACCACGTCATCCTCTTCTTGCTGGCGGTTTTCGCCCTTGGTCCGGTGCTCGTTCTCTTTCTGAACTCGGTCAAGACCAGCGAGCAGATTGCGCAGAATCCTTTTTCCATACCGGCTGAACCACGATGGGACAATTACGCCGTGGCTTTCGAGAAAGGCAATTACGCCAACACGGTCAAGAACAGCGCTATTCTGACGGCGGGCACGGTCATCGGCGTGCTGATCGTCGGCGGCATGGGCGGTTATGCCCTGGCGCATTTGGAGATCCGGGGCGCAAATATCATCGCCTTTTATTTCCTGGTTGGGACGGCGATTCCGATCCAGCTTTATGTCGTGCCGCTATTCTTCTTGTGGAAGAATTTCGGCTTGTTGAATACCCATCTCGGGCTCATCATCATCTATTGCGCGACCTCATCGCCCTTCGCCACTTATCTCATTCGTTCTTATATGGTGGCGCTGCCGAAAGAATTCATCGAAGCCGCCAAGATCGACGGCGCCAGCAAATTCCAGGTGATGACGCAGGTGATCTTGCCGTTGTCCTGGCCCGGCTTTCTCACGACCGGGTTGATCGTCGGCTTGGGCGTCTGGAACGAGTTCTTGATCGCCGTCACCTTCATGCACCACCCGGATCTGAAACCGGTGGCGACCAGCCTGCGCGCCTTTCAAGAACGCTTCACGCGCGACTGGGGCTTGACCAACGCCGCCTC
>DAOULD010000139.1:0-19929 GCA_034420635.1 Anaerolineae bacterium | reverse complement strand
AGGGGCGACCAATCTGGTCGCCCGAAACCGCGCCATCGCATCGACGGGCGACATGATATGTCGCCCCTACACGCGGCTTATTTCGTTGCATGACTTACTTGCGCTTACTGAGGGCACAGAGAAAAATCAACCTAGATAGATTCGGGTCAAGTACTACTACTTGTTGAAACATAGGCTGTCCTAATGACCGGGATACAGACAGGGATTTTTGCAGAATGGAAGGTGTGTAAATGGATGGAGCAAGTCAAGACCCCATACAGAGCATACGAGAGCAATTGCTTGATAATCTGGAATTTCGCTGCATTGGACCGCACCGCGGCGGGCGCGTGGTTGCGGTCGCGGGCGATGTGTCGGATCCCATGACCTTTTATTTCGGGGCTTGCGCCGGCGGCGTCTGGAAGACGACCGATGGCGGCCAGTACTGGCGCAATGTCTCGGATGGCTATTTCAATACGGCCGCGATCGGCGCCCTGACGGTGTCGACGGCGGATCCCAACGTCATCTACGCCGGCACCGGGGAGACATCGATCCGCGGCAATGTGTCGCACGGGGATGGCATTTACAAGTCGGTTGACGCCGGCTTGAGTTGGCGGCACATGGGTTTGAGCGACACGCGGCATATCGGCAAGATTCAGGTCCATCCGCGCGATCCCGATGTCGTCTACGCCGCGGCGCTGGGCCATGCCTTCGGACCAAATAACGAACGCGGTGTTTTTCGCTCTCGGGATGGCGGAGAGAACTGGGAAAAAGTGCTATACAAGAGCGACGCCGCCGGCTCGCACGATGTGTCGATGGACGTCAACAATCCGCGGATCCTCTTCGCGGCGATTTGGCAAGCGCAGCGCTACCCGCATCGGCTGGAGAGCGGCGGTCCGGAGTGTGGATTGTGGCGCAGCATGGATGGCGGCGACAGTTGGGAAGAGGTCTCGCGCAAGCCCGGCTTGCCGCAGGGCGTCATGGGCAAGATCGGCGTGGCGATATCACCGGCGCAAGCCGGGCGCGTCTGGGCGGTGATCGAAGCGCATGACGGCGCCGTCTTTCGCTCGGATGATTATGGCGAGACCTGGATTCGCCTCAGCGAACAGTCGCTGCTGCGGACCCGACCCTGGTATTACATGCACATCACGGCTGATACGCAGGACCCGGACACGGTCTATGTACAGAATTACAGCTTCTGGAAATCGATTGACGGGGGCGCATCCTTTGAGGCCATTCCGATTCCGCACGGCGACGATCACGCGCTGTGGATCGACCCAAACAATAATCGGCGCATGATTGACGGCAACGATGGCGGCGCTTGCGTTTCCTTCAACGGCGGCTTGAGTTGGTCGTCCATTTATAACCAGCCAACCGCGCAGATGTATCACGTCTGCACCGACGATCAGTTTCCTTATCGCGTCTATGGATCCCAGCAGGACAACACCGCCATTACCGTACCGAGCGCGACGATTGACGGCGCCATCCACGAACGGGACTGGTACGCCCCGGGCGGCGGGGAGAGCGGCTATATCGCCATCAAACCGGATGATCCAGCTTATGTTGTCGCCTCGGGACCGCAGGGTCAACGCGCGTACAACGACATCATGTCGCTTTACAACCACCGCACCGGTCAGGTTTGGGACATCACGGTGTGGCCCGAGTTGTATGGCTGGGGCGTGGGCAGCGAAGGTTTGAAATATCGTTTTCAGTGGACCTTTCCCATCATGTTTTCGCGGCACAATCCCGACCTGCTTTATGTCGCGAGCAATCGCCTGCATTTGTCGACGGATTTGGGCGCGAGCTTTGAAGCGCTCAGTCCCGATCTGACGCGCGACGATCCCGACAAGCTGCGGGCATCCGGCGGTCCGATCACGCGGGACAATACCGGCGCCGAAGTTTATTGCACGATTTTCGCATTGGCGGAATCTCACCACGAAGCCGGCGTGCTTTGGGCGGGCACGGATGACGGTTTGGTACATATATCAGACGACGGCGGGCGCGAATGGGAAGAGATCACGCCGCCGGATCTGCCGGAGTGGGCCCTGATCAGCATCATTGACGCCTCGCCACACGAAGCGGGGGCCGCCTATCTGGCCGCTACGCGCTACAAACTGGACGATACGCGCCCTTATTTGTACAAGACGACTGATTATGGCAAGACCTGGACGCCGATCACGAATGGCATCCCGGATGACGAGTTCACGCGGGTCATTCGCGAGGATCCCAATCGGCGCGGTTTGCTCTATGCCGGGACGGAGACGGGCTTGTACATCTCCTTTGATGACGGCGAAAACTGGCGACGTATGGGCGGCAATCTGCCGGTTTGTCCGATACACGACCTGGTGATCAAAGAGCAGGATTTGGTGGTGGCGACGCATGGCCGCTCGTTCTGGATACTTGATGATCTGGCGCCGTTGCATCAAGCCGGGTCCGATTTGCCTGCGGAGGGCTCGCACTTGTTCGCGCCGGCGCCAAAAGCGCGCATGCGCGATTATGGACGCTTCGGCAGTTGGTACGGTAAGCAGGACAGCAACAAGTTGAATTTCGGGCGGATTGGCACAAGCGTGGCGGCGCTGGAATATCGCGACGATTCGGATTTGCCGCATTTCTTGAACGCGGGGCAGAATCCACGACCCGGCGTGGTCTTCTGCTACTACCTGGCGGGGGCCAGCGACGCGCCCGTCGAGTTGCATATTCGCGACATGGATGGCGCTTTGATCCGGTCCTACAGCAGTGCCGCCGAGGCCGATGGCTTACCCGCGAGGGCCGGGCTGAATCGTTTTCACTGGAACCTGCGCTATCCAGGCGCGGTCGATGTCGATGAATCGCTGGCTTCCTGGGAGCGGCCCGATGGTCCTTTGGTCGTGCCGGGCAAATACGTCGCGGAACTTGTCCTTGGCGCGGAGCGTTGCCAGCAGAGCTTCGAAGTGCGCGCCGATCCGCGGCTGGAGACGACGGCGGAAGCCTTTGCGGCGCAGAAGGACCTGTTGTTGAAGATCCGCGATCGGCTGTCACAGAACAATGCCACCCTCAACAAGCTGGTGGCGCTCAAGGGACAGGTGGGGGCTTGGATGGCGCGCAGCGATGATGAGGCTGTTTCGGCGGCGGCCGCAGCGATTGTCGCGGATGTGGATGCGCTGCTGCCCTTGTTAATCAATACCGGCATCAGCGAGTCGCAGTTGTATCCCAGCGGCTTGCACGAGAAGTTCAACGCGCTGTTTGAATCGGTGGATAGCGCCGATTATGCCCCGCCGCGGCAAGCGCTTGAGGTATTTGATCAGCTTTCGGCGCAGCTTGACAGTCATGTCGAGCGGGTGGAGACAGATCTGGGCGAGAAGGTCGGAGCCTTTAATGAGACGATTCGCGGCCTGGGACTGGGCGCTTTGGATGCGATGTGATGAGACGCGAGAGCCCTCAAGAGAGGGCTCGTTGATGTCGCTTCTCCTTAAAGTATTGCTTGATGTTCAAGCTTTCGGATGAGCTTGCTAAATTTCACGCACCCAGAATTGGGCGCCGGCAAACAGTCTCACGCTTGACCCATTCTTCCACTGGAGCTTAAAGGTATGGGGTCCGGCGCTCAGATTTTGGATAAGCCGGGTAAAACTTTGATTCAAGCGCGGGATCTGAACATGAGTGCGTATAAGCCCATTTTCATTGCCTTGGCGAATCCCATCGACAACGAAGTCAAAACTGTTCTCTGTGTTTCGGCCCTCTCCACGTTGTACGACACCATCGAAATGAACCAACACATCCCCACCACCGGTGGTTATCGTCAGACTTAGATTGATGCTGTCCACATCCGTGAATTCATTGTTTGTGGGATTGTTAATGTCTTCCGGCGTTGTGTAGGCCGCGACCGCCGTTGAAGAATATCGTAGCAAAGCCAGATTTGCGCCGATCGCATTCAGGTCGGCTGCCGTAACCAATTCTCCGGTATTCCAGTCGGTTTTGGGGGTTGTCCAAGCCATTGTATGTTCTCCTCTTTTCGAATTCGGTCAGTTTCTCACGTTTACTCGAATTGTCCTGCCAGGGGCAGGTTGGCGAAACTGTCGCGCGGACTTGTCACTTCACAAGCCGGTTGACACGACAGAACGGCTTCACTGCGTGCGCTGAGATCTGTCGTCAGCAATCTGTCCTTGGAAAACTCCTTTCATTTGCTGAGATGGCGAGATAATAGCACACTTGTTCTAAAAATGCGACTGTTTAGTCGCGTTGTTGAGGTTCGAATCAAAGCTTTATGAGATTCGTACCTGTTACAAATAGTTGAGTTGCTTTTGTCTTGCGTGGGAATCGAGGGTAGGGAGCCCTCAAGCGAGGGCTCGCTGATCATGCCGCGTGAATCGGGGCGCCCGGCGCTAGAGAACGCCTGCCGCAGTAACCAAGAAAACACGCCTGCCAGTTGGCGATTTCTGCGTTCAGATGTTTAGGAGGACTGAATGCGAGACCGCTCAGGCGAAGGGATCGTCCACCCAGGGGTATTTGTTGAGGTCGGCGCGCTGATAGGGGATTTCCGTGAAGAGCGGCGGGATGGCGCCGGGACCGGCCATATAGATGATCTCGTCGGCGATGGGCGAGAAGCCGGCGTAGAAATGCTGGGTCGATTTGACCACCAGCAGCCGTTTCGATTGAGGATCAATGCCGAAGTTCGAGAAGACCGTCGGGCTGAATACTTGTCCGCGACTGCTATTGACAATGATGTCAATGCCCTGGCAATGCAGCGCGACGGAATCCCCGCAGTCAATGGCTACCGGTCCCTCGGTCTGCGTCCACTGCTGTTTCATATCCGGGATGACGCCGGCGACGGTCACGCGCAGATCGAGCGGATCGCCCGACATGGGACCCATTTTGCCACCGAGGCGCAGATCTAGCGGCGCGCCCTGGCCGGCGGACATGGCCACCTGGACGGCGACTGGATCCCAGATCATGCCCAGCGCGACATCAGTCACGCCGCGCTCGAGCAGCGCCCGCAGCGCGAAGGTGGAATCGCTGGGCGCGCCGCCGCCGGCATTGTCCGATTGATCGGCGATGACAACCAAGCCCGATTCGCGCGCCAGAGCCTTGTCGAGGGCTTGACCCAGCGGCAGTGAATTCGGATCAAGATCATGACGCATGGCGAAGAGCCTTTTGCCGAACTCCTGCGCCAGTTGAGCCGCCAAATCAGGATCGTTATCGGTGATCGTCAGCATTTGCGTTCCACAGGTGGGCACATCGCCCCAGGGGAAACAGTGCGCCAGCGAAAGCGAGAGCACAGCCGGTTCCTTTTCGCGCGTCATCATGGCGTCGACGAAGGAGCGCATCGGCTCGAAGGGCGTCAGGTAGAGGCCGATCATCTTGCAATCGAAGATGGCCATGGCCGGTTGGGTCTTTCCCGCGGCGGCATCGGCGATGATGCTGAAGAGTTCCTCGGCGCGATCGTTGATGTCGACATGCGGGTACTCCTTGAAGATGACGACAGCGTCTGTCATGTCGATCAGGGTTTGCGTGAGATCGCAGTGCAGGTCGAGTTCGACGCCGATCTTGGCATCGGGACCGACGATCTCCCGGACGCGGGTGACGATGTCGGTTTCGCAGTCGTCGTAGCCTTCCGCGACCATCGCGCCATGCAGCGGGAGCAGGACGATATCAACCGGCATGGCCGCTTCCAGCGCCGCCAGCAGTTCATCGCGCAGACTTTCGTAGGCCGAGCGCACGGTTGTGCCGGCCGGTTGGGCAAAGGCGTAGAGACTGAATATGTAGTCCCAGCCGCGTTCTTGGCAGCGACGGCGAAAGATATTGAAGGGTCCGCCAAAGCCGCCGAGATCCATGGTTTCGTCCAAGTCGGCGGCGCGGATGACCTCGAAGTCAGTCATGCCGGTCGGCATAGGAGAAAAGGTGTTGGTCTCTGTTTCGATTCCGCCCGCGAAAACTTTCATTGGGGACCGTCCATTCGCTATGAATGCTGTCAAATATAGACTTTCACTGGGCGATGCGCAAATTATTCTGCGCCAAGTTTTACAAGGGCAAGTCGGCTTGCTATAATTGATGGACTTTGCTCATACGCTGCCGCCGCTGACGAGCGCCAAGCCTGCATCTTTCCGAGGCATAACCGCGGCAAAAAGGACGATGATTTTGAAGCCGATAACGATAAAGTCCCTTCAGTTGCACACGGTGCTACTGCCTTATTTGCAACCATTTGAGACCAGCTTCGGCGCGGAAACGCACAAGGTAGCGGTGCTGGTAGAGTTGACCACGGAGACCGGGGTGGTAGGCTGGGGCGAATGCTCGATTGAGCTGTGGCCCGGCTATGGACACGAGACCGCCGAGACGGCGACGCACATCCTTTCGCAGTTCCTGGCGCCGGCGGTGATCGGCGAGACGCTGGATCACCCGACCGATTTTCCGGCGCTGATTCGGCGTTTCCGGGGCAATCATCATGCGCGAGCCGGGTTGGAAGCGGCGGTTTGGGACGCCTTTGCCAAGCGAAACGATCTGCGGCTGACCGATTGTTTCGCCCATTATGCGCCGGACGGTCACGAAACGGAGGGGCGAGCGACGGTGGGCGTCAGCATCGGCATACAGGATTCGCTGGAGGCGACTGTAGCGGCGGTATCCGCGCGCCTGGATCAAGGTTATTGTCGCATCAAGCTGAAGATCAAGCGCGGCTGGGATATCGAGGTAGCGCGGGCGGTACGGGCGCGGTTTCCCGATATCCTGCTGATGCTGGATGCCAACAGCGATTATAACATCGGCGACGCCGAGCATTTGGCAGCTTTGGATCAGTTCAACTTGCTGATGATAGAGCAGCCGCTGTCCCACGATGACATCTATCAGCACGGCGTTTTGCAGTCGCGCATGGCTACGCGGATCTGCCTGGACGAGAGCGTCAAGTCGGCCAGTGACTTGCTTGTGGCGCTGCAAGTGGGCGCGATTGGCATCCTGAACTTGAAGCCGGCGCGCGTGGGTGGCTTCAGCGAATGTCTCGAAATCTACCGCATCTGCGCCGAGCATGATCTGCCGCTTTGGATTGGCGGCATGTTGGAATGCGGCGTGGGGCGCTCGGCGAACCTGTCTTTTGCGGCTTTGCCCGCGGTCAACTTGCCGTCGGATATCTCGGCGACCGACCGTTATTTTGATCCTGATCTGACGGAACCGCCATTTGTGCTGGGCGACGACAGTACGCTGGCGGTGGCGGATGGCGCAGGCATCGGCGTCGACGTGCAAAGAGATCGCCTTGAAGTGGCGAAGCAAGCCTGGCGTGACAACTATCCTTACGGGGGCGGAGCCTAACCATGAGCTTGGCCGAGACAATCGCGGGCATTGCAGAGGCGGCTGACATCCACGTCGGCGTTGCGGTCTGGCATATTGAATCGGGCCAGCAAGTCGACGTTAATGGCGACGAGCCCTTCCCGATGGCGAGCACTTTCAAAATTCCCATACTGGCGACCGCCTGCCGACAACTCGCCGGGGGCGAGCTAAGCCTCGACGCGCGCCTTCCCCTCAGCGACGAGGACAAAAGCCTGGGCAGCGGCATCTTGCCTTATTTCGAGAGCGGCTTGCAGCCGACCCTGCGCGACCTGCTGACTTTGATGATCATCATCAGCGACAATACCGCGACCGACATGATGGTGGAGGCTCTCGGCGGCGCGGCGGCTATCGAAGGTTATATGCATGAGATCGGGCTGAGCGAGATTTATTTCAAGCACAATTGTAAGGAATTGCTGCGCTATTTGTTCCCCGACGAGGTCCTGGATTTGCCGCTGGACGAGTTGATCGCCTGGAGCGCGAAGCATGATATATTGCGTGATAGCCTGGCGTTCAGCAAGGGACCGGAGAACAATGTCTGCACAGCCAAAGCCATGAACGAACTGCTGCATAAGATCTATAATGGGGAACTCTTCGCCGGCGATGTGAGAGAGATCGCCATTGATATCCTGCTCAAGCAGCAATTCAATATGCGCTTGTCGCGCTTCTTGCCGCCCGGCGTCAAAGTCGCGCACAAAACGGGCACCATCGGCGGCGTCCGCAATGATAGCGGTATCATCATCATTGGCGACAGGAATCATGTGATTTTGACGATTTTCACCGAGTGGGATGAGGCGCCCTACTGGGACAAGCCGGCGGCGCATCATCAACGTGTTTTCGAAGTCGAGAGCGCGATGGGCGAGATTGGCCGCGCTGTCTACGATCTGTTTCAATCGCAAGACTGACTGGATGAAGCCGCTCGCTGTCCGCGCGGGATATTCTGGCTGAAAACTATCAGCGAGTCGGTTATGCAGAGAAGGGAGCCTTATCGGTAGAGATGAAGCGCAAGCTGCTTTTAATCGCATTGTCCATTTCAGGAGGAAGTAAACGTGTTTAAGTCAAGATTCGCTATTTTTGCTCTGCTGCTGGTCGCGCTCATGGCGCTGGGCGGCGCTGTTATGGCGCAAGACATGATGGAAGGCAAGGGTGGGCGCTTGGTCGTGGCCGACGCCAATTCCAATACCTCGCTCGATCCTTTTGTATCGTCCTGGCATAGCTGGCCGCATTACGCCATTTATCCGACGCTGTTCTCGCGCGCCGAGGATATGAGTTATATCGGCTTCCTGGCGGACACTTGGGAAGTATCGGAAGATTCCAAGGCTTTGACTATCAACCTGATCGACTTCGCTACATTTACCGATGGCAGTCCGATTGACGCGGAAGCGATCAAATGGAATCTGGATCGATATGCCAATCCGGACACGGGCGCCTCGCAAGGTCGCGATCTGATCGGCTTGTTGGAAGAAGTCGAAATTAACGGCGACCACAGCTTTACCATGCACCTGGCCTCGCCCTATGCGCCGTTGTTCTTCGTGCTTTCGGGCTTGGAAATCGTTTCGCCAACAGCTTATGAAGCCCTGGGACCCGACGACTTTGGCACCAGCCCGGTCGGTGGCGGACCTTTCATCTTCAAGGAATTGGTCACGGACAACTATGTGCTCTTCGAGCGCAATCCCGATTTCACCTGGGCGCCGGAAGAATTGTACGATCACCCGGGTCCGGTCTTCCTGGATGAATTGCAGATCCTGTTCATCGGCGAAGAGCAGACCGTCTTGGCAGCTTTGGAGACCGGCGAAGTATCGCTGGCGGGCATCCCGACGCAGAACCTGGCGGATGCGCAAGCCAACCCCGATATTGATGTTCACATCGCGCAGTTGAACCAGATTCGTTACGTCGGCTTCAATACCTCGAAGGATCCCTGGACAAACCCGGATTTGCGGCGCGCCTTCGCTTACGCCACCAACCGCGAAGAATTCGTCACCCTGGCTTGGGAAGACTTGGCGCAGCCGCTCTATCAGCCGCTGCCGCCGACCATCTGGGGCCACAACCCCGAACTGGACGCGGTTGCGCCGAGCTTTGACCCGGACAAGGCGGGCGAATTGCTCGATTCGCTGGGCTATGTCGATGTCGACGGCGATGGCTTGCGCGAAGATCCCGACGGCAATGCCTGGTCGGTTCCGCTAGCCACGGCCTCGCCGGACGAATGGCGTCGTCAGGCGGAAGTGCTGGAAGCGCAGTGGCGCGATGTCGGCATCCCGCTGGAGATCCAACTGCTGGAATTCTCGGCTTTGATCGACCTGACCACGACCGGCGAGCATGACCTGTTCCTATTGCTTTATGGCTACAGCGATCCCAGCATCCTGACTTACTTCTTCGATCCCGAACGCAAGGGCGGCAGCAACCGCGCCTGGTTCTCCACCGACGAACTCACTGGCTTGCTGAACGCCGCCGACACGCAACTGGATCCGGACTTGCGTTACGAAGCGGTGACAGCTGTCAGCGAATACATCATTGAGGCGTCGCCCTGGGTCTATTTGGCTGTGCCGCCGGCGCTGACCGGCGTGCGCGCCGAACTGGAAAACTGGCGCATCCATCCGGACTTGAGCTTCCTGTACTGGAACGCTTACTTCGAGACGGAGTAAATCAACCCCCACCCTGCGCTTCCTCCCTCAAAGGTCTGTGTCTCTGCGCCATTGAGGGAGGAGGGGACATGTTTGAAATAACGGGGTAAGTTGGCAACGGGTCAGCTAATAGCGTAGGGCTGTGTCGACGGTCAGTGTCTACGCGACCTACGCGTCCTGACCCCTGCAAGGTTCATTTGTGATGAGAAATGTAGGGGCGACCTATCAGGTCGCCCGAAAATTGCCGCAAAAGGTATAGGGTTTGTGGCAATTTCTTGCCCGAAATCGCCACTGACCGCCGACGCTAATCTGCGGGAAGGGGCTGTGGACTAGGCAAAGGACTAGTACACTTGAGCAAGTATATCCTGCGCCGCATCCTGATCGCCTTTCCTCTGATCCTGGGAGTGACCACAGTCGTCTTTGTCATGCTGCGGGTGGCTTTGCCCGGCGACCCGGCGAAGGTGATGGCAGGTCCCCGCGCCACACCGGAACTGATCGAGCAGATCCGCCATAACCTGGGCTTGGATCGCCCGGTGTTTGAACAATATCTGATCTTTCTGCGCAACTTCATTCAGGGCGACCTGGGGCGCTCGGTCAAGTTTCGCGAGCCGGTCGCGGGCGTGATCGCCAAAGCATTTCCTTTCACAGCCACCCTGACCTTTCTCTGCGTCGCCATCGGCACCAGTTTGGGTTTGGTCATCGGCGTGGTGACGGCAGTGTATCAGCGCACCTGGATTGACAATTTTGGCATTGTCTTGGCGGTGCTGTTCTACTCCATCCCGACCTTCTGGTTGGGCTTGATGCTGATCCTTATTTTCTCGGTTGGCCTGCGCATTTTGCCGGTGCAAGGCGTCGGCACCTGGAAGCACTTCGTTCTGCCGGTGGCGACGCTGGGCGTGGGTCAAAGCGCCTTGATCGCACGCTTGACGCGCTCGAGCATGATCGAGGTATTGAGCACCGATTATGTACGCACGGCGCGCGCCAAGGGCTTGGCGCAGCGCCATGTGCTGATCCGCCATGCGCTGCAGAATACTTTGATTCCGATAATCACGGTGGTCGGCCTTTCGGTCGGCGGCTTGCTGGGCGGCGCGGTGATCACGGAGAGCATTTTCCATCTGCCTGGTGTCGGCAGTCTGGCGATTGACGCCATTTCCAATCGGGACTATCCCATGATTCAGGGCGCGGTGATCTTGGTCGCCGCTTCCTTTGTTTTTGTGAATCTGCTGGTGGATATCATTTATGCCTTTGTCGATCCGCGCATCCGCTATGAGTAGGACTTGCTCGTGAAGCAACTGGAAGGCAGCGAGCGCCCAACCGGCTTGTACGAGTTGGCCATCCTGAAGTTTGTCAGGAATCGCGTGGCGGCGCTTGGCCTCGTTTGCCTGGCGCTGATCGTTATGGCGGTTCTTTTCGCGGATATGGTCACGCCCTACGATCCCATCGAACGCAATACGCCGGAGCGCAACCTGGGACCGTCGCTGGCGCATCCCTTTGGCACCGACAAGTTAGGGCGTGATATCATGAGCCGCGTTTTGTATGGCGGGCGCGTGTCCTTGCAGGTCGGCTTCCTGTCGATCGCGCTGACCACCCTGGTCAGCGTCCCGCTGGGACTGATCGGCGGTTTCGTCGGCGGCATGGTCGATGACTTTATCATGCGCGTGATGGACTTGATACTGGCTTTCCCGGGGCTGATTTTGGCGATTTGGCTGGTGAGCCTGTTGGGCTCGAACATGATGAACGTGATATTCGCCATCGCCTTCTTTTCCTTGCCGACCTATGCCCGTCTCATCCGAGGCATCACCTTGTCCATCCGCGAGATGGAATATGTGATGGCGGCGCGCAGCATGGGCGCTGGCTCGCCCCGCATCATGTTTTTCCACGTTCTGCCCGGCGTGCTGGGACCCTTGATTGTATTGACGACCCTGGGCGTATCCGGCGCCATCGTCACCGGCGCCAGTTTGAGCTTTCTGGGTTTGGGCGTCAGCCCGCCGACGCCGGAATGGGGGGCGATGCTGGCCGACGGCCGCAACTATATGCGGACGCAGTGGTGGATCGCCGTTTTTCCCGGCATCACCATCACCCTGGTTGTGCTGATCCTGAACATCATCGGCGACGCCTTGCGCGACGCGCTTGATCCCAACGTGCGCGCTTGAGTCTCAATCAACGTCAATCACCGTCCGTGGTCAAAAGATTAAACTGCTTGTAGAGGTCTTCGAGGTTGTCGAGGCGGGCGCGCGTCTTCTCCGGGTAGCGCAGGGACAATGCGCCCAGGATAGCGTCGAGCAAGGCGAAGAGCGCGACGGTATTGCTGTAGAGACGCAGGCGGAAGGGCACGATCAGCGCCAGATCGGCGCGTTTGGCGGCCGGCGATACATGGCTGTCGGTGACGGTGACCACGGAGGCGCCGCGCTGCCTGCCAACTTCCATCACGGTCAAGGTCTCGCGCGTGTAACGCGCGAAGCAAAGCGAAAAGATCAGATCGCCTTCCTTGAGCGGCGTCAATTGCGCGGCGATTGGATCGATGCCCGGCGTGAGCACAGTGGTATGCGGACGGATGTAGCGCAATACGATGCCGAAATTGAGCGCGAGCGGAAATGAAGCGCCCAAGCCAATAATGTAAACGTGTTTGGCGCGGTCAACCAGCTCGACGGCGCGGTCGAAAATATGGGTGGGCACGTGCTGCGGCAGATCAAGCAAGGTCTGGACCTCGTCGCGCAGCACCGTATTCAGCAGATGCTGATTTTCCGGTTCGCCGGAAGAGAGGTCGTCGATCAGCTTTTGCGATCCGATCTGCATGCGTTGCGCGATCTTGGCTTGGTTGAGAAACTGGCTGCGCAAGACCGACTGCAATTCCGGGAAGCCTTCGAAACCGAGCGCTTGCGCCGTCCGCACGACTGTCGACGAATTGACGCCGACTGCGCTAGCGATCTCGGTGATGGTCAGATGAATGACGTTGATGCCGCCTTTCAGCAGGAATTCAGCCACCTTCTGCTGGCTGGGCGAGAGGGACTCGTGGTTGCTGCGGATCCAGCGGACGATATCGTCGCGCGATTCATTTGTGTCCATGATTTCAATCCCAAAGATCTGTGCTCAAATATTTCAAGCCGGAATCGGGGAGCAGAATAGCGACGCGTTGACCCCGGCCCGCCCTTCGCAGGAGTTGCAGCGCCGCGGCCAGGTTGGCGCCGGATGAATAGCCGGCGAACAAGCCTTCTTCACGAGCCAGACGTCGGGACATGAGCGCGGCTTCCTCGTCCCTGACGCGCAGGTAGCCATCGACCAGATCGCGATCAATCAAGAGAAGCTCGTTCATGGCGTAGCCGCCGCCCTGTATCTTGTGATTAGGTCGCGTGACCGGCTCCCCCGCATGAGCCGCCGCGCCTTCCGGTTCCACAATATAACATTGAACGGCGGGATCGCGCTCCTTAAAGTAGCCCGCGCAGCCGGCGAAGGAGCCGCCGCTGCCGATAAAATCGCAGAAGGCGTCGATGCCGCCGGACTGCCGCCAGATTTCGGGCGCGGTGTGCAGATAGTGAGCGCGGCGATTGCCCTCGAGTTGGAATTGATCGGCGCGGTAAGCGCCGCGCTCGACGACGATTTCGCGCGTCTTTTCTTCGACGCGCGCCAGGTCCGCGCCCGAAACTTGACCCGGCTGCGACGCCGGGCATTGATCGACCAGCACGACTTCCGCGCCCAGCGCAGCCATCATGCGGGCGCGTTCGGGGGAGTTGCCGCGCGACATCACCGCCACGAAGCGATAGCCCTTGGCGGCGCAAACGATGGCCAGGCCGGCGCCGGTATTGCCGCTGGTCAATTCAACGACGGTATCGCCGGGGCGGAGCTCGCCCGCTGCCTCCGCATCTTCGATCATCTGCCGGGCGATGCGGTCCTTCTTGGAATAACCGGGATTGAGATATTCGAGTTTGGCGAAGACAGCGCCGTCGAGCGATTCCGTCATGCGCGACAATTCCACCAGAGGCGTATTGCCAATCGTATCGAGCACCGATGCGGCCAGATGCGGTTCAGCGATCATCCATTGCCTCTGTCTTGGCGAGCAATGCACTGATTATAAGGTGAGGCTGGCGGATTGCAAATGCGCCCGTGATGCTTCGGGTAGTGTATCCGTCTCGGTTGAAACAGCAAAACTTAACCACCGAGAACACCGAGAGATTTTTTCACCACAAAGACACGAAGCGCGCAAAGGGTTTTTGGGAGGGCATTGGTGTGCGGGGCTGTTTGACAAGAATCAGAGGGGTTTTGCCTTTTGTCGGACGGCTTGCTATCATTGCAGGCGTTCAGTTATTTGTTGCAGAATACGGATATCCGAGCAAATGAAGCAAGATCTTCTCCACCTCCCTCGGGGGGTAAAGATCCGCGAACTGCATGCCATGAACGACCTTCTGGAGACGATTGACTTGCAAAAGGACGTTTGGGGCATGCACGATCACGAAATTACCTCGCCCCATACCATGAAGGCTGCGACCGTGGCCGGCGGGGGTGTGCTGGGCGCGGAAGCCGATGGGCGTCTGATCGGGTTCTGTTTTGGCATCGCGGCGAAACGGGGAGACGATGTCTGGTTGTGGTCGCATATGACAGCGGTGCATCCCGATTTTCAGAATGAGGGCATTGGCTTCGCGCTCAAGCAAGTGCAGCGCGAATGGGCGCTGGCAAATGGCTATCGGGTGATGGCTTGGACCTTCGACCCAATGCAGGCGGGAAACGCCAATTTCAATCTCAAGCGGCTGGGGGCGACGGCGCGCGTCTACTATGTCAATCACTACGGGACGATGCAAGACGACCTGAATGCCGGGCTGGCCAGCGATCGCCTGGAAGCGCAGTGGCATCTCGACAGTCCTCGTGTGCTTGAGTTGGCAGCCCCCCCTCGGTCCCCCCAAAGCATTGAGAGGAAGTTCATGCAGCCGCCCGCCGTTGCCAAGCTGGTTTATGTGGATGCGACGGGCGCGCTGTGTCGCAGAATGCCGGCATCATTTGATGCGAGGCGGTATGGGATCGAGATTCCCCCCAGCATCGCGGCATTGAAAGCCGACAATATGGCGCGCGCCCAGACCTGGCAACTTCACGTGCGCGACGCGATTACCTCGCTGCTAGGGGCAGGGTATCATGTCAGCGATTTTGTCCGCGGCGACGGGGCGAATTGGTATTTGATGAGCCGCGATGATGTGGCGACGCCTTAAGCGACTACAGGCTCCTGGACCTCGCAAATCTTCAGCAAATCACCGATATCGGCGAGCGACTCAAGGTTCATACACAGGCTTTCAATTTGCTCGACGTGGTCCTCGCTGAAGAGGTCGCGCGTCAAGACGGCGAATTTCTCGCGCATTTCAGCCAGGCTCATGCGGAATTCCGGCTCGCCTTTCATATTTGGCAGGTATGCCTGGCGGACCTCGCCCGTATCAAGGACGATGCGCAGACGGCAGCCGTTGAGCCGCGGGTAATCCGCTTCGATCTCGTCATCAACCTGGACATCAATCAGATTGCGCAAGCGCCGCACTTCGGGGTCATCCCAGGCGCTGAAGTCATGGGGCCAGGCGCTGCCTTGTTGCAGCGCCACCCCGGTGGAAACGCGAATGCTCAAGCCGGCGACCTCGCGGGAAGGCGGGTTGGGATCGACGCGGAAGATGGGGCGGGTGGCGTAGCCGTAGGTGCCAAGCTCGATCGACTCAATCGCAGAAATGTCAAGCGGACCGTCTTGCAGAATCGCTTGGGCGGCGTCGATGGCTTGATGGGTGTGCCGACAGCCGCCGTGGGGCTTGAAGCCCGTGCCCAGGATGGCGAAGTTGAGGCCGAGATCGGCGAAAAGGTCGGTTTCGTGGCTCTGTGGCGCGTCGACGCTGCCACGTCCGCCGAAAGCGCGGAAGAAACCGTAGTCCCCGTCCAGGGCGCCGCGAGGACCGTAGAAGCCTGATTGAGCCAGGCGCAAGGCGAATACGGCATTGCGCGCGGCGAAACCGGCGATCAAGTCCTTGGTGTCGCAGGGTCCGCTTTCGTAGACATATTGCTCGGTGCCGGAAGCGAGATCGGCCGCCAGCGCGACGCAATTGATCATCGTCTGGCGATCCAGACGCGCGCAACGCGCGACCGCCAGCGCGGAAGAAATGGCGCCCAGCGTGCCTTTGAGATCGAGACCGCGCTCCCGCTGCGCGGGACGGACCAGCTGCCCAACGCGGACGGCAAAGTCGTATGCCGCGACGATGGCAACGATCAGTTCTTCGCCCGAGGTCTTATAGGCTTCGCCGACAGCCAGTACGGCGGGAACCAATTGCGAGGCGATATGCCCGGCGGAGCGATGTGAATCGTCCATGCCCAGGATCTTGACCATCACGCCATTGGCGAAAGCCGCGCCTTCGAGCGATACGCGCTGACCGCTCCCGAGCAGCGTGGCGTCATCGCCCGCCATCATGCTTGCGGCATAGTCTGTGGCTTTTTGCCCCAATTCACGCTGATAACCGCCGAGCCCGGTTCCAATGGAATCGAAGACGATCACCTTGGCCAGTTCAACAGCTTCCGCCGGGATGTCTTCGTAACGCAGGCTGATGGCGTAATCGACGATTTGTTCCAAAAGGTTTCTTGAATCGGACATTTTTACTTTCTCCTGCAATCTCATTTATCGTGGGCCGCCCCACTTATCCACCGTTTAAGAGTTTTCGCGTCACTTCGATCATGTAATCAACATCGTCGCTTGTCAACTCCGGCGTGACCGGCAGGTTGACGATTTCCTTCCCCAGGCGCTCGGTTGCGGTCAAGGTTCCGCGCTCCGGGAACATGCCGGCGTAGACGGAATAATCATAGATCGGCGGCGCATAGTGAATCACGGCTTCGACGCCGGCGGCGCGCAGTCCCCGGTGAAGCTCCCCCTGGCGGTCGACGGCGATGGCATAGGAGCGGAAGGTCGGCCCCGATTCGGCACGGAAGCGCGGCAGGCGCGCCGAGGTATCCGCGAGCCCGGCTTGCAATTGGCTGACGATGGCGCGGCGTCGCCCCGTCCATTCATCCAGGTACGGCAGCTTGACCAGGAGCAACGCCGCTTGCAAGCCGTCGAGCGGCACATTGTATCCTTCGGCGACGTAGTTCTGGTATCCGGGCGGCAGATTGTTGTGCTGCGGTTGATGACCGTAACTGACCAGCAGGCGCAGTTCATCCGCGAGCGAATCGTCGTTCGTAACCAGCACCGCGCCGTTGCCGGCGCTGCCCAGCGGCTTGAAAGGCGCGAAGCTGAACATCGTCACATCGGCGAAAGCGCCAACCGGCGCCCCGTGATCGAAGGCGCCGCCTGCCAGGGCTGCGTCTTCCACGATTTTGAGGTCGTGGCGGTCAGCAAGGGACCGCAGCGCTTTTACATTTGCCGGGTGACCGTGCAGATCCACCGGAAGGATGACGCGGGTTTTGCCCGTGATCAGGTTTTCGACTTGGACGACATCGATGGTGTAGTCGCTGAGCGCGACGTCGCACAAAACAGGTATCGCGCCACATTGGCTGATGGCGCCGGTGGTTGAGATATCGGAATTGCCGACGGTAATCACCTCGTCGCCGGGTCCGACGCCGCAGGCGCGCAGCGCCAGGAAGAGGGCGATGGTGCCGGAGTGCGCGGCGACGGCATGGCGCTGTCTCATTTTGGAAGCGAAGGCGGCTTCAAGCTCGGCGCGCGCGGTGTAGCTGCTGCGGTAGTCGTCGAAAAGAATTGGCTCGAGCGCCGCCATGATCTCGTCGCGCAGCGCTTGATGGGTTTCGGTGGCGCGGGAACGCGGGACGCGGAAAGGCTGGGACATCAGGCGCGGCCGCGGACATTGGGGTCGAGGAAGTCGCGCAGCCAATCGCCGAGGAAGACGACGCCTAGCACGGTGATGGTGATGGCGATGCCGGGGAAGGCGGTCATCCACCAGGCGCTGTTGATGTATTGCCTGCCGTCGGAGAGCATCAAGCCCCAAGTAACAGTGGGCGGCTTCACGCCCAAGCCCAGGAAGCTGAGCGAGGATTCGGCGAGGATGGTCACGCCGACTTGCACGGCTGCCAGCACGATTGCGGAGGAGACAACATTGGGCAGGATGTGGATGAGCATGACCTTGCGGCGGCTCTGCCCCAGGGCATAGGCGGCGATGACATATTCCATTTCCCGCACTTTGAGCACCTCGCCGCGGATGACGCGGGCGTAGGTTATCCAGCCCGTGAAGCCGAGGATCAGGATGAGTGTGGACAAGCCGGCCCCGACGACGCCCGATATGGCGATGACGAGGATGATGAAGGGAATGGCGAGCAAGCCGTCCACGATGCGCATGAGAACGTTATCGACGATGCCGCCGACGAAGCCGCTGATGAGACCGTATATGACGCCGATCGTGCCGGAAATGAGGACGGAAACGACGCCGACAAGCACAGAAACGCGGCTGCCGGCGATGATGCGGCTTAAAATGTCGCGGCCGAGCTGATCGTTGCCCAGGATGTAGCTGCCAACGCTATCGGCGTAACCCGGCGGCTGAAAGCGGCCGCGGATGTTCCTGCCCTGCGGATCGTGGGGCGAAATCACAGGTCCGATAAAAGCCAATACCACAACGGCTGTCACGATCAGGCTGCCGGCGACGCCGACCGGGCTCTTGGCGAGGACCGACAGGATGCGCATGGGCAGGCTGAGAGGAGCCGGCATCTCGGCGATTGCCTCCGCTTTGGATAGATGACTGCTCTGTGTGTCCATGATCGTCTTCTATTGGAATTTGATGCGCGGGTCAAGGATGATGTAAATCACGTCAATGGCGTAGTTGATCAATATAAAGGATAAGGCAATCCACAATAGCCCGGCTTGAACCACGGTGTTGTCGCGGACGCTGATCGACTCGATCATGAGTCTTCCCAGCCCGGGCCAGGAAAAGACGCTTTCGACCACGACAGAGCCGCCCAGGAGCCAGCCGAGTTGCAAGCCGAATACGGTGACAATCGGGATAAGGGCGTTGCGCAGGGCATGCCGCATGACGACCGTTTTGTGCATCAAACCCTTGCTGTGGGCGGTACGGACGTAATCCTGATTCAGCACTTCCAGCATAGCCGAGCGTGTCATGCGCGAAAGGCGCGCCGCCATGCCGACGCCCAGTGTTATGGAGGGCATGATCAGGGCTTTTGGCTCGTGAGCGCCAAAGGCGGGCAGTATACGTAAATGAACCGAAAATATGATTATGAGCATCAAGCCGAGCCAAAAGCTGGGCATGGCTGTGCCCAGAGATGACATTGAAGTAATAATGAGATCGAGCAGGCTGTTGCGCTTAAGAGCGGACAGGACGCCGAGCGGCACGGCAATAGTAATCCCGATGGCGGCGGAGGCGGCAGCCAGGATCCAGGTATTGCCCAGGCGGTTGAGTACAACCTCCATCGCCGGGAGCTTTTTGAGATAGGAGGTGCCGAAATTGCCGCTGATGGCTTTGGTAATGAAGGTGACGTATTGCTCGCCCAGGGGTCGGTCAAAGCCCCAGAATTTGCGCATCTGGTCGATCTGCTCCTGGCTGAAGAAATCGGGCGCTACAACCATGACGGGGTCGCCGCTCAAGCGCAGGATCAAGAACACGACCACGGAGACGATAAACATGGTCACGACCAATTGGATCAGTCGGCTGATTAAGAACCCGCGCAAGTTTGCCCCCATCCCCTAGCCCCTTCCCCCATAAAGGGGGAAGGGGGGTGTTCATGTAGCTGCTACGTTACGGGAATTGCACTACATACCCGCGAGTTTGAGGTCGCGGAAGGTCATCCAGCCGTCTTTGCGCGGCGTGAAGTCAAATTCAGCCGTATTTAATGCAAAGACGTCGGTGATCTCGAAGAGCGTGATGGTCTGGGTGAGGTCGATGTAGTATTCCCACCACTGTTCCCAGAGGTCAAGGCGAGCATCGCGATCGATCGTGACCTGGATCGCCTCTGCCACCGCGTCCCAATCTTCGTCGCAAATGCTGTAGGCAACCGCCGACCAGTCGCAATTGTAGAAGAGCGGCAGCAGGGCGGGACCGCAGCCGAGAGCCGCCAGCATCAGTTCGCGGTTGTTGCCGCTGCG
>DAOULD010000138.1:0-2585 GCA_034420635.1 Anaerolineae bacterium | reverse complement strand
TGGAAGGTGGCATCACACATTTTGATACCGCCCACGACTACGGCGACGGCGAATCCGAGCGCTTAATCGGGCGGTTTC
Organism: Anaerolineae bacterium; assembly: GCA_034420635.1. Lineage (GTDB taxonomy): Bacteria > Chloroflexota > Anaerolineae > Aggregatilineales > Phototrophicaceae > UBA6055. The sequence goes on along the minus strand of DAOULD010000138.1, from coordinate 2,507 downwards.
TCGCCGAGGATGCGAGTCGACGCGAACGCATGCTTCTGGCCTCCAAAGCCAATCTAAATGACCTTTCCGCCGAAGCAATGATTCGGGCAATTGATGTCAGCCGACAGCGACTCGACGTCGATGTCATTGACATCTATTATATTCACTGGCCCATCACCGATGCGGATATGCGCGCTTGGGCGGAAGCGCTGGAATCTGCGCGCAGTCAAGGGCGAATCCGAGCGATAGGCGTGAGCAACTTCTCCATCGCGCAGATGGAGCAGGTTGCCGAAGTCGCGCAGATCGACGCGCTGCAGCTCGGTTATAACTTGCTCTGGCGCTTCCCCGAAGCGGACTTGCTCCCCTACTGCCACGAGCGGGGCATTTCTGTTATCGCTTACAGCGCTTTGGCGTCCGGCGCCCTGGCAGGCAAGTACCAACGGCGGCTAAACTTTGCAGCGCACGATCAGCGTTGGGGCATTCTGCATTTTCGCGACGGCATTTGGGACGCGCTCTATCCGCTGGTTGAACAATTTAATGATGTTGCCGAGCGCGCTGGCTTGGCGCTCAGTCAACTGGCGCTGCGCTGGATTCTGCATCAGCCCGGCGTCACGGCTGCCTTGGTCAGCGCGAAGGACAGGCGTCAAGCGCTGGCGAATTGCGCCGCGTTGGAGGCGGAGATTGAACCATCAATCCTGGAGGAGCTAAGCGCGATCAGTGATGAGGCGATGGAGCACATTCCTGATGAGGGGAATCCATTTGGTTACTATCCATGACAAAACGGCATCTACATGCCAAGAGGAGAAACTCGCATGAACAAAATGGCTGAGAGCGAAAAGAATATCGCCCAAGTGTGCCTGTTAGTGGCGGATGTGGAGAAGAGCGCGGATATTTGGAGGAAGGTCTTCAATTGGGCGATTGGCGACGACTTCGAGATCACACAGCCGCATGACCAAACCAAAGCGACCTATTACGGGGCGCCGACTGACGCGCGGGCGAAAATCGTGCTTTGCGGCATCGGCGATATTCATTTCGAGTGGCTGCAGCCGCTGGAACCGCCGAGTACATGGCAAGACTATCTGGATCGACGCGGCGAGGGAATTCATCACATCGCCTTCTTCGTTCCCGATACCGCGTCGGCGCTAGCGCCCTATCTTGCGGCCGGCTATCAGGTGGCGCAACAGGGCTTGTTCACCGGTCAAGGCGGGATGTACACCTATCTGGATACGGATAAGGACATGGGAATCATCGTTGAATTGCTGGAAACATTTGGCGAGTTTCCGCTGCCGCCAGCGCCACCATTCGATCGCTCGACCGGCATTGGCAGCGATGTCATCTGCCAGGTGGGCGTGATCGTGAATGACGTCAGCGCGACCGCCGCGCGCATCGCCAGTGTGCTCGGGAAACCGCAGCCGCCAATCATCCAGACGCCGGGCTACGATTCAGCGAAAACGATTTACCGGGGCGCGCCGTCGGAAGCGACAGCCAAACTCGCCTTCTTTGACTTTGGTCAGCTGCAAATCGAGTTGATCGAGCCAGACGAGCAGCCAAGCGTGTGGCGCGATTACCTTGAAGCGAAGGGCGAAGGACCGCAGCATATTGCCTTTCGAGTCGACGACACGCGCGCAGTCACCGATTACCTGGCTGGGCATGGTATCGACGTGATCCAGCAGGGGTTATATGCCGATGGCAGCGGCATGTATACCTATGTCGACAGCGATAACCTGCTGGGAACCACGATAGAGTTGCTGGAGGATTTTGGTTAAGACGGCGACTGTATTTTGCATTTGGACGGTGCTGTGTTAATGTTCACTGAATTGGGCTACTTGGTAGAGTTTCTATTGAGTTGCAGGATGTAGATTGCAGATGGAGCGAAAGGAGGAAATGGACGCAACAGACAAGGCAGGACAAGCGAGTTTACGTCAATGTATGGTTATGTGAAGGAGCTCATACTATGTACAAGCCAATGAGTCGACGTGACTTTCTGAAAGCATCGGGCGGATTAGCCGCCGGCGGTTTGCTGGCATCGGGCTTGCCGGCTTTCGCGCAGGACGGCGTCACCATCCGTTCGCATACGCGCAGCGGGCGCCAAGCCGACGCGCAGCGGCATTGGGCGGAAATCTTCAACGAAGATATGGCGGGCGAAGCGAATGTCGTCATCGAAGACTTCCCCGGCTCGGAATATTTCCAGAAGATCAATACGCTGGCGGCCGGCGGCACCATGGGCGATGTGATTTGGATCTCGTCGATCGAGGGTTACTTCCGGCTGGCGGCGACCGGCGTGCTCCTACCGATTGACGATGTCATTGAAAGCCTGGGCTATGACCTGGACGAGCATTACCCGGCGACGACTTCGGCAGCGCGCTTAAATGGACAGCTTTACGGCATTCCCATCCTGGCGCATCCGGGGCGTGTTGGCTTGTTCTACAACAAGGTCATCTTTGACGATGCCGGCGTTGATTACCCCGACGAGACCTGGACCATGGACGACTTCCTGGCCGCCGCCATCGAGTTGACCGACCCCGACC
>DAOULD010000137.1:0-13504 GCA_034420635.1 Anaerolineae bacterium | reverse complement strand
CATGAATTCAATCATTTGAAGTGTCTCCTATCTAATATGCGTTCAGCACACCAGGCACTTTTCGATAGGTTCACTCGACCTAACGCCGCGAGTCACGACCTGCGACTGTATGCACTATTATGGTGAGTTTTGCAGAATTTTTCAAATATTTCTTTGATTTCACCACAGAAGTAATACCAAGAAAGTATTGATAAGAACTGCCGTATGAAAGAAATTGACAAAATAATCGAAAAGTTGTACGAGCGAGCCGGTGGCTCGCCCTCCCACGCCCTGCGCTGCGGCACGCTTTTTTACACGACTAACTTGGAACTACTGAGACACAGAAGTAAATGCAAGTAAATCATGCGAAAAAGTTGATGAAGTATAAACAGCCACAAAATAATAGAAAACTGTAGGGTCGTTTCGCTGAAACGCCCGAAAATCACTGCATGAGCGACATCATCGGGCAAGAAAATATGACGACGGGCGGCTCAGCGAGCTACCCCTACAGGCTCCTCATTTTTTGCATGACTTACTCGGTTCTACTGAGAGTTTTCTTGACCACCAAGTACTGAGAAGGCACTCAGAAAAGCAAACGACATTAACGTCGGAATAGCCTGTCAAACAGGTTACCGCCGCGTGGCGACCGCTTATCCTCGACGTATTGAAAGATAGTTCTCATGGCATTGATTGCTAGAGTTGCATCGATTACATCCAGAAGTTCGTCATTTGCGTGCGCATCAGACGCTTGATTGCGGATTTCGTTTAACGAGTGTATGGCGGTCGAAAGGCCCTTTGCCACGTTATCAATCTTTTCCTGGTGCAGTCCAGTGCTTTGAAATGAGGAATGGTTTTCCCGCAGTAGTTTGAACAGCTTTGGCAAGGAGTCATCGTCCTCGTATACTATGGATTCGTCGTCGCACATTTGTTTGAGATGACCGTGCAAAGCGGTGTGAATCTTTGGAACAGCACTGCCTGCACGTCCTCTGCCAATTAGGTAATCAGCATCTTCTAGTGCCTGACGAACTACATCCGAGGGGGATTTTGGCGAAACGCTGTCTACAAACGTAGATTCAGACTCAAGTCTTTCAATAATCTCAGTAATCATGGAAAACATCTTTTCCCTTCGCTCGCGCGACGTGTATCCATCGCCTGGCGGTATCCTTCCTCGAACACCGCGCAGGACTTTGGCCTGGATCTGAGGTGATTGAGTGACCAAAACCTCAACGAATCTTTCCATTGTATTTCGCGTAGTGAGTGAGGTCGCCTGTATGTCAAGGTCACAGTCCACCAAATAGAACTGTCGCAACTTATGATTGTCACCCAGCATATGCATATAGTGGAAGACTTCTTCGCCAATATAATGGGCGATCACGAATTCAACGTCTCTGCTCATCAACTTTGACATTTTCTCTGTTCCACATATGCGCAAATTTCACGCAATAATACCACTCATATCGTTAAAACGCTTCCGCAGAATTGTCGCATGTGACCGTCGACACGAAGATTGGGGCACCCATGTGGCTAGCTTTTTTTAGAGGGCGACTCACAGAGTCGCCCCTACAGCCCGATACGACTTCTTGCGATACAATAACTAGGGTCGACCACAGGGAACGGGCGAAATATGTCATTAGCAGACACGGTCAAGCAGCGCTTCATCGTTGAATTCGGCGAAGACCCCGCCTTCATCGTGCGCGCGCCGGGACGAGTCAACCTGATCGGCGAGCACACCGATTACAACGACGGTTTCGTCTTCCCCATGGCCATCGACCGCGCGACCTTCATCGCCCTGCGTCCGCGCGCCGACAAGCGGGTGCTTGCCATTTCGCCCGACATGGACGACCGGCGCGAGTTCGCGCTGGACGATCTGCGGACTCCGACAGAAACGGAGTGGATCGACTATCTGGTCGGCGTAGCCTGGGCTTTGCAAGAGCGCGGCTATGATTTATGCGGCTGGGAGGGCGTCGTCAGCGGCGATGTGCCCATCGGCGCGGGATTGTCGTCGTCGGCCGCCTTGGAACTGGCGACAGCGCGCGCCTTTTATGAGGTCTCCGGTTTCGCATGGGATGCCGCGGCCATGGCGCTAGCTTGTCAAGCCGCCGAGAACGAATGGCTGGGCGTCAAGTGCGGCATCATGGACCAGATGATCTCCGCCGCCGGCGTCGAAGATCGCGCCCTGCTCATCGACTGCCGCAGCCTGGAGACCGCCACAGCGCCGCTGCCGCCGAATACGGTTGTGGTCATCCTGGATACCAATACGCGCCGCGGCTTGGTCGACTCGGCATACAACGAACGGCGCGCGCAATGCGAGGCGGCGGCGCGGCATTTCGGCATCAAGGCATTGCGTGATATGGATCTGCGAACGTTTTTGGAGCGGGAGCGGGAACTTGAAAATGTGATCCGCAAACGCGCCAGCCATGTTGTCAGCGAAAATACGCGCGCGCTAAGCGCCCGCAAAGCCATGGAGGCGGGCGATGCCGAACTGCTTGGTCAACTGATGATCGCCAGCCATATCAGCTTGCGCGACGACTTCGAAGTATCCAGCCCGGCGCTCGACGCCATTGTCGATTGCGCCAATGCCGAAGCGGCTTGCTACGGCGCGCGCATGACCGGGGCCGGCTTCGGCGGTTGCGCCGTGGCTCTGGCGCAAGCGGAAGCCGTTGAGACATTCGTGGACCGCGTCGGCGCCTGTTATCGCGAAGCGACGGGAAACCAGCCGATCATCACCGTCACCGGCGCGAGCAAAGGTGCCGAAACGGTCTATCCCTAGACAGGGCAATCACTTCAAATTATTTTTTCGCCACAGAGACACGGAAGTAAATGCAAGTAAATTATGCGAAAAATAAGCCGCGTGTAGGGGCGACATATCATGTCGCCCGTCGATGCGATGGCGCAGTTTCGGGCGACATGATATGTCGCCCCTACGGGATTCGACATCAACGCCACGCCCATGAACACGCCCGTTGGACAACAACAACAAAAGTTGTCCAACGGAGTGTGGGTTTAGTTTTTGAGATTTGTTCTATCCCAGGGTTTCAAAAACCCAAAAACTGATTGCTTGCGTCGGGCAGGCGATAGATTCTGCGATTATGCGGACCCGTATCTTCAGCCAGGACGTGTTCGGCGACCAGTTCTTTGATGTAGGGCATGCACTGGCGGCGGCTCAAACCAACAGCCGCCGCAATCGCTTCCTGGCTGTCGCGCTCGGCTGTAGGGACGGGATTCACCACAGAGGCGCAGAGAGCACAGAGTTTTTTCGGGCGACCAGATTGGTCGCCCCTACGGCCCATCACGCCCATGAACGCTCCCGTTGGACAACTTTTGTTGTTGTTGTCCAACGGGAGTTGGGTCAGTTAGGTAGGGATTCCCAATTCCTAGGGATTTCCTAACTACCTAACTAACTGACTGCGGAGCTTGCGATTGCAGCGGGTCAGCCAAGGCTGACCCCTACAAGGTTCATTTATGGCGAAAATCGTAGTCGCCCGAAATAAACCCTCTGTGCTGGCGGGCGGTGTCTACGCGCCTCTCAGTAAGCGCAAGTAAGTCATGCAAAAAAATGAGCCGTGTGTAGGGGCGACATATCATGTCGCCCGTCGATGCGATGGCGCGGTTTCGCGCGACCAGATTGGTCGCCCCTACGGGATTGGATTATTTTGTAGTTTTCTATATTTCATCAAATTATTCGCACGACTTACTTGCATTTACTTCTGCGCCTCTGTGGTGAAATTCTGGTTTAATTCCGACGACTTTGTCGCGCGATGATTTTTGAAGCGATTACCCTGTATCCCTGGTGCTTATCCCTTGACCGCGCCCGCCGTCAGACCTTCCACGATGCGGTTTTGGAAGATCAAGACCAGCGCGACCAAAGGAATGGTGACGACCATGGCCGCCGCCATAATTTCGGCGATCGGCTCTTGCTCGGAAAATTCGCCCGAGAACAAAGCGAGCGCCACGGGCACGGTTTGCGCCGAAGGATTAGTAGCGGTGAAGTTAAGGGCGAACAAGTATTCATTCCAGGACTGCACAAAAGCCAGCAAGCCGGTAGTGACGAGGGCGGGCGCGGTCAGCGGCAGCAGGATGAGGCGGAAGGTCTGGAAGGGCGTGCAGCCGTCGACTGTGGCCGCTTGTTCAATCTCGGCGGGCAATCCCTTGAAGAAGCTGGTTAATACCCAGACGGTGAAAGGCAGGGTGAAAACGGGATAGGTAACCATCAGAGACAAGCCGGTGCCGAAGAAACCAAGCTGGCGGACGATGGTATACAAGCCCGACAAAATCGAGATGGCCGGGAACATGGTCATGGAGAGCACGACATAGAGCAGGACGACGCGCCCGCGGAAGCGCAGCCGGCCCAGCGCGTAGGCTGCGAAGGAACCGGCGACCAGAGCGAATATCGATGCCGCCGAAGAGACGAGCGCCGAATTGCGCAGCGCCAGCAGGAATGAGCCGCCGCGAAAGACGTATTGGTAGTTCTGCAAGGTGGGATTCCGCGGCAGGTAACTGGCGGTTTGGAACATCTCGTTCTCGGTTTTGAAGGAAGTGGCGAAAGCCCAGTAGAAGGGGAAGAGAGCGTAAACCGCGACTATTATCACCAGGACGTAGAGGAGCGCTTGTTGCAGCCGCCCTCTCAATTCTTTGGCTGTCATGCCGAAGATGCTGTTGACGCGCGGGGCTTTCTGAACCATATCAGGACTCCACATTCAAAAGGCGCACGTAAATGAAGGCGAAGACCGAGATGAAGATGAAGATAATCACGCTGATGGCGGAGGCATAGCCATCCTGTTGATTGCTGACAAGCGTCTCGAAGTTGTATGTCGCCATAGAAAGCTGCTGCCGCCCGAAAAGCACATTGAAGAGGTCGAAGACGCGCAGGGCGTCCAGGGTGCGGAAGATGAGGGCAATGGCGATAGCGGGACGCAGCAGGGGCAGCGTGATCGAGAGGAAGCGGCGTATCGGATTGGCGCCATCGACGGAAGCGGCTTCGTAGAGATCGCTGGGTATCACTTGCAAGCCGGCGAGGAGGAGCAGCGCCATGAAGGGCGCCGTCTTCCAGACATCGACGATGATGGCGGTGGGAATCTGCAAGGATGGATCGGACAGCCAGGCAAGCGGCGCTTCGATGGCGCCCAGATCCAGCAGAATCTTGTTGAAGATGCCGGCGCTGGTGTCTTTGAGCATCAGCTCCCAGAGGCGCGCCGAGATCACTGTCGGGATCGCCCAGGGCACCAGCATGACGGCGCGCATAGCGCCGCGCCCGCGGAACTTGGAATTGACGATCATCGCCATGAATAGGCCGATGAGCAATTCCAGCGCGACAGAGATGACGGTGAAAATGACGGTCGTGATAATCGCCTCGATGAAGTCGTCGTCCAAGCCGCTAATCGCCGCCGATTGATCGCCGCCGACCGGTATGTTGACAATCGTCCGATAACCGGCGCGGAGCAATTCGCGGTCAATCGACTCCCAGCGAATGCTGCCATTGGCCCGGGTATCGCAAGGACCGTCAGTGACGCTCTTCTTGCAAGCTACGGTATCAACGCGGAAGGTCAGCAGGTTGAGGTAATTCTCCAAGCCGACGAATTGCGGGACCTCGCTGCCAGCGAAGCGCTTGTCGGTCAAGCTGCGGATGAAAGTTTGCTCGAGCGGGCGCGCGGCGACCAGGACGAAAATGGTCAGCGTGGGAATGAGCATGTTCCAAGCCAGGCGCGTTTCGCGGCCGAGCAGGGAGTCATCGCCGCTGAACAGCCGATCGATATTTCGGTTTAGCCAATGCCACAGTCCAAAGACTATCAGCGCGGCAATTAATGCCGGCGCAATGGCAGAACTCATGCTGCCCAGGTCAACCGTTTCCCGGTCCATCGCGGCGTTGTTGATGAAGTTGAAGACGGTGAGCGCGATATAGGCGACAAGCCCCATGCCCAACCACAGGATTGCGATGCGCGCCCAATAGGCGACGCGGATATTGCCCCCCCGCAGCCGCAGGCCGATCGCCATAAAAGCGGCGCCCAAAAACGCGAAGAGCGCCGAGACGATGATGCCAAAACGTTCAAGATAAATGAGCAAGAATGATGGCGCTTGCGGGTCTTCCTCCGATGGCGTCCAATTCAATGCCAGTTGAATGGCTTCATCGTTGGCGACTGTCAGAATAAAAAAGATGACTGCCAGCGCGCCAATCACGATCATGATGACGCTGAGCGCAGAAATCTGTAATTTGTTCCGAGCGGGATCTGCAGCGTGATGCATTGCGATTCCAATGAACGCTGAACGGAAGGGAGGGTCCCGTAGCTACGGGACCCTCGCGGAATAGATCTAAGCTCGCCTTATTGGCCCAAGAGATCGGCCAAATCCAATTCGAGCAGTTCCAGCGCTACCTCAGCGTCTTCTTCCCCAGTGAGAATGGAATGGACGGCGTTGAAGTAGAGGGTGGATACGGCGTTATAGCGATCCTTCGAGAAAGTCGACGGCCGCGCGGAGGTGATTTCCACCAGATCGGGGCTGGCGAAAGGCATAGCCGCCTGAACATCGGGATCGGCATAAAGCTCGAGGGCAGCCGGCGGCGACGTGGTATCAAGGGCGTAGCCCTTTTGGCTGGCGACGCTGGTGAAGAAGATGGCGAAAGCTGAGGCCGCTTCCGGATTTTCGGAATATTTGGAGACGCCAATATGCCAACCGCCAAGGGTGGAGGCGCCATGGCCGGAATCGCCAGCGGGCAGCGGCGCTACATCGAAGCCGGGGATGTCTTCGCTTTGTCCGCTGAGAACATAGGCGTAGGGCCAGTTGCGCATGAAAGCGGCGTTGCCGGCATGCCAGACGGCGCGGGAATCTTCTTCCTGATAGCCGACGACGCCAGGCGGGCTGATCGTGCCGACCCAGCCGGCGGCTTGTTCATACATTTCCACAGCGGCGTCGCTGAGCGCGCTGATGGTGCCGTCGCTCTGCAGGAAGTTCTCGCCAGTGGCGGAGACATGCCATTCAAGGGCGTCGCAGGTCAGGCCTTCGTAGGCGTTGCCTTGCCAGACGTAACCCCAGAATTCATCGTTGCCTTCGGCGCGTTCGCCTTCCTGGATTGCCGCGGCCACTTCTTCCAACTCGTCCCAGGTTGCGGGCGGCGCGTCGTAGCTGTATTTCTCCAGCAAGTCGGTACGGTAGTAGAGCATGCCGAAACCGATTCGCATCGGCAGCGCCACCAAGCGGCCGTCAACCGTATCGTTTTGGATCAGCGCCGGCAATTGGGCGTCAATATGAGATTGCGGCGCGATTTCGCTCAAGTCGATCAGGTGCTCCGCCAACTGGCCGGGCCAAATAACGTCCACGCGAATGACATCAAGGTCGCTGCTTTCCGCCTCGAAAGCTGTGAGGTAGAAGGCGATCAGGTCGGTTACGTTGGCGGCGCCTTCGTTACGCTCGACCGTGATATTGGGGCAGACTTCTTTAAAAGCGGAGATGATGTTGTCTTCTCCAACGGGATGGCTGCCGACCGGGTCGCCGAAGAACTTAATGGTGACTTCTTCGTCGGTCCCGCAGTCGAAGTCGTGCATGTCCGCCCATGCCACGCCAGCCGGAATGGCAAGAACAAAGACCAACAGGAGCAGAATGAGTTTACGCATTGCTAATTCCTTTCATTGAAAGCGTCAAATCGGACGAAAATGAAGGCTTTCCAGCGCTGTCATCCTTTCTACTTTGTTATTTAACAATGAATATCTCCATTCGGATGGCAACCGAAGGAGCGCCTTCCATTATCACAAGTCAGCGCGATCAACCCAAATCGGCGAGCTCCAAGCCCATTGACCGTTGCGCTGGCGAACGCGCGCATAATACCAGTCGCGGGAGGTCCCGTCCGATTCATGCGCCAGGGCGACCAACTGCTGGCAGTTTCGCCGCGGCGCTGCCTGATGAAAAACAAAAGCGGGCGCGACAAAGCTGCCGGTATAGAAGGACCGCGCTCCGCGCGTCAACTCCGCCAGCGAGAGCGCCGTCTGCGCACCGTTGATTCTAGCATGAATTTCCGCGCCTAATCCACCGTCAATATGCAAGGTCACAGCTTGCATGGCCGCGCTGCGCGCGGTGGCATTGCGAGGACTGCGCGTCCGCAACCGCAGGCTGCCATCCTCTTTGACAAAGAGATGGCTCCAAACGCAGGAATCGTCGTCTTCGAGGTCCGGCATGGCAATATCCTTGCCGCGCAGATGCGGCTCGACTCCCAGTAGTTCGCCGCCTTCTACAGACAACTCCACCTCCCAATCGGTCAATGACTCGCGCTCGCCCCAGCCCAGTTCCAGCCGCAGCTTGCACGGACCGCTTCCGTCATAGATTGCGGGCGAGATCGCTTCCCGGTGAATCACGCGGTTGTTGTGCAAGATATCAATCGTGTCTATCGTCGAGGAGGCGTCTACCGCTACCTCGATGCTGCGTTCACGGGTGTAAGGCACCACCGCCCCCATGGGCGCGCCGTTGAGCGCGAATTGCAGCCCGATGCGGTCCCCGGTGAGGGCATAGGTTCGTCGGCGACAGATGGCTCCCCAAATGGCTTCGCGACTTAAGTCCTCCGCCCATACCGCCGCCAGTCCATAACCATAGTTTCCCGGGTGCGCACTGTGATCGTCGGTCGATCCGATGAAGCCGAATATGTGCCCTAGTTCAAGTCCGTACTGCACGGTGCTCCTTTGGTCGCGCGGACCCATCGCATGCAGATAGGCCGGCTCCGCATCAGTCGATTCCGAGGCGCCGTGAAAGGACATGATTTCCACCACCGGGGACAACTCGCTACTGAAGCTGCTCCAATTGATGCCGCGGAAGCCCTGCTTGTATCCGATATGATGGGGGATCACCAGGCTGGGATGCGGATGCCGCCGCAGGCGCGCGCGCAGTTCTTCGAGATGCGCGGCGTGAAAGATCTCCGGCGTGGCAATATCTCGGAAATAGACGCAGTGATCGCCATAGCGCATTGAATGCCATTCGAAGCTGGGAAAGGCGACGAATTGGCTTTCGCTGTTCGCCGCTTCCATCGCCCCGAGATAATCGCTCCATGCGGCGCTGGCGCGCTGAAAACCGCGTTGATGATAATCGACCAGATAGTCGAGGCGCGGATCGCCCCTGGGCATATCGTCCCAGTGCCCGTGCAATGTCACGCTGACGAAGTCCAGTTGCAGGCGGGCATTGTGCAGGGCTTCCGCCAGCGTGCCCCTGCCATAACTTAAGCCGCAGTGATTGTGAATGTCGCCGTAATACAGCTTCAGACCCGCGTATGCGTCCACGCTGCTCCTCTGGTTCAGTTCCTGCGAAAAGGGCGCCACGATTATACCCTAAGCTATGCTATAGGGACGCCTTCTTCAGAGCAATCGCAACATAAGCAATAGTTGTCGAATGCCACAAAAATATACAATTTGTGCGGGCGTTTCAGCGGGTCGCGTAGGGCGCGTAGACACAGCCCTTCGACACTGACCGTCAAACGCCCCTGCATGTCCCTTTTTTGGCGGGCAAAACGTTAAATCTCTGTGCCCTCGGTGCCTCTGTGGCAAAAATAATTTGATACGACTGCCCTGGACACCCTGGTTCTTAGCCGTTGAGAATCCCAACCGACCTGATAAAATCACGGTTCATTCCTGATCCGAAACGGGGAGACTTGGAGCTTTGATGAACGGCGACGCTACTTGGCGTATCTTCACCGATGTGGAGGCGGCAAAGCGAAGCATCCTGAAACGGCATTCGCTGCGCGACACCGATGTGCCCGAGGCGCTCATCGAGCGCTCGGTCTCGATCTTTGGCGAGCGGATCATGCCCGAGGAAGCGGTTCGCCGTATTATCCGGAGCGTACGCGAGCGCGGCGATGGAGCGATCCGCGAGTGGAACCGCAAAATCGACAACACCAGCCCCGATCGCCTCGACGTGTCGCCGGAAGAGATGAACGAGGCTCTGCGAGCGATCGCGCCGGAACTGCGCGGCGCGCTGACACAGGCCGCAGAGCGGATACGAAGCTTTCACGAGAAGCAGCCGATCGGCAGTTGGATCAATGCCGGGGAAGAGGGGGCGCTCGGCCAACTGATACGGCCGGTCGATTCGGTCGGCGTGTACGTGCCTGGCGGAACGGCGCCCTTGCCGTCTTCGCTGTTGATGAGCGTCATTCCGGCGCAAGTGGCGGGTGTGCCGGAGATTGTCGTCTGCACGCCGCCCGGCAGCGGCGTCGGCGACATCCATCCGGCGATCCTGGCGGCGGCGGCCATCACCGGTGTGGAGAAGATCTACCGTATCGGCGGCGCTCAAGCCATCGCCGCCATGGCTTATGGCAGCGAAACCGTCCCGCGCGTCGCCACGATCGTTGGCGCGGGCAACATCTTCGTCACGCTTGCCAAGCAGCAAGTCTACGGCGATGTCGGCATTGATGGCTTGCTGGGACCGACCGAGACCTTGGTCATCGCTGATGCCGGCGCCGCCCCCAAGCTCGCGGCGGCGGATCTTTTGGCGCAAGCCGAACACGATGTGCTGGCTTCGGCGATTTTGTTGACGCCGAGCATGGCTTTGGCTGAAGCGGTCCGGAAAGAGATTTCAAAGCAGGTTGCGTCGCTGGAAAGACAAGATATCGTCTTTGGGGCGATGCTCAACCGCAGCGGCGCTGTCGTCACCGCCGATCTGGACGAGGCCTTTCAACTTGCGAATGACTATGCCGCCGAGCATCTTTGTCTGCTCGTCGATGATCCCTGGTCCTGGATCGGCAAGGTGCGCAACGCGGGCGGCATCTTTCTCGGCGAACATTCATACGAAGTGCTGGGCGACTATGTGGCTGGCCCCAGCCATGTCATGCCCACCGGCGGCACGGCTCGTTTCGCCTCGCCCTTGAATCTGCTGCACTTCGTCAAAGTGACCAGCTTGATCGCGCTCGACAAATCCAGCGCGCTGGCACTCAGTCGATCGGCTGAGATCCTGGCAAAAGCCGAAGGACTGACGGGGCATGCGGCGGCCGCAAGGCTCCGCCGAGAGATGGGCGCGCCATGAGCGAAAAAGTGCGCATCCGCCGCGATGTCGAGTCCATGAGCGCATATACGCCGACCACATCGCTCGATGTCTTTGCCGAGCGACTGGGCATGGCGGTCAGCGACCTGATCAAGCTGGACGCCAACGAGAACCCCTTTGGTCCCTCGCCGCGGGTCGGGGAAGCGCTGGCGAATCTGCAGCATATGAATGTTTATCCCGATCCCGAATCGGGCCGCCTGCGCGAGCTGCTGGCGGCATACATCGGCGTTCCCAAGGAGCAGATTCTTTGCGGCGCCGGCGCTGATGAGCTGATCGAGATCATCTTGCAGCTTTTCATCGAGCCGGGCGATGTCGTCATCAATACGCCGCCGACCTTCGCCATGTACGGCTTTGACACGCCGCTCTATCACGGTCGGGTCGTCGATGTTTATCGCCGCGAGGACTTCTCGCTCGATGTGGACGCGATTGAAGCTGCTGCGCGGCGGCGTCGCGCCAAACTGCTCTTCCTCTGCTCGCCCAACAACCCCAGCGGGGACATGCTCGACGCCGGCGACATTGACCGCTTGCTCGAGTTGCCTTTGACCGTCGTGGTCGACGAAGCTTATATCGAGTTCGCCGAGAGGGAGAGTTTGGTCACCCGCGTGGGCGACGCGGGCAACCTCATCGTCTTGCGCACCATGAGCAAGTGGGCGGGCCTGGCGGGCTTGCGCGTCGGCTATGGCGTCTTCCCCAGCGAGCTTATGCTGCAGCTCTGGAAGATCAAGCAGCCCTATAATGTCAACCTGGCGGCCGATATCGCCGCCCAGGTCTCGCTGCAAGACGTCGACTTCTTGATGAGGCGGGTCCAAACGCTGGTCAAAGAACGGATGCGCATGGAAATTGCCTTCGCCGAATTGCCGATGCTGTCGCCGTATCCGAGCCAGTCCAACTTCGTGCTGAATCGCGTCATCGGCATGACCGCTGAGGAGTTCCGCGATCGTCTGGCGCGGGCCGGCATCATCGTGCGCTATTACGACAAGCCGCGCCTGGAAGATCATATTCGCATCAGCGCCGGGACTCCGGAGCAGGTCGACCGCCTGCTGCAGCTATTGACGCAAATCACCATATCTTAGGCGCGGCGGCTTCGTGCGTCGCCCAAGCCGAAATCACCTGACAAGCCCTTACACGGCTCTTCAATTCGGAACGCGCAGCGATTTCCTTGAAAACATACGTCAACAGGTGTTTGCCACTCGCGATTGCTTGTACCCTTTTCTCTCTTCAGCTTTGTGTTAATCTTTGGTGCAAGCGCGGGAAATGGCGACATGAGCCGTTCACAGGCTCACAAATTGCTCGCGCCCATGACTTCACAGGTCACGCATCCCGCGAGGATTGACCCTATGAATGAACGAAAAGCAAGGATTGAGCGCAATACAAAAGAAACGCAGATTCAATTGGCGCTCAACCTCGATGGCAGCGGGCTTGCCGAGATCAACACCGGCATTGGCTTTTACGACCATATGCTGCACCACATTGCCTTGCATGGCCTTTTCGATTTGAATATATGCGCGGCGGGCGACTTGCATATCGACAGCCACCACAGCATCGAGGACATCGCCATTTGCCTGGGGCGAGCGATAGACGAGGCTTTGACTTCGCGAAGCGGCATTCGGCGCATGGGCAGCGCCTACGTGCCTATGGACGAGGCTTTGGCGCGCGCTGTCGTCGATTTGAGCGGACGCCCCTACGCCGTCATCAATGCCGATTTCAGCACGCCCCTCATGGGGAAGATGCCGACCGACCTGGTCGCCCATGCCTTGGAAACCATCGCCGTACACGCCAGGATGAACTTGCATGCCGAAGTCCTTTACGGGCGTAACGATCACCACAAAGCCGAAGCGCTTTTCAAAGCCTTTGGACGGGCTTTGCGCCAAGCCGTGACGCTCGATCCGGGGCGGCAGGGCGTTCCCAGCACCAAAGGCACACTCACGGAGTAAGACATCATGCAAGAGTTTGTGGACTTCAGCAAACAGCTCGCGGGCGCCAGCGGCGATATCATCAAGCGTTATTTTCGCAGCGACATCGCCGTGGAAACCAAGTCGGACGAATCACCAGTGACCATCGCCGACAAACAAGCCGAAGAGATCATGCGCGAGATGATCATGAAAGCGTATCCGGCGCATGGCATCATCGGCGAGGAATTCGGGAATCACAACGAGGATGCCGAGTACCAATGGGTGCTCGATCCCATCGACGGAACCAAGTCCTTCGTCAGCGGCACGTTTTTGTTCGGCACCTTGATCGGCTTGATGAAAGACGGGAACCCGATCGTTGGCGCCATTCATCATCCGCTGACTTCGCACCTGTTGATCGGCACGGGCGACGAAGCGCGCCTGAATGACGAGATCGTCCGGGTGCGACCGACGCGGGAACTGCGCGACGCCGTCATGCTCTACACAGACTTTATCCACGTGGGCCAATACCAGAACGGCATCGCTTTTCAACAGTTGATGGGCAAAACCAAGTTCAACCGCACCTGGGGCGACTGTCACGGTTATTTCCTGCTGGCGACCGGTTATGCCGA
>DAOULD010000136.1:0-153354 GCA_034420635.1 Anaerolineae bacterium | reverse complement strand
GGAGTTCTCCGACGCCAGCGGACTCGTCTTCCGCGGCATCACCGACGCCGTCTCCGCCGGCCAGTTCGACGGACCCCAACCCGGCCATACCTACGTCGCCGGCGTCGACTGGGACGGGACAAGGACTACACCGCCATCGCCATCATTGATGTCACCCAAGGCAAAATGGCCGCCCTCGACCGCTTTAACCAGGTCGGCTGGAGCCTGCAGCGCGACCGGCTCAAATCCCTCGTCCAGCGCTGGAATCCGCAGATCATCTGGGCTGAAGCCAACAGCATCGGCGAACCCAATATCGAGGCATTGCTCCAGGAAGGCTTGCCCGTGCGCCCCTTCCTCACCACCGGCAAATCCAAATCACCACTCATCGAATCCCTCGCCCTGGCCATTGAGCGCAACGACATCAGCCTGCTCAACGATCCCGTCCTGCTGGCTGAACTGGCAAACTACTCCCTGGAACGCCTGCCCAGCGGCGCCTGGCGCTACGGCGCCCCCGCCGGCGGCCACGACGACACCGTCATCGCCACCGCCCTCGCCTGGTACGGCGCCCGACACAGCAGCCGCCCATCCTTCGACTTCGCCTAATGTCACAACTAACGAAAATCTCAGTAGCGCCAGTAAAATGCTGTCAAACAAGCTCATTTGTAGCGAGAGTTCTGAATCTAATTCAAATCCCGCAATTAGCGCTCCCCCTCCCCGATGCCTCGGGGAGGGGGCCGGGGGGTGGGGTTGAAAATCCCTCTGTGGTGAGTAAAAAAATGTACTGTGCCCTCTGTGCCTCTGTGGTGAATCCAAAACCCAGCAATACCGCGCCCTCCAGCCCTTCCGCCTCTGCAAAACTCGGGGAAACATGGGGACTTCTCGGGGCTTCGACGAGTACAACAAGGGGCAATGCTGGGACAACCTTCCATCGCCGCGGGCTTTGCGACTTTCCCCTGTCATTCAACCGCCCGACGCCCTATACTGGATGGCTGTTTTGCCGCTCTGTAAAACACCCCCGCTCGCAGACGGTGTTACAATTAGCGGAGGAAACATGACCGCCCACAATACAAACCCAGCAAACGGAGACCAGGTATGACCATCAGCCCCAAGATCGAGCAGTTGCGCGCCAAGCGCGCCCAGAGCCAGTTGGGCGGCGGCGAGGCGCGGATCAAGCGGCAGCACGATCAAGGCAAGAAGACCGCCCGCGAACGCCTGGAAATGCTGCTCGATCCCGGCAGCTTCCGCGAGGTCGACGCCTTCGTACATCATCACAACAACAAGTTCGGGCTGGAAAAAAACAAGCCGCTCAGCGACAGCGTCGTGACCGGCTGGGGCACCATCGACGGCCGGCTGGTTTATGTCTATTCGCAGGACTTCACCGTCATGGGCGGCAGCTTGAGCGAGGCGCACGCCGACAAGATCCTCAAGATCATGGATATGGCGATCAAGGTGGGCGCCCCGGTCATCGGCTTGAACGACAGCGGCGGCGCCAGGATCCAGGAGGGCGTGGAGAGCCTGGGCGGCTATGCCGATATTTTCCTGCAGAACACCCTCGCCAGCGGCGTCATTCCCCAGATCAGCGTCATCATGGGACCCTGCGCCGGCGGCGCTGTCTACAGCCCGGCGCTGACCGACTACATCATCATGGTTAAAGACAGCAGTTATATGTTCATCACCGGACCCGACGTGGTCAAGCAAGTGCTCAATGAAGATGTCAGCTTTGAGGATCTGGGCGGGGCGTCGGTGCACGCCAGCAAGAGCGGCGTTTGCCATTTTGTGGCCGATGACGAAGCGCAATCCCTGCTTCTGGCTCGCGAGTTGCTCAGCTATCTGCCACAGAACAACATGGAAGATCCGCCGGTCATAGCCACCACTGATGATCCGCTGCGTACCGAAAGCGCCCTTGACACCATCGTGCCGGAGAATCCCAACCAGCCTTACGATATGAAAAAAGTCATCGAGCTCATCGTCGATGACGGGCACTTCTTCGAAGTCCACGAAGAGTTCGCCGGCAATATCGTGGTGGGCTACGCGCGGCTGGGCGGGTCGGCGGTTGGCATCGTCGCCAATCAGCCGATGGTGCTGGCGGGCGTGCTGGATATCAATGCCAGCGTCAAAGCGGCGCGCTTCGTGCGCGCCTGCGACGCCTTCAACGTGCCGCTGATCACCTTTGTTGATGTCCCCGGCTATCTGCCAGGCGCCGACCAGGAGCATAACGGCATCATCATGAGCGGCGCCAAGCTGCTTTACGCCTTTTGCGAGGCCACCGTGCCCAAGCTGACCGTCACCACGCGCAAGTCCTACGGGGGCGCTTATTGCGTTATGAGCAGCAAGCATATCCGCGCCGATCTCAACATCGCCTGGCCCACCGCCGAAATCGCCGTGATGGGTCCCGAGGGCGCGGTCGAGATCATCTACCGCCGCGAGTTGAAAGAAGCGGAGGATCCCGCCGCGCGCAAGCAGGAACTGGCGGAAGACTATCGCCAGACCTTTGCCAATCCCTATATCGCCGCCAGCCGAGGCTTCATCGACGACGTCATTGAGCCGCACAATACGCGCGCGCGTTTGATCAACGCCTTGCAGGTTTTCGGGAACAAGCGCGACGAGAACCTGCCCAAGAAGCATGGCAACATTCCGCTCTAGGAGGCGTCAGTGGCTGAGCAACTCACCCGCATCAACAAGATCTTGATCGCCAATCGCGGCGAAATCGCCGTGCGCATCATACGCGCCGCGCGCGATCTGGGAATCCCGACCGTGGCTGTCTACTCCGATGTCGATCGCGCCGCTCTGCACGTCCGCTATGCCGACGAGGCCGTTCACATTGGCGGACCGCGCCCGGCCGAAAGCTATCTCAAGAAAGATACGCTGATCGAGGTGGCGCGCAGGACCGGGGCCGACGCCATTCACCCGGGTTATGGCTTCCTGGCGGAAAACGCCGATTTCGCGGGGCAAGTCATCGACGAAGGTCTGGTCTGGATCGGACCGTCGCCCGATGCCATCGCCACGATGGGCGACAAACACGCCGCGCGACTTGCCGTGACCCGCAACAATGTGCCGCTGATCCCCGGGATCGAAGCCGGATTGTCGAATGACGAATTGGCTCAAGCCGCCAAGTCAATCGGCTTCCCGGTCTTGATCAAAGCCGTGGCGGGCGGCGGCGGCAAGGGCATGCGCCCCGTGCATCGCGCGGAGGATTTCGAAATAGCGCTGATCACAGCGCGCATGGAGGCGGAAAGCGCCTTTGGCAACGGCGATGTGTATCTGGAGAAGCTGCTGCAGGGCGCGCGTCACATCGAGTTTCAAATCCTGGCGGATACGCATGGCAACACAATCCACCTGGGCGAGCGCGAATGTTCCATTCAAAGGCGCCATCAGAAGCTGGTGGAAGAGGCGCCCAGCGTCTTCGTCGATACTGAACTGCGGCAGAAAATGGGCGAGATGTCGATCGCCGCGGCCGAATCAGTCGGCTATGTCAATGCCGGCACGATCGAGTGCCTGGTCGACCGCGACAAAAATTTCTACTTCCTGGAGATGAACACGCGCTTGCAAGTGGAACATCCGGTGACCGAACTGGTGACCGGCGTCGACCTGGCCAAAGAGCAGATACGCATCGCGCGCGGGCGCCGCATGGGTCCCACGGAAAACTTGCTGCATCCCAAGGGCTGGGCAATCGAATGCCGCATCAACGCCGAAGACCCCTATGCGGATTTCATGCCGTCGACGGGCCAGATCACAACGATGATCCTGCCGACGGGACCGGGCGTGCGCGTGGACAGCGGCGTCTATCGCGGTTCGGAAATAACGCCCTACTACGATAGCATGATCTCCAAGCTGATAACCTGGGGCGAGACGCGTTCGGAAGCGATGCTGCGGATGCGGCGCGCCCTGTCCGAATATCGCATTATGGGCTTGAAGCACAACATTCCCTTCCACATCAATTTGCTCAATAGCATCAGCTTCATCGCCGGGCAGATTGATACCAATTTTGTCGAGCAGCGCTTCAATATGAACACTTATGAAAAGACGCCGACAGCGACTCAATTGGAGACCGTAGCCATAGCCGCGACCTTGTACGCGCATCGCGAGCGGCGGCTGGCTTCGCAAGTGGTCGCGCCGGCGAAGCGCGATGCCAGCAACTGGAAGTGGATGGGCCGCTTCGAGAGGATGCACCGATGAAGTACGTCGCGGTCATCAATGACCAGAGCTACGAAATTGAGATCGACAACGATGGCGCCATCCTGGTCAACGGCGAGTTGCGCGATGTGGATTTCCTCAACCTGGGCGGTTCGCTGTATTCGATCATCACCGAGAACAAATCCCTGGAAGCCGTCATCGATGATGACGAAGGCAAGATCGCGGTCATGATGGGGGGCCAACTCTTCGAGACGCAAGTGCTGGACGAACGCGCCATGCTGCTAATGCAGCGACGCGGAGGATTGAAGATCACTTCCGGCGAAGTGAATGCGCCCATGCCCGGTCTGATTGTCATGGTCACAGTGGAACTGGGTCAAAACGTGGAGCAGGGCGATACGGTTGTCATCCTGGAATCGATGAAGATGCAGAACGAACTGAAATCGCCGGTCGCGGGCGTGGTGACGGCGATACACGTCGAGGCGAGCCAAGCGGTGGACAAGGGAGACATGCTGGTCGAGATTGGTCCATCCTCAGAAGATGACCAAGCTTAGCCGGCCGAGCCGATTCCCCAAGTGGATTGATTTCCTTTGGTTGCTCCTGTTGGCTGCCTATGTCCTCGCTGGCGCGTCGTTGGTTCCCTTTCACGGCGATGAATCGACACAGATATTTATGGGGCGCGATTATTATTATTTGTTCCGAGAAGGCGATCTGTCAAAAGTCCTTTATAAGGGCGCTTGGTCGAGTCGCGAGGACGAGCAGCATTTGCGCCTGATAAATGGCACCGTGTCCAAAACGATCCACGGTTGGCTGGCGGCGAGCAAAGGAATCAAGCTCGAGCAGATCAACGGGCACTGGGATTGGGAACAAGATTACGCCCAAAACAGCGCGAGCAATCGCATTCCCGAGAGATCACTGTTGGACGCCGCGCGCCTGGCCTCTGCCGCGCAGTTGGCGGTGGCGGTTGCGGCGCTCTTTGCGCTGGTCAACATATCCATCGGCAGGCCAGAAGCCTATGTCGCGAGCGCGATGTTCGCTCTGCATCCAGCCGTCTTGATCAACGGCAGACGCGCCATGATGGAAGGCAGCCATTTGCTCGGCATGATGCTGGTGCTGTTGTTGGCTGCCTGGCTCTTGCAAGGTCGCCGCTGGTGGAAATTCGTCTTGCTGGGCGTCGTCTCCGGCTTTGCCGTCGCGGCAAAGCATCCCAATGCCTTTGTCGTGGCGCTGGTCTTTCTTGCCTGCGCCGCTCTATGGCTTTACCAGGCAGCCAGAATGCCGGGAGGGGAGAGGCAAAAGCCAGCGCAGTCGCTGGTCGGCTTGCTGGCGGCGGGCGGGCTGGCATTGTTGACTTTCTATCTAATGAACCCGGCCTGGTGGCAAGCGCCCCTGGATAGCGCCGCCGAAGTACTCCGCTTGCGCGTCGACTTGCTGAACGAGCAAGTGGCGCTCTATGGCGGGTATGATTCGTCGGCGCAAGGAATCGAAGGCTTTCTGGAGTACGCATTTTTTGACCGGCGCCAGTATTATGAAGTGGCGCAATGGGCGGGATACGACGCAATCCGCGCCCAGATCAGCGCTTACGAGTCTTCTGGATTCGCCGGGTTTGCGATCGATGGCAAGCTCGGCGGGCTTGTCATGGCGGGGCTGAGCCTTTGGGGAATCGTTCATCTGGCGCGCGCCCCAGAGATCGACAGAAAGTATCGCTGGCTGCTATTGGTCTGGGGAGGCGGCATCGTTTTGATTACGCTTTTGGTCACGCCTTTGCCCTGGCTGCGCTACTACCTGCCAGTCTTGCCCTTTACAATGATCTTATCAGCTTATGCCCTGGTGAGGCTGGCCGCGCTATGCCGGGGAAATATCAAGGGAAGATTCATGCGCTTGCGCGCGCTGCAATGATGAGGCGCTGAACAGATGACCGTAAGTCTTGACCTTCGTTGGGAAGTTCGGCAATGAAGAGTGGCAGGTTCTTTCGCGTTAGCGTCGATGTCATTTGCTTGGCTTTGCTGTCCTTTTACATAATAGGGGGCGCGGCGATCGTGCCCTTCCACGGCGACGAAGCTTCAAAGATCTATGTCGGGCGCGATTTCTATTACCTGTTTTTGGAAGGCGATCGGGAGAAGCTCACGCACCGGGCGAAACGGTCGGCCAGTTCGGGCGAATATCGCGCGAATCTGGCTAGCGGCTCGATCTCCAACATGATCTACGGTTGGCTGGCTGCCAGCAGCGGATACGCCATCACAGACCTGAATGACGATTGGCATTGGGGCCGGGACTACAGATATAACCTGGAGTCCAACCGCGTACCGGAGGCGCGCCTGCTTCAGATCGCTCGGCTGGCCTCGGCAGCGCAATTGGCCGCCGCTGCGGCGCTCCTGTATGCCTTCGCGCGGATCACCATAAACCGACCGACAGCCTTGCTTGCCAGTTTGCTTTTTGCCGCCCACCCTACCCTGCTCCTAAACGGCAGGCGCGCGATGCAAGAAGGCAGTCACATGCTCGGCATAATGCTGGTGCTGTTGGCAGCGGCTTGGCTCCTTCGTCAACGGCGCTGGCCCCAATACGCGCTCCTGGGCGCCTGCGCCGGCTTGGCTATCGCCGCAAAACATACCAGCGCTTTCCTTGTGGCGCTTGTGTTTCTGGCGATATCCGGTCTGTCCGTCTACGAAAGCCTCGGACCGAGCGATACGCGCAACAGGCTGAAAATACGTCCGCTCGCGGGTATCTTGATAACTGGCATAGTCACGCTGCTGGCCTTCTATCTGCTGAACCCCGGTTGGTGGGACGCGCCGCTTGAAACCGCCGGGGATGTCATGTCCGAGCGCTCCGCGCTTTTGCAGCGGCAAGCGGGCGTTTATGGCGGCTATCAGTCTTTGAGCCAGCAAGTGAAAGGGTTTTTCCGCTTTGTGTTAATCGGTGAAGCGCAATATTTCGAAGACAGGCAATGGGCGGGCTATGCCGAAATCAGCGAGCAAATCCAGATCTATGAAAGGTCGGGATGGGCGGGGGCGACCATCGGCGGCAATGCGATCGCGGCGCTGGTCATGTTGGCGCTTGTTGCCGCCGGTATCATTCTGCTCGTTCGCGATCGCGGCATCAGCTTCCAGAATCGCGCGCTGTTATTGTTTTGGGGCGGCGGCACAGCGGCTATCGTCTTCGCGCTGACGCCTTTGCCTTGGGCGCGCTACTATCTGCCGGTATTGCCCTTCGCGCTGATGATGGCCGCATACGCTTTGACAAGCATGGCGCAAGCAATGTGGAAGCGCCGCGACATGGCGCGCCGGTAAGACAGCCGCTCGGCGCGTAATCGGCGAAGGCATCTGCCGCCCTCGCACAGCGGAACAAGACTGTTCCTTGCATTAGCAAGGAGGTTTCTCGAAAAAAGTGAACTGGTTAAACGAAGCGCTCGCGGGCATCTTGCCGACGCTATGGATGAGCGTCGGTTTGGGTTTGCCTTGGTCCTTGGCTTTGTTGCCGAGGAGCCATTGGCATTCTCGGGCGCTTGTGGCTGCGGTAGCGCTGGCTATAGGACCAGCCTGCATGACAGGCTGGATGCTGATCCTGGGCGTAGTCGGCGCCCAGACCGGGCAAAGCCTGCTCGTCCGAGAGTGGATTATCGTTGGCAGTATCTTAATTGCCGCGCTCGGCGGTCGCATCGCCTGGCGTAAACGCCGCAGAACGACAGCGGTTTCGGCGCCTCGAGCGCCCTATGCCTTTGACGAAAAACTGATCATCGCCATGATCATAGCAGCGGTCGTCCTGCGTTGGGTCCACACAGCCTATTGGCCCTTTACCGCTTACGATGCGCTTTGGGTCTATGGCTATCAAGGGCGCCTGTATTTTCTGGAAGGGCTGATCCCGCAGTCGATCGAGTATTATCCGCCGTTTTTGCAGCTTCAGTACGCCTATGTTCAGATTCTAACCGGCGCGATCAACGATTATGCCGCGCGCATGGTACTGCCCTGGCTGCACATCGGCGGGATTTTTGCAGCATATCTTCTTGGCGAAAGGCTGCTGAAGCGACGGGTTGGATTGTTCGTCGCCGCCTTGTGGAGCCTGCATCCCTTCGTCGGGCACCAGTCGATCATCGGCGACCTGGAGATCACGCTCGCTACCAGCTTTACGCTGGCCGCGGTCTTTTTTCTGCGCGCCTGGTCCCAGCAAGAAGACGAGCGCGCGCGTCGACGGGACGCCTTGTTGGCTGGGCTAATGCTCAGTATCGGCTTGTTCACCAAACCAACGGCAGGCGCATTCATTTGGGGCGTCCTGCTGTTGCTCGCCCTTGAAGCGGCGCGCGCAAAACTACAGTTTGGGCGGCTGAAGCCACGATTCATGGTCGCATTGTGGACGATCTTTGCCAGCGCGCCTTTAGGCGGCGTCTGGTATCTGCGCAATCTGCTGCTCGGGCACGAAGCGATCACCTGGCCGGCGGAATTCTGGCTGACGCAAGCGCGGCGCAGCGGAGACTACCTCAGCTGGCTCGTTCTGGCGATCATCCTGGGTTTCGTGGCTGCGGCGATCCAATGCAGATTGTCGGCTCGGCAGATCATGATTGGGGCGGCGGGGGCGATCCTGCTGCTGGTTGGCGTTCTGGCGTCGAATCCCATCCTCTTTCCGGAACGATTCGATCCGCCGGCCAGCTATATACAATTGAGCGAGGCGGCTGCGATGGCTGTCGGAAACTTGCTAATCATCGTGAGTCTGTATGGGCATCGTCGTAGGCTGATTGAGGCATTGGCAAGACCGGGTTGCGTTTCGGCGGGATGGGCTTTGCTGTTGGCGCTGCCCTACTTCCTCACCTTTTTCTTTTCTTACAGTTATCATTACCGGCTGGGCTTCGCGATCGTGCCGCTGCTGGTTTTGCCCACCGCAGTCGCAGTGGCGAGCGTACTAACGACGGATCGAATAAAGGGATGGCGTCCCCTGATTCGACGGGGTTACGGCCTGGCTCTGCTGGTTTTGGGAGCGCCGGGTATTGTCTCGGCGGCTATCGATGTCACCTGGTCGAGAGTGTGGCTAGTTGATGAACAGCTCGATAGCGACGCCAGAAAGTACCAGGTCTACAATCCCTCGCTGATGGAAATGGTATTCGGGCTCGAGGAATACTTGAGAGAGAATGAACGGGCGCCGCTTGTGCTCGCGCCGGGCGAGGAACGACTGCATTTTTTCTTCCCGCGAATGCGCATCGAAGACAAGCTGATAAGCACACTGGAGGAATACGAGGCGCTCGGCGCGACGCATTTCATCTATGGCGCCAAGGCGCGACAAGCCTACCTGGACGCGGGCTTGGATCCGAGGCGCACACAGTTGATTGCGGCATTGGGTCGGGAGGATCTCTTCGACCTGAAAAGGTGGCACTATGACGGCACATTCAGCTACGAACTCTACGAGAGCGGCGATTTTGCCTCGCGCGTCGGCGAGCCGTCACGCGGTTTTGTCTCCAACGTGTACGAGCAGGAGCTGCTGTTTGGCAATCGATTGCGCCTGTTTGCGACGGATGCCTATCCGCGGAAGGCGTACAAGGGGACGCCCGTCACACTGCTCACCATCTGGCGCGCGGAAGGGGCGCTGGGACAGGACTATCAAATCGTGCTGGAATTGACCCATCCGGAGACCCGAGTTGCCGAATACCAATGGCGCTTTGTTCCGGTCCAACATCGGCACGGCGCCTATTCGACCAGCCTGTGGGAGGCCGGCGAATTGGTCAATATGTCCACGGTGCTGCGTATGCCGAGCGGCGAGCCGCTGCCGCCGGAAGACGACTACGCGCTGCGCCTGCGCGTATTGGATCCAGAGTCGGAGCAGTTTCTGCCGCTCACGATTGATGGCGCGGAGGCGGGCGATGCCTGGCAACTGGACGGCGTATACAAGTTCCGCAGTTGATCTAGCGCAGGATCAGGAGCGCATCCGAGAATTGACGCATGCGCGAGCGGGTATTAAAGGAAGCCCACTGTTTGTCGAATCGAAGGCGCAATGCGGCCAAGGCTTGGTCGCGATCGGCCAAGTAGCCCCGGACGACTGCGGCCTGCTCCGGACTCAGTTTTTTGAGCCCGCTCATATAGTCGCTGAAGACGGCAATGTCGTTGATGCGCCCGAGGATCTCCTGCATCTCTTTCGCTTCTCGCAAGAAACTGTTCGTGGTCCTGCCCAGGAGCGGCTGAAAAAACTCCAGGGCGTAGCGCAACTGTTTGAATTCCACGCGCAAGGCATGCAAGATCGCGTCGTCGGCAGCGGGCAGCACCGTGTCGTAGGCTCGGACACGCGCCAGACGCTCGTGCAAGAGTATCGGCAGCACGTGACGCAACTGATGCGGCTCTTCGAGCTTGGGAAGGGGCTTGGCTCCCCGGCCCGGCTTTTTGCAGAGCCGCGCGAACTGCCGCAGAAAGCGCGCATAGAACTTCGAATCGAAAAGCGCATTGAGTCTCTCGCGGTGTTCGCTGCGGCGGCTGTCCAGCCGGTCGATCACCTGATCGAGCGCCGCCTGGTCGCCCGCTGGCAAGGAGGGGCGAAATGCCTCCAGATCATCAATCAGGACATCGAGATCGCGGATGCGGCCGAGGGCACGGGCGATGCGCCGCAAATCGCGGCTGTACTTGTCGACGGTCTTGGGCTTGTAGGCAGCGCCTATGAGCAGGAAGAGGCTGCGCATGCGCCGGATGGCGACCCGCATTTGGTGGACAGATTCGATGTCCTCGCCCGTGCGGCTGCCCGCTTCGTGGCGTTTCATCCGAGCGAGTTGCGTAGCCAGCAGTTTGCGACCGGCTTCCGCCATGGGATCATGCAATAAAATGTCGCGCGTTGCTTTGGACTTGTTTGATTTGCTCATAGATTAACCGACTTTCTCGCTGATCGTCTAACCCGGCCGGTAGAAAGAATGTAGCGAACTGACGGTCCTTTTCCTCACTCAAATTATAGCGCGTTTTGCAAAGTTTGTTAAGCGAAGTTTAAGGATATTAACGCTATGTTACTGATTTCGCGACTTGCTGCGCGCTTTCCGCAGCCGGCAATCCACCAGTCGCATGAAGCCAAGCGCCATAATCGGGCGCGCATGGCGGCGGTGCTATAATCGTGTCAATGGCGAGATGGAGAGATGCCGATGCAGCGAGATTATGACAACCTGCGCGCATATCAGGGACGCTGGGAGCGCGAGACTTTACAGGCGAAGCTCCGCAGTCGTCCGGAGCGAAAAGACAAGTTCACAACGATTTCGGGCAAGGCGGTCAGAGGCGTTTACACGCCGCTGGACAACGCGGAACTGAACTACGAACGGGATCTGGCGAATCCGGGAGACTATCCCTTCACGCGGGGCATTCACGCCACGGGCTATCGCGGCAAACCCTGGACGCTGCGTATCTTTGCCGGGTTCGGCAGCGCCGAAGAGACCAATGCGCGTTACAAATACTTGATTGAGCGGGGCAATATGGGATTGTCGGTTGCCTTCGACTTGCCGACGCTGATGGGATACGACAGCGACGCGCCGGAGGCTTTGGGTGAATTCGGCAAGTGTGGCGTTGCCGTCAGTTGCTTGCGAGACATGGAAATCCTCTTCGACGGCATTCCGCTGGATCAGATATCGACCAGCATGACCATCAACAGTCCGGCGGCGATCATTTGGGCTTATTACATCGCCCTGGCACAAAAGTGGGGCATCCCGCTGGATCAATTGCGCGGCACGCTGCAGAACGACATTCTCAAAGAATACATCGCGCAAAAGGAGTATATTTTCCCGCCAAAGCCGGGCATGCGCCTGGTGACCGACACCATCGAATACGCCAGCCATCATCTGCCGAATTGGAACAGCATCAGCGTCAGCGGCTATCATATTCGCGAAGCGGGAAGCACAGCCGCGCAAGAAGTGGCGTTTACGCTATTGGACGGGATGGAGTATGTCCGCTGGGCGCTCGAGCGCGGTTTGGACGTGGACGAATTCGCGCCCCGCATCAGTTTCTTTTTCAACGCGCACAACGACTTCTTCGAAGAAATCGCCAAGTATCGCGCGGCGCGGCGGATCTGGGCCAGGCAGATGCGCGAGACATTTGGCGCGGCGGATCCGCGCAGTTGGCTGATGCGCTTTCACACGCAGACAGCCGGCGTCAGCTTGACCGCACAGCAGCCAGAGGTCAATCTCATTCGGGTGGCGATTCAAGCGCTGGCGGGCGTGCTCGGGGGCACACAGTCGCTGCACACCAACAGTATGGACGAGGCGCTGGCGCTGCCTTCAGAACATGCGGCGACGCTGGCGATGCGAACGCAGCAGGTCATCCTCGAGGAAAGCGGCGTCGCCAATACGGTCGATCCACTGGGCGGCAGCTACTTCATCGAGGCCTTGACGGACGAGATCGAAGCCGAGGTCAACGAGTATTTCCGGCGCGTCGACGATCTGGGCGGGGTTTTGGCCGCGCTGGACGCCGGTTTCTTCATGAGTGAGATCGCCGACGCGAGTTATCGCTATTCGCGCGAGGTCGAGTCGAGCGAGCGCGGCATCGTCGGCGTCAACAAGCATGCCGATGAAGCGGCGGAGTTGAAGATTCCGATACTGAAGATGGACCCGCAGGGCTATGAGCGGCAGGCCGCGCGGTTGGAGCGGCTGCGGCGGGAGCGGGACAATGAGAAGACGGCGAGGACGCTGGATGCGCTACGCGAAGCTTGTCGCGGTGCCGAGAATGTCATGCCGCACTTGATTGATTGCGCTGTGGCGGAGGCGACGCTGGGCGAGACGGTGGATGTGATGCGCGAGGTCTTTGGGGTGTACGAGGAGCCGCTGATTGTTTGAATTCGGAGCGCTTGCACCGTCGAAGCGCAATGGAGCAGGCGCTGAGAACTAGATGTTGCACGAGCAAGGAATCTGACATGACCAAACCCGTCGCCTTCATCACAGGCGCGTCGAGCGGGATCGGCCGGGAGACTGCCTTAGCCTTCGCCCGCGCCGGATACCATGTTTGCGGCCTGGCGCGACGTCAAGATCGGCTGGACGCCTTGGGCGCGGAAATTGCGAATTTGCCGCAAGCGCATGGCGAGTTTCTGGCGGTGGCGGGCGATGTCCGCGACGCGGGCGCGGTCCAAGACGCCGCCCGTCGGACGGTCGATAAGTTTGGGAGGCTGGATGTGCTGGTGGCGAATGCCGGCATCGGTCACAGCGGGGCGGTGGTCGAGGCTGACTGGGATGATTTACGGACCGTCATGGAGACCAATATTGATGGCGTGTTGCACAGCATACGCGCCTGCGTACCGGCGATGCGGGAGTCTGCCGGAGGCGGGCATATCTTGATCGTCTCGTCAATTGTGGCGGCTGTCCATACGCCTTACACCGCGACCTATGCCGCCAGCAAAGCCTTTGTCTCGAGCCTGGCGGGTTCCTTGCGGCTGGAACTGGAAGACGACAATATCCAGGTGACCGATCTGCTGGTGGGACGCACGCTCACGGATTTCAACGTCAACAGGCTGGGACCGATCAAGCGTGATGCGAGCGGTCTGCCGACCATGGGAGCCGATCAAGTGGCGGAAGCCATCGCAGGGGCGGCGCGGGGACGACCCAGGCGCGTCGTTTTCCGCTTGTTCGACCGTTTGGTTCTGCTCGGCGGGATCCTGGTTCCGGGCATTATGGCGCGGCTGGCGAAGCGACAGTATCAGCCGCAAGATTGAGGCGATCGAGCGCCGCATGTGTAGCACAAGAACGACATAGACGCGATCAAAGGGCACAGCAGACTGGTATGGCCAAGAAACGGAAACTCAACTCGGTTCGTTTGCTGGAAGCGCGGAAGATTCCCCACGAGATTCATCGATATGACGCGCGGATTCGCGACGCGCAGGAGGTGGCGGCCGCTGTGGGTTTGCCGGCGGAAACAGTCTTCAAGACGCTGGTGGCGGAAGTCCCGTCTCGGAAGAAACCGATCCTGGTGCTGTTGCCTTGCAACAGGACGCTGAATTTGAAGCGGCTGGCCAAAGCCCTGGGCGCGAAGAAAGTCGCCCTGGCATCGCATGCCGATGCCGAGAAACTGACTGGCCTGCAGGTCGGCGGCATCAGCGCCCTGGCTTTGCTTCAGAAGCGCTGGGGCGTCTACCTCGACAGGCGAGCCCTGGAACAGTCTCATCTCGTGATCAGCGCCGGAGAACGCGGCATACAGGCGCGCCTGGAGACAAAGGACCTGATTGACCTGGTGTCATGCGAGATTGTTGATGTCGCTGACGCGAGCGATACGAGCTAGCAAACGCGGATTGCCCCCTTCCGCCAGGCTATCGCTGAGGAGGGACGGTTTTCATTGGGCAAGAAATCGCCGCAAAACTTGAAATTATTTCGGTGATTTTCGGGCGACCCAAGGGTCGCCCCTGTCCGATATGAACTTGCCCGATTTTATTGGACAAGCAAGTTGTCCAATAAAATGAGGTGAGGAGCGCTCTGTTTTTCCTGTGAGCGCGACATTTCTAGGACTTTTTCGCCGGCTGCGCGCCGAGCGGCTGTAATTTGGGCAATTTGAACAAATCCATTATAATTGTGTTTCGCTATGTGATCGGCGGAAATGGATGATGCAGCCACAGGAACCGCGCAAACATCGTTTGGTCAGCTGGGAGGAGGTCGACCAGCTTATCGATGGATTGGTTCCGCGCATACAAGATCTGGGACCCTTCGGCGCGATGGTCATGATCACGCGCGGCGGCGTGATACCGGGCGGTTTGTTGGCCGAAGCATTGAGCATTCGGCACCTGCTGACGGCATCGGTAGACTTTCTCTCGACAGAGCAATCCGGCATCATGGCTTGGCCGACATTCTTGCAATTTCCCGATCCGGAGCTTCTGCGCGGCAGGCGAACCTTGATCGTCGACGATGTCTGGGGCAGTGGACGAACCAGCATCGCCGTGCGGGAACGCGTGAATGCGGCGGGAGCGCGGGCGATCAATTGTGTTTTGCATTTCAATCCCTATCGATCGCTGTTTTCCAACATAATGCCAGAGCTGTATGGCGATGTTACAGACGCTTATGTAGTCTATCCTTGGGAGATTGATCGCGGTCTGCTGGGGCGCGGCTTTGGAGAAGCGCAGCCGGAGATCTGATTGAATCGATTTGGCTGCGAGCGCGACATTGTGCGATTCGAGGGAGTTTGCGATATAATGCATGAACGTTTCATGCAGTCGTTTGTAGATACCAGCAGTTAGCGCTTTGTGAGCGTCGGGCAGTTTGTCGCTTAGTTGCGCGTAAGTGTTTGGCTTTGACTGCAGCGAGATAATGTATACTACGTTTAGGTCTAGTATTTGTGCCTTTTAACACCTGACCTCATTGTTGACCCAAGTGCGCGGTTCGCCTGCGGGTTCCGGCACGATTATTACCTGCTGATGCAGGAGGCAAAACAAACCATATGAGTGAACAACATGACAGCAACCCCGTACCCGATGAGAATTTCGAGGAGATGCTTGCCTCATCATTCGATTTTTCCTATTCGCCGCCACGCCGCGGCGAAATTCGCGAAGCCACCATTCTTCAGATCGATGAACGCGAGATAATCGTCGATCTCGGCGCAAAACAAGACGGCATCGTTCCTTCACAAGATCTTGATCGGATGGAAGACAGCTTCCGCGAGAGCCTGGAGGCGGGCGCCAGCATTCCGGTTTATGTGGTCAACCCACGCGACCAAAATGACAACTTGATCGTATCCATCAACATGGGTTTGCAGCGTTACGACTGGGAAAAAGCGCGCGAGCTTTTGCGCTCGCAAGACCCGGTCGATGTCAAAGTGAGCGGCTATAACAAAGGCGGCGCTCTGGTGCGCTGGAACCGGCTGGAAGGTTTTATCCCAAGTTCTCATTTGGTTTCCGCGAATATGGCGCTGGACCGCCGCGAAGCCATGAGCGAGTTGATCGGCTCTACGCTTAGTGTCAAGGTCATTGAAGTCGATCAAGACCGTCGTCGGCTCATCTTCAGCGAGCGGGAAGCTCAAAAAGAGTGGCGCGCCAAGCGCAAGCAGAAACTCCTTGCGGAACTTAGCGTCGGTGATGTCGTAAATGGCGTCGTCACCGGGCTGCGGGATTTTGGCGCCTTTGTCAATATTGGCGGCGCCGACGGATTGATACACGTCAGTGAACTGGCTTGGCATCGGGTCGATCATCCGCGTGATATTCTGGCCATCGGCGACAAGATCGAAGTTTATGTCCTGAACCTCGACCGCGAAACCAACCGCATCGCGCTCAGCAGAAAACGTCTCTTGAGCGATCCCTGGGACGAGGCGCAATACCGCTATCACGAAGGACAATTGGTGGAAGGTCAAGTAACCAACGTGGTCGACTTCGGCGCGTTTGTCGCGCTGGGAGATGGTTTGGAGGGCTTGCTGCACCTCAGCGAAATGGGCGACGGCGCCCTCAAGGAACCCTATTCTTATGTGCAAAAGGGCGATCAGCTTTCGCTGCGTATTAGCCACCTCGAACCGGAAAAGCGCCGTGTCGGCTTCACCCAGCGTTGGGGCACCGAAGTTGGAGAAGAGGACGACGAACGCGACGGAGACATGGACGGGGCAGAGGAATTCGACGATGGCGTCGACAGCGTAAATGAGATCGAGGGTCAAGCGCCCAACGACGGATCAGACAATAGCGCAGATGCCGCGGATAAATCGCCCGAGCACCCTGACGACGAAGATGACTAGCGGCAACGCTCTGCCCGCCGCGCAATTTGTTGCCAACCGCCAATAAACTTGCCGATCACTTTGCCTCGCGCCGTTGACAAGGCTTTTGCCCCTCTGTATAATGCGCGGCGATTCTTGGTGAGGGCAGGTCGTTCGTGTAATTCCGCAATTGCAGACGAACAAGGACATTCCGAGCCTGGTTATTCGGCGACTGCCGAAGCTTACCGGGTTTTATTTTGCCTTCAGTCAAGCATCAGTTTCGTATTGTTCTGGGAGAGTTTTAAGTTATGCAAACAGAAACCGCGCTGGACCAGTCCCTCGACGAGATGGACTTTGCCTCACTTTTGGAAGAATCCCTTGCCGGCAGCCAGATCGAACGGGGAGATATCGTCAGCGGTACCGTCTTGTCCATCGACAACCAGGGATTGATCGTCGATATAGGCTGGAAACAAGACGGCATCGTCACGCGCAACGATATCGAACGCATGGGCATGAGCACGAAAGATTTCCAGGTTAATGCGGCGATCGACGTGGCGGTCGTGCGCTTGAACGACGGCGATGGCAATTTGATCCTGTCCGCTTCACAAGCGCGGCAGAACGAAGATTGGAAACGCGCGGAAGCCATGATGAATAGCAAGGAACTCTATGCCGGCGTGCTCGCCGACGCAAACCGCGGTGGGGTGATCATGCCCTTTGGCCACTTGCGCGGCTTCATTCCAGCCAGCCATGTGCTTGATCTGCCGCGTGGCCTGAAAGAGGACGAGCGCCTGATCCAACTTCAGGAATTGATCGGCAAGGAAATCAGCGTGCGCGTGATCGAAGTGAATCGCAAACGGCGGCGCTTGGTCTTCAGCCAGTTGGAAGCGGAACAGGAAAACCGCGCGGCTCGCAAACAGGCATTGTTGCAGGAACTGGAAGAGGGGGCTACGCGCGAGGGTGTTGTCAGCGGCTTGTGCGATTTTGGCGCCTTTGTCGATTTGGGCGGCGCTGACGGTCTCATTCATATTTCAGAGTTGGCTTGGTTCCGCGTGCGTCACCCCAGCCAGGTTTTGGCGGTCGGCGATCAAGTCGAGGTTTTTGTCTTGCACCTGGATAAAGAAGGCAAGCGCATCGGCCTGAGCTTGAAGCGCTTGCAGCCCAATCCCTGGTCGCTTGTCGACGACATGTATCACATTGGGCAGTTGGTCGAGGGTGTCATTAGCCGCGTAGAATCCTTTGGCGCTTTTGTCAGCCTGGACCCGGGTATTGAAGCGCTGCTGCACGTCAGCCAGATGTCGCATAACCCGGAAGAGAATCCCTTGCGCCATCTATACGAGGGCCAAAAGCTGCTGATGCGCATTATTAGCATCGAGTCGGAAAAGCAGCGCCTGGGGCTGAGCTTGACCGAGGTCACGGCAACGGAACTGGAACAGTGGGAAGAGCGCCAGATGGAATTGGTCGCGCAAGCGCGCGCCGCCGCCGAAGCAGAAGCGGAAGCTGAACTTGATGAAACAGGCATGCCGCCCGCCGAATCCGATCTGGAAGAAGAGGGTGAAGCCGAAGCCGAACCGACGCTTGAACCGGAGGTTGAAGCGGAGCGATAAGCCCGAGCATAGCTTTAAGGCGGCCGGCGCGAAACGCGATATGGCATTACGCCGGTTTGTCGGGTACACTCCCTTTGTTGCTTAGCTGAGAGTTAAGCATTTTCGTACGATTCACACAAAGGCGGTGATTGCGAGCATGGCTTCGGTAAGGCTAAAGCCAGGCGAAAGTCAAGAACAACTCTTGCGGCGTTTTCGCAAACGGGTGACAAATGCCGGCATACTTAGCACTGTGCGCCGGAAACGTTGGCACATTTCCAAGAGCGAATTGCGCCGTATCGAAAAAAAGAAAGCGATCCGTCGCTCGCGCCGGCGGCAACGCAAAGTGTGATTCATCCGCTAGCTGCTGCCAAAGCGCGTCTGACATTTACGATCGCGGGGCCGCGCCCTTCAGCGGCGCTTGCGAGTGGGTCTACGCCGCGGATTCGAAACCACAAGCCCGCTGCGCAGGCGGAATCCTCAGCAAGTTTCTACAACTCTTATGAGGCAGGCTGTTTAGTTCACTAAGGAGGAACATGGCCAAGAAAGAAGAAAAGATCGAAGTTGAAGGAACTGTAATTGAAGCGTTACCCAATACGCAGTTCAAAGTTGAACTGGATAACGGACATCAGGTCCTGGCATATTTGTCGGGCAAAATGCGAAAGTATTACATACGTATACTTTTGGGAGACCGTGTCAAAGTCGAGATGAGCGCCTATGATATGAATCGCGGTCGTATCATCTACAGGCACAAAAACAACGTGCGCGCGTAATACCTGGACGCCCCTGGCCAGGGGCTTGGCTGGGATGGTCGTCGCTTCCCGCGAGGATGCCTTTGGGAGCAATCCCATGTTTCAGTTTCATAGTTAAGGGACGAGTCAACGCCGGTTGGCTCGTTTTTTATGGCGATTTACAGCCCCAATGAGCCGCCATCGTGCTGAACATGAACGTTCGGAAGCGCACATCGGCGAAGCCCGCGCTTTTGATCAGTCGCGCCAGTTCCTCAGGTGTTTTGAAGGCGCGCGTCGACTCCGGCAAGTAGCGATAGGCGTCGCTGGCGGATTTACCCGCGATCAAACGGCCAAGCAGCGGTATACCAAACTTTAGATGCGCGAGAATCAAAGGCTGCAGCAGGTTGCGCGGCGGCGGCGTCGTATCCAATATGACGATGCGCCCGCCCGGCTTGAGCACCCGCCGCTGTTCGGCGAGCGCGCGCGGGATATCGGCGACGTTGCGCATCAGATAACCCGAAACCACCGCGTCGAAACAGTTGTCGGCATAAGGCAACTGCAGCGCATCGGCGCCTGTCCAGCTCACCAGGCTGCCGTAGCGACCCTGCCGCCGCCCAACTTGCATCATTTGCAGCGCGAAATCGGCGCCGACAACCGTGGCTTCCGGGCGCCGCTTCAGCGCTTCAAAGGCGATATCGCCCGTGCCGGTTGCAATGTCCAATAGCGCGCCTTCGGCCGGCAAATCAGCGGCTTCCACGACAAAACGACGCCACTTCAGGTCTTGCCCGCCGGAGATAACGCGGTTCATCAAGTTGTAACGCGCGGCGATGCGGTCGAACATCGCTTGCACGTATTCAGATCGCTCTTTCCCGTTAAGCTGCGCCATGGTCGCGACTGACTATTCTCCGGCGGTCTGGTCTAGCGGTCGTACTGTCTCTATGAGCGCCCAGTCGCCCTTTTTGCGGCGCGCGATGGGTCTCAATCCCGCGCGCCGCAGGCTCCTTTCCACCGCGCCCACTTGACTGTCAATGATGCCGCTGAAGATGGCGACCCCGCCCGGCCGTACGATTTGAGCCAATCTGCGCTCGGTCATCTCAAGTATGATCCGCGCCAGGATATTCACCATCACCATATCAAAGCGCCGCGCGGAAGACAGGACACTCTCCAAGCTGCCTTGTTCGGCGACGATCTGCTGCGCGACGCCATTTCGAGCGGCGTTCTCCCGTGTGGCTCGCACGGCAATCGGGTCGATATCCAGCGCCAGCACTTTCCCGGCGCCCAGCTTGGCCGCCGCGATAGCCAGAATGCCGCTGCCGCATCCCAGGTCCAGTACATCCAGCGCCGGATCCGCCATCTTCTCCAGCGCCTCCAGACAGAGCTGCGTTGTGGGATGCGTACCTGTGCCAAATGCCATGCCCGGGTCCAGCGCGATTTCTATGTCTTCTTGCGCTAAATCAACATCGACCCACAGTGGGCGAACGAGCAAACGCTTTCCAACGCGCAAGGGCTGATAATGCGCCTTCCAGGCTTCCGCCCAATCATCTTCCCGTACAGCGCTATAGCTGGGTTTAGGCATCGGATACATCAGCCGCATATGGCGGAGCGCGGTCTCTAATTCCCTTCTTTTGCCGGGGAAGTTGTCGTCATCGAGGAAATAGGCGCGCAGGATCAAGGTTTCCGCGGGCGGGACTTCATCTTCGTCCCAGGTATCAGGCGGGATGCCATCCTGTTCCAACGATACGCCCTGGTGACCAAATCGCTGCAAGACTTCGGCGAGGGCTTCCGCGCTTTCGCCGTCAACCCGCATCGATACTTCGATCCAATCGCTCATGAGCGCCGGCTAGTTTTCGCCGCCGAGGAAATCCATTACTTTGTCGAAAAACCCGCGACCGGCCGCCTGCGGCTTTATCTCGCGCCCGAAGGTCTCCGCCAACTGCTCGAAGAGTTCGCGCTGATGCTCGGTCAAATGGGTCGGCGTCTCTACCTGAACGTAAACCAACTGATCGCCGCGCCCAGAGTTGGTCCCGTCGCTGCGCAGGCGGGGAATGCCCTTGCCGCGCAAACGGAAGACCTTTCCCGTCTGTGTGCCCGGGGGCATACTCAATTCGACGGGCCCATCCACTGTGTCGACGCTGATCCGGTCGCCCAGGGTCGCCTGCGCCACGTTGATGCTGATATCGAGGATGATGTCATTTTCCTTGCGCTTGAAGAACTCGTGATCTTTGACGTGCACCACGACGAATAAATTGCCCGGCGGCGCGCCCTGTTCGCCGGCATCGCCGTCCCCGCGCACTTGAATCTGGATGCCCTCGCTGACGCCGGCCGGGATCTTGACATTCAAGGCGGCTTTCTTGCGCCTGCGGCCCGAACCATCGCAATTGCGGCAGGGCTTGGAGATGACCGAGCCTTTTCCGCCGCAATTGGGGCAGGTATTCACTCTGACCATGGAACCGAGGAAGGTCTGCTGCACCTGACGCAGTTCGCCACTGCCGTCGCAAGTTCGGCAGGTGGCGGGTCTTGATCCCTCCGACGCGCCGCTGCCCTCACAGACATCGCAGCGTTCCAGGCGCGCGAACTCGATCTCCTTTTCGACGCCAAAGACAGCCTCGACGAAGTCAATCGTCACATCGACCCGCCGGTCGCGACCGCTATTGGGGGCGCGGCGTCGTCCCCCCGGCGTATCGCCAAATGCGCTGTTGAAGATATCGAAGATGTCTTCAAAGCCGAAGCCGCCCATGCCGGGTCCATAGCCGCCCCCGCCGCCATTGACGCCGGCGTGACCAAAGCGATCGTAACGGGCGCGCTTCTCGTCATCGGCCAGGACCTCGTAAGCCTCGTTGATCTCCTTGAATCGCTCCTCGGCGCCGGCTTCGCGGCTGACATCGGGATGGTACTGACGCGCAAGACGCCGGAACGCGGTCTTGATTTCTCCCGTATCCGCGCTCCGCGCTACGCCGAGCACTTCATAATAATCTCTGGGCATGGATGGGGTCCTGTACGCGCCCGCTAGTTTTTCGGCCGCTCATGTTACCGGGATGCGAAACGGAGCATAAGACATTATACCCCGATCATCAGCCATTGGTATCTTGATTCCCTCTTAGGTCTCGGTGAATTCGGCGTCGATGACATCCTCGTCATCCTCAGCCGCGGGCTGTCCCTCGGGCGGGGGCGCCGCGTCCTCGTACATCTGCGCGCCCAGCGTCTGCAACTGCGCCATCAGCGCTTCGGTCGCCGCTTTGATCTCGGAGACGTTTTGGCTCTCCTGCGCCCGCTTGACAGCCGCGATTTTTTCCTCGGTCTGCTGCACGGCTTCTTCCGGCAGCTTGTCCTTGTTTTCGCGAATCAGCTTCTCGGCTTGGAAGACGGCGCTTTCCGCCTGATTGTTGACCTCGGCCTCTTCCTTGCGTTCGGCATCCTGGCTGGCGAACTTCTCCGCTTCCGCCACCATCTTGTCGACTTCGTCATCGGACAAGCCGCTGCTGGCGGTGATCGTGATCGCTTGCTCGCGCCCGGTCGCCTTGTCCTTGGCGCTGACATTGAGAATGCCGTTGGCGTCAATATCGAAAGTCACCTCGATTTGCGGCAGCCCGCGCGGCGCCGGCGGAATGCCATCGAGCATGAACTTGCCCAGCGACTTGTTATCGCCCGCCATCGGCCGTTCGCCTTGCACGATGTGGATCTCGACTGTAGTCTGGCTGTCAGCCGCCGTCGAGTAGATTTGCGACTTCTTGCTCGGTATGGTGGTATTGCGGTCGATCATGGCGGTGGCCACGCCACCCAGCGTTTCCACGCTCAGCGTCAGCGGCGTCACATCCAGCAGCAGGATGTCTTTGACGTCGCCGCCCAGCACGCCCGCTTGAATGGCTGCGCCCAGCGCGACCACCTCATCCGGATTGACGCCCTTCGTCGGCTCTTTACCGAAGAAGTCCTTGACGGATTCCTGGATGGCTGGCATGCGCGTCATGCCGCCCACCAGCAGAACCGCGTCGACATCGCTGGCGGACAAGCCGGCGTCCTTCAATGCCAGCCGGCAAGGCTCGATGGTGCTGCGCGTCAAATCATCGACCAGGCTTTCCAGCTTAGCGCGCGACAGGCTCATGTTCAGGTGCTTTGGTCCGCTCGCGTCCGCCGTGATAAAAGGCAGGTTGATCTCGGCGCTCAAGGTGGTCGAAAGCTCGATCTTTGCCTTCTCAGCCGCTTCTTTCAAGCGTTGCAGCGCCTGACGATCCTGCCGGAGATCAATGCCGTTTTCCCGGCTGAACTCATCGGCTATCCAATTGATGACGCGGTCGTCGAAGTTGTCTCCGCCCAGGTAGGTATCGCCGTTGGTCGACTTGACTTCAAAGACGCCATCCGCGACCTCAAGAATCGAAATATCAAAGGTGCCGCCGCCCAGGTCGTAGACCGCGATAATGCCTTCGTTGCGTTCGCCCAGACCATATGACAGGCTCGACGCCGTCGGCTCGTTAATGATGCGCAGCACTTCCAGACCGGCAATTTTGCCCGCGTCTTTGGTCGCGTTGCGCTGCGTATCGTTGAAATAGGCCGGCACGGTGATCACCGCTTGATCCACCGCTTCCCCCAAATAGGCTTCGGCGTCCGCTTTGATCTTTTGCAGGACCATCGCCGAGATCTCCGGCGCGCTGTAGTCGCGCTCGTTCAATCGAATGCGCACGTCGCCGTTTGATGCCGCCGATACCTTGTACGGCATCAGTTTGGCCGCGTCCTTCACTTCCTTGTCATTGAACTTGCGGCCCATGAAGCGCTTGACCGAAAAGAAGGTATTTTCCGGGTTCACTACGGCTTGATTACGAGCCACGCGCCCGACCAGGCGCTCGCCCGTTTTGGTATTGATGGCGACCACGGACGGGATCAGGTTGCCGCCTTCCGAAGAGGGAATGACGGTCGGCTCGCCGCCTTCCATCACCGCGACAACCGAGTTTGTGGTGCCCAGGTCGATTCCAATGATTCTGCCCATTCCGATTACTCCTGTTTCTCTCTCTTTCAAGTAACCCCCTTGCTCGCGCAAGGAGAAGGCTTGTTATTATGTGCGAGCGCGGCAGACTTTTTCGCCGGTTGCGCGCCTCTGACCAGCTTGGCTCAGATTCCTTTGCTTTTTCAGCTCGCTACTTTGACCAAAGCCAATCGCAAGATCTTATCACCCGCGCGGTAGCCCTTTTGCAGTGTCTCGGTGACGCGCCCGCTCTCAACTTCATCGCTGTCTTCCGTGCCGATGGCTTGATGCAGATTGGGATCAAAAAGATCTCCCGTCGGGTCGATTGCCTCGACTTCGTATTGTTCCAGCAGCGTGACGAACTTGCGCTGGATCATGGATACGCCGCCGATCCACGGATTGTCGCTGATATCTTCGGGCATGCTCTCGAAGGCGCGGTCGAAGTCGTCAACGATCGGCAGCAGCGCCTTAAGCGTGTCGAGCGACGCCCGCTGAAAAAGTTCGATCCGTTCGCGCTCAATCCGCTTCTTGTAATTGGCGAATTCGGCGCGGGCGCGCTGCCAGCCGTCTTTATTGCTTTGCGCTTCCTGCTGCGCTTCGATGAAGGCTTGCATCAAGTTTATACCTGCCGGCAATTCCGGCGCTTCTTCCTCATCTTTGTCGCTGCCGTCCGCTTCTTCCTCGCTCGGCGGTTCTTCCGCCGATTCGGGAGCGTCGTTCAATTCGTCTTCGTTTTCGTTTTCAAGTTCTTCAACTGGGTCTTTTACATCGCTCATGTGCTAATCCTGAAACGCGCAATTCAACCGTCTTAATCCCGTTCGCGGGATAGCCAAAATATCGTCCCTAGCATAGCGCAGGATTACAAGATTTGTATAAGCGATTGCGTTTCTTATGAAGTTTATATGTTGCTGTCGGCGCTAGCGTCCACATTGTCCTGATACAGCGTCGACAGCACATTGGTCATCAGGTTGGAGACGTAGCGCACGGTGCTGATAGCGCGCCC
This sequence comes from Anaerolineae bacterium, assembly GCA_034420635.1. Classification (GTDB taxonomy): domain Bacteria; phylum Chloroflexota; class Anaerolineae; order Aggregatilineales; family Phototrophicaceae; genus UBA6055. Next base: position 128,389 of record DAOULD010000136.1, on the reverse strand, counting down.
GTAATTGATATGCGTGGGACCCAATACGCCGATGGCGCCACTCATCTTTTCCGGATCGCCATAACGGCTTAGCACCATGCTCAAGCGGCTTAGATCTTCGTAGCGGTCGTCGCCGGCTATGACCACCTGTACATTAACGTCATCGCTGTCATCGGGCGGCAGTCGATCCAGCAGTTCGTTGACCAGGGCATTGAGCACCGTATGCTCTTCCAGGATGCGGATCGCTTGCTGCGCTCCCTCGTCATCGCCAAAGCTTTCCATCATCCGGCTCAAGCCGTCTCGATAAATGAAACGCACCTGATTGTTGTCGGCATGCTCTATCAGTTCGGCAGTTAATTCCGCCACTTCGCGTTCCAGCATTGGCAGGTTGATGCTTTTGAGGCGCACCTGCCGCGCGCCAAAATCGGCGCACATCTCGTTGACGCGTTTGGCCGCCCCCGCCAGTTGGAGTTGCGGCACCGGCTCCGCCAGCGTCAGCATACGCTGATGCACGCTGCCGCTATTTAATACCAGCACCATCAGCGCAAGACGTCCCTGTATCGAGATCAACTCGACGTGCTTGAAGGAATTGGTCTGCGAGATGGGCGGCGTCACAATGGATGCGGACTGCACCGAACGCGCGAGCAATGTGGCGGTGCGGCGCATCCATTGTTCCATGCCCGCGTGCAATGTGCCGACCCGCTCGGAAATATGGCTCTGCTCGTTGCGCGTCAAACTGCGCGTTTGCAGCAGGCGCCGTACAAAATAGCGGAAGCCGGCTGCCGTCGGCACGCGCCCGGCCGAGGTATGAGGCGCGGCGATATAACCCATCTCTTCCAGCCGAGACATCTCGTTGCGCACGGTCGCCGAACTGATATTCAGCTGGTAATTCTCTACCAGATGACGGGAACCGACCGGCTCCGGTTTTTCCGAATATGCCTGCACAATGCAGGTAAGAATATCTTCCTGACGGCTGGTCAGATTGGGCAATTGTTGTTCATCGTTCATCAAGAATGTCGCTGGACTTATTCTTTTTTGCAGCCTCACTTGACCGCGGAAAGAGAAGGCTTGTCATTTTGTGTGGGCGCAGCGGGACGTTTCGCTGATTACGCGCCGCGGGACCGTGAATAGCTTGAATGCTAACACGCGCTCCAGGGTGCGTCAAAGGAAAATCTGATGTAAGATGTTTTTCACGCCGCTCGTCCATAAACTACGTGATGGAGCTACAGGAACGCGGCGAAACAGCCTCGCCGCGTGACCCGAGAATCTCAAGGAGAAACACAATGGGCTTGAAGACTTTCGATGTTAACCAGGACGAATTTCAGAGCGAAGTTCTGGACAGTAAAACGCCGGTTTTAGTCGACTTTTGGGCGGAATGGTGCGGTCCCTGCAAGATGATCGCGCCCATCGTTGACGAGATCGCCGATGAGTACGACGGCAAGCTGCGCGTCGCCAAGGTCGATGCCGATGCCAACCAGGATATCCTGATCAATTATGGCATTATGGGTATACCAACCTTGATTCTGTTCAAAGGCGGTGAAGCGGTGGAACGTATCACCGGCTTCAAGCCAAAGGGCAAAATCGTCAGCCAGATTGCCGCGCATATCTAGCGGTCCATGCTTGAATCGACAAAGGCGCTCGCCGTTCCCCGGCGAGCGTTTTTTCTTTCAATGTGACTTGCTGGCAAGCGTGAACTATAATCAAAGGAGTTCCAGCCACGGGAAAATGGCTATGAGGCAGTTTCCGATCCGCATTCTGATCGCAAAGCCCGGCTTGGATGGCCACGATCGTGGCGCCAAAGTCATCGCCCGCGGCTTGCGAGACGCGGGTATGGAGGTCATATACACCGGCTTGCGTCAGTCGCCGCAGATGATCGCCGAAGCTGCCTTGCAGGAAGATGTCGATATTGTCGGCTTGAGCATCCTCAGCGGTTCCCACATGACCCTGGTGCCGGCGATCCGCGCGGAAATGGACGCGATGGATCTGGCCAGTGTGCCGCTGGTTGTTGGCGGCATCTTGCCCGACGAAGATCAACGGGCGCTGCTCGACGGCGGGGTAAACGCGGTCTTTGGTCCCGGCGCTGGCCTCGGCGCAATTGTCAGCACGATCGAGCAGCTATGCGCGCGGCCAGCCGATCAGTCGACTTGAATCTCCAGGGCATTCGCTCCGGGGATCGTCGTGCCTTGTCACGATTCCTGACCCTGGTCGAAAACAACCGTGACGCTGTGGCGGAGGAACTGGCAGAGCTGTCTCCACGTTTTGACGACAATCAGATCATCGGCATGACAGGACCGCCCGGCAGCGGAAAAAGCACGCTCATAGCCGCGCTGACCAAGCTTTATCGCCAACGCGGTCGGACCGTTGCGATCGTCGCCGTCGATCCCAGCAGCCCCTTCACCGGCGGCGCGCTGCTGGGAGACCGCATACGATTGAAAGCGCTGGCCGGCGACAAGGGCGTTTTCATTCGCAGTATGGCGAGCCGCGGCAGCCTGGGAGGCTTGGCTTGGCGCACGCAGGACGTCGTTCGGGTGATGGTCGCCGCCGGCTTTGATTATGTCATTGTGGAAACCGTCGGCGCTGGACAAACAGAAGTTGATATCGCCGGGCTCTCCCCGACAACCATCGTCGTGCAAGCCCCCGGCGCCGGGGACGACGTGCAAGCGAACAAAGCTGGCTTGCTCGAGATCGCCGATATTCTGGTTGTCAACAAGAGCGACTTGCCCGGCGCCGAGCGCTCGAAAAACACGTTACAGGCGATGCTGGATCTTGGCCACCCGACCAAAGCCAAGGCGCAAGACAAGCCGATTTGGGTTCCGCCTATTGTGCTAACTTCCGCGATCGAGGAAAGGGGCATCAACGATCTCGCCGAGGGCATCGACAGCCAGCTCAGCTACCTGCAAAAACATGGATTGCTGGTCGCGTTCCAGGAAAGGCAATTGCGCGCCGAATTCATGCACAGATTGCGTGAAACCTTGCAAGGACGGCTGTTTGACACTTTCACGGCGGAGGAATTTGCTGGTATCATCAGGCGCATGGTTCAGGAGCGTATTGATCCCCAGCGCGCGGTGGACCAACTCCTTCAAAATGTAGAGTTTCGTCGACGAAAATAGCAACTGAAAGGCGGGCAAGAACAAGAGCGATGGCTAAAGTTCCTGGCGCAAAATATAACCCCGCGCACATCAACAACATCCATCAGGAAGAACAGCAGATGTCATCGACCATGCGCTTTGGCTCGATGAAGATTTTCTCCGGCAGCGCCTCGCGGGCGCTTGGCGCCGAGATCACCGACTATATATGCGGCGCTTCTGAATATAGGCTCAAACCGGGCGCCTATACGCGCAAAGTCTTTTCCAACGAGAACATCTTCATCAAGCTCGAGGAGAGCGTACGCGGCAAGGACGTCTATTTGGTGCAGACGATGGCTTCGCCCGTACACGAAAACTTCATGGAAATGCTCATCATGATTGATGCGCTCAAGCGCGATTCCGCCTGGCGAATCAATCTCGTCGTGCCCTACATGAGCTATACGCGCTCCGACCAGAAAGACCAGCCGCGCGTGCCGATTTCCGCGCGCCTTGTGGCTAATATGATCGAGACCGCGGGCGTCGATCGCTATATGACCGTCGATCTGCACTCCGGGCAAATCCAGGGTTTCTTCAACATCCCGGGCGATGCCCTCTCCGCCCTTCACCTCTTGAGCGATTATGTCTTGTCGAAGCTGCGCCAGGGCGAGTTGAGCGATTTGGTCGTGGTGGCGACTGACCTGGGCTTCGCCAAGAAAGGACGCAACTGGGCGCAGACCTTGGGCGTACCCCTGGCATTCGTCGAGAAACGCCGCGTCGACAACGCGGAGAGTCCGCGAGCGCTCTCGCTGATCGGCAGCGTCGAGGGCAAAAACGTTTTGCTGGTCGACGATGAGGTCAACACAGCCGGCAGCATCGTCGAAGCGGTCAACGTCGTCCGCGACTACGGCGCCAAAGATGTACTTTTCGCCTTCACGCATCCCTTCTTCTCCGATAAAGCCTTCCAACGATTCGCCAGCTTGGACCTGCGCGAAATCATCTTCACCAATACCTTGCCGATTGCCGAGGAGCGCAAGCTGCCCAATATGACTGTCTTGTCGATCGCGCCGCTCTTGGGCGAGGTGATCCTGCGCGCGCACGAAGGCAGAAGTGTGGGCGCGCTATTCAATGAATGAACGGATTCAGCCGGAGGCGGTGTCAGACAGTCTGGCGCAAGACAATCCGCAAGAAGAGTTTTCCTCACGCAGCCTGCTGATTGGCGGCGCCCTTTTCCTCGCGCTCTTGACCGCCCTCTATATCCTTGTTCAGTCCATTGGCATCGACCAATTGCAGACGACAATCGCAACTGGGGGTATCTGGGGTCCATTGATCTTTGTCGGTATCAAGGCATTGACATTCACCTTCGCGCCCTTGTCCGCAGGTCCCATTCAGTTCGCCTCGGGCATCTTGTTCGGCATTATTCCCGGCACGCTTTATTCACTGTTGGGCGAGTTGCTGGGCGGCACAGTCAACGTGATCATCGCCCGCGCATTCGGCCGACGGATCGTGCGCCGCTTCGTCGGCGCGGCCGCGATGTCGCGGGTCGATGGATTCTATGAGCGCCATCTCAACGACTGGAAATCGCTGCTGGCGGCGCGTGTTCTGCTGTTTTCGGTATACGATTTCATCAGCTATGCTGTCGGATTCAGCCAGATCCGCCTCTCGGTATACATCGTCGTTTCTTTCGTCGGCGGTCTCTTCCCGACCTTGCTCTTTGTCTTGATTGGCGCCGAAGCATCGCAGAACCAGAACGTTTTGCTCTTGTTCTACCTGCTCGCCGCCATCGCCTTTTTTGTCTTGGTCCTGTTCCGGGAGCCGATATCGCGAATGCTTAAGCAATACGGGCGGCAAGTCCAAAAATAGTGATTCCGTCGCCTTCGCTGGAATCCAGGCTCGGAAGTCTGCCGCCACAACCGGAAGTCCCGTCCATTCGTATAGACGATTGCTGCTCCTCCAGCATCGTACAGTATGATTTCGGTGGGACGCGCGCAAGCTGATGGCGGGGCCGGATGTCCTTCAGTGTCTCAACCGATATGATATAATCGTCTACGAACAACAATCAACGAGCATGAGAGATGCCATGTTCCGCAACATAGTCAAATCCATCTTCGGCGATCCGATGCAGCGAGCGCTTTCCGATTACCAGGAAACTGTCGACCAAATCAACGCCCTTGAACCGGAGATCCAGAAGCTCAGCGACGGTCAGTTAAAGGCGAAAACCGCCGAATTCAAATCCGCTTTGGCGGCCGGCGCCAGCTATGAAGACATCATGGTAGAAGCATTCGCCGTCGTGCGCGAGGCCTCCGTGCGCACGACTGGCTTGCGTCATTATGACGTGCAGATGATCGGCGGCATCGTCCTGCACGAGGGGCGCATCGCCGAAATGAAAACGGGCGAAGGCAAGACCCTGGTTGCGACCCTGCCGCTCTACCTCAATGCCCTGGAAGGCAAGGGCGCGCATCTGGTGACGCCCAATGACTATCTGAGCAAACACGGCTTGCAGATCATGGGACCTATCTATCATTTGCTTGGTCTGTCAGCGGCTGTCATTCAAAACACGGGCGGTCTGCCCGATAGCGGCTCTTTCCTGTTTGATCCCGACTTCATCTCCGATGACGCGCGCTATCAAAATCTGCGCCCCATCAGCCGTCGAGACGCCTATCGGGCGGATATTCTCTACGGCACCAATAACGAGTTCGGCTTCGACTATCTGCGCGACAATATGGTCCTGTCCTACGACCGGCTGGTTCAACGCGAACTGCGCTACGCTATCGTCGACGAAGTTGACAACATCCTGATTGATGAAGCGCGCACGCCGCTGATCATCTCGGGACCGTCGGACGAACCATCCGACTATTACCGGCGCTTCGCGACCATCGTCAAGCGGCTCAAAAAGAGCAGCGAAGACAGCGTCGAGGCGGAAGAGCCCGACGGCGATTTCGTGCTCGACATCAAAGATCGCATCGTCTATCTGACGGAGCAGGGCGTTGAAAAAGTGGAAAACGCGCTTGGGCTCAACCAACTCTATCATCCCGACAACGCCGAAATGCTGCCCTATCTCGACAACTGTCTACGCGCGCAAACGCTCTATGAAAACGATAAGGAATATATCGTCCAAAACGGCGAAGTGGTCATCGTCGACGACTTCACCGGCCGTCTGATGCCCGGTCGCCGCTTCAGCGAAGGCTTGCACCAAGCCATTGAAGCCAAGGAAGGAGTTCAGATCCGCCGCGAAAACATCACCATGGCGACCATCACCTTCCAGAACTTCTTCCGCATGTATGACAAACTGGCAGGCATGACCGGCACCGCGCTCACCGAAGCCGAAGAATTCGAGAAGACCTATGAACTGGATGTTATTCCCATTCCCACGCACCGGCCAGTCATTCGCGATGACGACGACGACTTGATCTATGTCAACGAGACCGCGAAATGGAACGCCATAGTCGAGGCCATTCGCGAGCGCAACGCCCGCAAGCAGCCGATTCTCGTCGGCACAGTCGCCGTCGAAACCTCCGAACGACTGAGCAAGTACCTGCAAAAAGCCGATATCAAACACGAAGTGCTTAATGCCAAGCAGCACGAAAAAGAAGCCGAGATTATCACCCAGGCGGGCCGCCCGGGCGCCGTCACCATCGCGACCAATATGGCGGGCCGCGGCGTCGATATCCTGCTCGGCGGCAATCCCGAAGGCTTGGCGCGGCAAGCGCTGCGTCGGGGTGGCATCGACCTGACCGCCGCCAGCACGGCGCAATGGAACAAGGCGCTTGCCGAAGCGAACAAGATGGTGGACCGCGACCGACTGGTGGTGCTTGACGCCGGCGGACTCTTTGTGCTGGGTACCGAGCGTCACGAAGCGCGCCGCATCGATAACCAGTTGCGCGGCCGCTCCGGCAGGCAAGGCGACCCGGGTCAGTCCCGTTTTTACCTCAGCCTTGATGACGACCTCATGCGGCGCTTCGCCAACGACAACGTGAAACGGCTGATGAAAACCGCCGGCTTCCCCGAAGACGAAGCGATCCAGCATGGCATGATCAGTAAATCCATCGAACAGGCGCAAGTCCGCGTGGAAGGGCACAACTTCGACATCCGCAAACGAGTGGTTGAGTACGACGATGTCGTCAACCGCCAGCGCGAGATCATTTACCAGCAGCGCCTCGATTGGCTCGGGAAAGACGCCGCTCTGCTGCACGCCGATTACTTGGCGATGATCGAAGATCAAGTGGCCGCGTCGGTGGACGAAGTTTATTCCGCCGATCACAACGGCGACTACCTGGAAGTCGATGCCATGTATCAGCAATTGGCGCTCAAGGGGCTGCCGCTGCCCCCGGATCTCACGGCGGATACGCTCGACGAACTGGAACAAGAAGACCTGAGGAAAGAAATCTCTGTTTATGTGGGGGATCTGCTGGAAGAGAAGAAATCCCAGTTGGAAGAGGCGCGCGAAGGCTTGACCGAGATCGCCCAACGGCAAACCGTGATCCGCGCCCTCGATCACTACTGGCAGCGCCATTTGACCGACCTCGATATCCTGCGCGAAGGGATCGGCCTGCAAGCGGTGGCGCAAAAGGACCCGCTGGTCGAGTATCAGCGCCAGGGTTTTCAAATGTTTCGCATTGTCGAGGACACTTATCGACAGATCGCATCGCGCAATATCTTTCTGGTGCAGCCTGCCGTCGTGCAGACGCCGCAGCAGCGCCGTCAAACGCGCGAATACCGCCCGGATCTGTTCATGGGCAATAGCGAGCGTCCTGCGCAGCAGACCGTCCGCAAGAGCAAGAAACGCCCCAGCCGCAACCAGCCATGCTGGTGCGGGAGCGGCAAAAAATACAAACACTGCCACATGCGCGAAGATCAGACTTCAGGCAAGTGGCAAACCGCATAGGTTCGCTTGCGAAGATTATGATTTCCGTCGGCGACATCGACATCTATCTCTTCAACGACGCCACCGGCTGGGTGGATCCCGGCGGCATTTTCGGCTTGGTGCCGCGTGTTCTCTGGTCACGCTACCTGGATGCCGATGATCGCCAACTGGTGCCGCTCGTGCATCACAACCTGTTGGTCCGCGCCGGGGAAAAGAACATCATCGTCGATACCGGATTTGGCAATTGCCTCAGCGAATCCCAACAGAAGCGATTCGCTGTGACGGGGTCCGACGGAACGCAAGCTGGGCTTTCCGCGATCGGCGTTTCGCCAACCGACATCGATATCGTCTTTAATACGCACTTGCACGATGATCACTGCAGCGGCAATTTTCGCATAAACCCGTCCGGTCAACGCGAGCCGGCTTTTCCCAATGCCGAATACCTGGTCGGGCGCCGTGAATACGAAGACGCCTGCAACCCCAACGAGCGTACGCGCGCCTCATACAATCTTGAGAACTACCTGCCTCTCCGCAAGACGGGCCAGTTACGCTTATTGGACGGCGATTGCGCGATTGCGCCCGGCATCGAGGCGCTGACGACGCCGGGCCATACGCCCGGCCACATGAGCCTGCGTCTGGAAAGTATGGGCCAACATGCCGGATTTGTCTGTGATATGGCATCTTTGGCGGTGCACATGGAACGGCTGGCTTGGATGACCGCTTACGATGTCGAACCGCTCGTCACCCTGGAAAGCAAACGCCGCTGGCAAACCTGGGCGTTGGAAACAAGCGCCTTGCTGGTGTTTCCGCACGACTTGACCAGACCAGCCGGCCGCTTGACCCGCAATGACAAGGGGCACGTGATCGTCGATGTTGTGGAGATTCCCTACGACAATCCCTAGTGTATCCGCTCTGGCTGACAATTGGGGCAAAAGTGGGTGCCGCGTTGAGCGACGCGAATCTTGTTGATCGTCTCGCCACAGTTGCGACAAGCTAGGTTCATACGGCCATAGACATAAAAGTGGTTTTGCGATTCGCCTTTGCCGCCATCCGGTTTGCGATACCAATTGATGCTGGCGCCTTCGTGTTCGATACCGGCCAGCAGGGCGTCGCGAATCGTCTGATGCAAGAGCTCGGCATCCTCGTCCGTCAGTTCTCCCGCCATACAGTTGGGGTGGATGCCCGCGCGAAAGAGCGCCTCATCGGCGTATATGTTGCCGATGCCCGCCACGATCCCCTGATCGAGCAAGTGCGCCTTGATTGAACGCCTGCGCCCTTTGAGTCCTTCGCGAAAACCCGCCAGCGTGAAGGCTTGGTCGAGCGGCTCCGGACCCAGGTGGCTCAGCAGGCGGCTCACGTCATCGGTCAGGTAGACCTTGCCGAATTTGCGCACATCGGAAAAGCGCAACTGCTTGCCTCCGTCCAGGTCGAAGCGCACATGCACCCACCTGTCGGCATCGTGCGCGTCCTCCGCGGACGCTACATACAGGCGACCGGACATCTTCAAATGGACCACCAGCACATCGTATTCAAGTTCGATCAAGATGTATTTGGCGCGTCGTCCAATCCCGCGCACCGCCTGGCCAGCTACCCGCGCCGCGAACTCTTGAGGAGACGGCGAGTGAAGCGTCTTGTCCCAATCATGCCACATGCCAATGATGGTGCGTCCCACCAGCGGCTCGCGTAATCCGCGTACAACAGTTTCAACTTCGGGTAACTCGGGCATCGTTTCGCGCTTTTTCCGCTCGCCTCATGATTTTTGTCAAATGCGCTCGTTCGACATGCTGTCTAGGGTGTTATAATACGGCTGTTCACAGTTTTTTCAAAATCGATTCCAGGTGGTAGATAGATGACAAGCGACTTCGTTCATCTTCATGTGCATACCGAGTTCTCCCTGCTGGATGGTCAGAGCAGGATCAAGGACCTGGTCGCCCGGGCCCGGGATCTGGAAATGCCCGCGCTTGGCATCACCGATCACGGCGTCATGTTCGGCGTTATGGACTTCTACAAAGCCTGCGTCGACGCCGGCATCAAGCCGGTCGTCGGCATGGAAGCCTATCTGGCGACCCGCTCCATGCGCGATCGCGATCCCCGCCTCGATCGCAGTCCCTATCACATGCTGCTGCTGGCGAAGGACATGACCGGCTATCAAAACCTGCTGAAGATGGCCTCCGCCGCCCAGCTCGAGGGTCACTATTACCGGCCCCGCATTGACAAAGAATTCATGTCGGCACATGCCAAAGGCGTCATCGCAACCAGCGGTTGCCTGGCGGCCGAGATTCCGCGCCTGGTCGCCAATGGGGACGATCAGGGCGCCCGCGACATGATCGGCTGGTATCAAGAGGTATTTGGCGCTGAGAATTTCTACCTGGAATTACAGGGGCACGACATCCCGCAATTGCGTCGCCTGAACCAATGGCTTATTGACTACCGGAAGAGCGGGCATAGCAAGGTCGGTTTGCTGGCCAGCAACGATGTCCATTACGTTCATGAAGAGGACGCCGATGCCCACGACACGCTGCTCTGTATTCAAACGACCGCGCTGAAATCCGACAGTGATCGGATGCGCATGGAGCCATTCAATAGCTACTACCTTAAATCTGCGGAGGAGATGCGCAAGGCATTCGACGGCGCGCCAGCGGACCTGATCGACGAAGCCTTCGCCAACTCCATCAAAATCGCCGAAATGACGGACATCGATCTCGCGCCCAAGGGTTATCATATTCCGGTTTTCCCCGTGCCCGACGGCTTCAATGAGACCAGCTACCTGCGCTACCTGATCGAAATGGGTATGGAATGGCGTTTCGGCGCCGATTGGCGCGCGGACAGCGTATTTACGGAGCGTATCGAGCGCGAACTCAATATCATTCACAGCATGGGCTTCGATTCCTATTTCCTGATCGTCTGGGATCTGTGCCAATTCGCGCGTTCTGCCGATATCTGGTGGAATGTGCGCGGCTCGGGCGCGGCCAGCTTGGTCGCATACAGCTTGGGCATCACCAATATCAACCCGATTCAGAACAGCCTCTTGTTTGAGCGCTTTTTGAACCCGGGGCGTATCAGCATGCCGGATATCGACCTCGATTACCCGGACGACCGCCGCGGGGAAATGATCGCCTACGCTGCAAGAAAGTATGGCGAGGACAAAGTTGCCGCCATCATCACCTTTGGCACGATGGGCGCCAAAGCCGCAGTCCGCGATGTCGGCCGCGCCCTCGATGTCGATTTGGGCAAGATCAATCGCGCCGCCTCCATGATCCCGCAGGAGGCGCGCCAAAAGAAGATCCGCGACTACGTCGAGGCGAATCCGGAGTTGCGAACGCTCTATAATGAAGACGCTGAACTGACCCGCGTCATCGACACCGCAATTGAATTGCAGGGCATGACGCGGCACGCCTCCACACATGCGGCCGGCGTCATCGTCGCCGATCGTCCCCTGGTTGATTACCTGCCCCTACACCGCATCACCGGCAAGGATCCCTCCGGTGGCGCGCTGAAGGCTGTCACTCAATTCCCGATGGAAACCGCCGAGTTGATCGGTTTGCTCAAGATCGATTTCCTCGGCTTGTCGACGCTCACTATCATGCGCAAAGCCTGTGAACTGATCTCGCGCCATCGCGGCATCAACTACAACATGGACAACATTCCCTATCGTCATGATTCGCAGATCAGCGACGAAGAACGCCTGATGCTCGATGACGCCTTTGCGATGATGGGGCGGGGAGAGACGATCGGCGTTTTTCAGGTGGAATCCGGCGGCATGCAACAGATGCTGCGCGGGATGCGTCCGCGCGTCTTCGAGAATATCGTGGCCGCCATCTCGCTCTATCGCCCCGGTCCGATGGAATTTATTCCAGCCTACAATCGTCGCATGCACGGGGAAGAAGAGATCGAACTCCTGCACCCGCGCCTGGAGCCGATCCTTGATGAAACCTACGGCATTTGCGTCTATCAAGAACAGATTATGCAGATCGCCGGCGAGCTATTTGGCTATGAACTGGGCGAAGCGGATCTGATGCGCCGCGCGGTATCAAAGAAAAAGCCGGACGAGCTCAACAAACACAAAGCCATCTTCATCGAACGCGGTCCGCAAAATGGCATTCCGGCCGATATATCCGGGCAGATTTTTGACTTGATCGAATCTTTCGCCAATTACGGCTTTCCCAAGCCGCATGCCGCGGATTACGCGGTGATCACCGTGCAGACTGCCTTTTTGAAATGCCACTATCCCGAAGAATATATGACCGCCTTGCTCAGCGTTCAACGCGATGACCTGGGCAAAGTCTCGACCTTTTTGGAAGAATGCCGCCGCATGAATATCCCAATTCTGCCGCCGGACCTGAACGCCAGCCAACTGGATTTCGACATCGAGACGATGGCGGACGGGGGGCGCGCCATCCGCTTCGGTTTGGCAGCCGTCAAAAATGCCGGGGCTCGCGCGCTGGAAGAATTGCTCGCCGTTCGCGGAGATACGCCCTTCGGCGATCTGCTGGAGTTTTGCCAGCGTGTTGACATGCGCCAACTTGGCAAGCGCACGCTTGAGAGCCTGATTAAAGTAGGCGCCTTGGATGGATTCGGCACGCGCTCCAGCTTGATAGCCGCGCTCGACCGCGTCGTCAGTACCAGCAGCAACTACCACAAAGACCTGGAAGTTGGTCAAATGGATATGTTCGGCGACAAAGCCGACCTTGAAATCGATCTGCTGGACGATCTTCGCGACATTGAGGAATTGCGCCCCCGCGAGCTCTTGAAATGGGAAAAAGAATTGTTGGGACTCTATGTCACGGGCCGGCCCGTCGACCGCTATCGTGAAATATTAGAGCGGCAGAACCTGCACAAAATCGCCGATCTCAAGCGGCCCGGCACGCCGAAGCCGGAGACGGCGCGCATAGCCGGTGAACTGACGGGAGTGCGCAAGATCACCACGCGCAACAGCGACTTGATGGCGATACTCAGTCTGGAAGATTGGCACGACAGCGCTGGCATCATCGAGATCGTTCTTTTCCCGCGTACCTATGCCCAGGTGATGACTTATTTTGACGACCTGAACAGCGCCTTGGCCGATGGTGAGACCGAAAAGGGCTTGTTTGAAGGCGAGATCGTCGCAGTCACAGGTCGCTTCGATGACAGCCGCGGCGATCCGCAAGTGATTGCCGAAAAGGTCACAATCGATTTCAATTCCTTTTCCGCTGACGGCGACATGCCCGTTGATATGGATGATTCGATGCCGGTTTGGGCGATGGTTGAGGAAGCTCCGCCCCAGCAAGACGCGCCGCCTGAATCCCTGGCGGAAGCGCGCGAGGACGCCGCCGGTTCGGACCCCGAACCCATTCTTGATGAGATTGTTCAAACTTCGGCGAACGAAGAACCGCAGCCGTCCGACGAGGCTGAGCCGTTCAAACAAGCTGACGAGGCCGAGCCGGAATGGACTAACGGCGACGACCATCTGGATATGCCCGGCGAAGGGCAGAAAGAAGAGCGCCCGCCGCTCACGATTACGGTGCGATTGCCTGCGAGCGCCGACGATGACAAAGATCGCCGGAAGTTGTCACGCATCCACAACGCGATGGTGAAGTATCCCGGCAATGACCGTTTCGTGATCGTTATTCAGCGAGGTGAAAAGTCATTCCCCTTGAACTTTCCCGGCCTGACGACGCAGGTCTGCGCAGAGTTGCAAAACGACCTGCGAGCGATCGTCGGCAGCCCGGATTTGATCACGGTCGATGGTGATCATTGATCCAGATATCGGCGGGAATTGTTTTGAAATTTAACTATCCTTAACGCTTTCTCCATTTGTCAGCCGTCTTAAAACTGTTTAGAATAGTTGCGCGTTGTCGTCTGGATGGTCCGCGATCTGCCGACGCATCTCTGGCGCAGCGCGACAAATGAAATGGAGTCGCAAGCTATGAAACGGGTCGCCGTGATGACCAGCGGTGGCGATGCGCCGGGTATGAACGCCGCTGTACGGGCGGTTGTTCGCGCCGGTCTGGACAAAAATGTGGAAGTCTATGGCATCCGCCAAGCCTATCAAGGACTGTTGGCCGGCGATATGGCTTTGCTCGCCAGCCGCGAAGTAAGCGGGATCTTGCAGCGCGGCGGGACGGTCTTGCAGACAGCGCGCAACGAAGAATTCAAGACGCCGCAGGGCCAGCGAAAAGGGCAGCGCCGACTGAATGAAAACGGCATCGAGGGCGTGATTGTGATCGGCGGGGACGGCAGCTTGCGCGGCGCGCAAAAGCTTCACGAACTCGGCGTGCCGGTTGTTGGCATTCCGGCCAGCATCGACAACGACATCTGGGGCACCGATACCAGCGTCGGCGTCGATACCGCCTTGAACACGATTCTCGATGCGGTCGACCGCCTGCGCGACACCGCCACCTCGCACAACCGCGCCTTTGTGGTCGAAGTCATGGGACGGGACTGCGGCTACCTGGCGGTGATGGCGGGCATATTGGGCGGCGCCGAAATCGTGGTCACGCCCGAAAACGGCGTCACCATGAACGAGATCGCTTCCTCCCTCGAAGACGCCTATATTCGCGGAAAGACACATGCGATCGCGGTCCTGGCGGAGGGCGCGCCCTATCAGGGACCGGAACTGGCGCGCTTCCTGGAGCAGAAGCATATTGGATTCGAGATCCGCCTGACCATCCTGGGACACACGCAGCGCGGCGGCAGCCCAACCGCCTTTGATCGCTTGCTGGCAACGCGCATGGGCGTCTACGCCGTCGAATTGCTCTTGAGCGGCGAATCGGGCGTCATGGTCGCGCGCGTCGGCCGCGAACAAGTGCCTATGCCGCTAAAGGACTGCACCTCTCGCACGCGCCAAATCACGCCGGAGTACTTCGATCTCGCCCGCATCCTTTCCCGCTAGCCGGGCTGAGAAGCGGACATGTTTGAAGTAACACAGTACGACAGCGATGGTTCAGCCAAGGCTGCCCCCTACAGGCGCCATCTATGTCTGAAAATGGTGGTGCGACCCTTGGGTCGCCCGAGAATCGCCGCGGAATGATCAGATTTTGTAGCGAAATCCTGCGAAGTTCAAGGCGCAAGCGATCAGTGAAGCGCAATTCGTCCTCAAGTGCTGGGAAGATGCCCTGATTTTGCCCCCTTTTTGAGCAACAGTATAGATACAGTATGTATACGGGGGGTCACCACAGAGGTCGCGTAGACACTGACCGCCGGCGCAGAGGGCGCCGAGGGGCGAGCCACCGGCTCGCCCGTACAGGGTATGATTGGTATTGTGGTGTTTACAGATGTTTTGTACTCCTCACCCCCCGGTCCCCTCTCCCACAAGGGGAGCGCAGACAATGACGACGGGGCGGGCGCGACAGCGCGTCAAGACCAGCACGCGCGATTCTTGTCCCCCTTTCAGCCGCAGTCTTGCGATCAATTCTTCGGGCAGCATGGGAAAGCCGCGCTTCTTCACCGTCACATGGCTGACCCCTCTATCAACTAGATAACGGCGCAGTTTCTTGAGGTTGAAGGGCATCCAGTCCAGGACTTGCCAGTACCTACCCCAAGGCGTGTCGACGATTTCATCCAAGGTTAAATAGGCGATCGTGTTGTCAAGCAAACTCGCATTGAGCATCGCCGCCAATTGTCGCAGCAACCTGGCGCGAAGAACCGCAGGATCCGGCTCGAATAGCCATGCCCTCGGTTCCGAGATGTCAACGGGCTCGCCAAGATCTGCCGACAAGTGATGAATACCGGAAGCGTCCAAGCGCGTCGCCAGCGGTGGCGCGGACTGCCGCCGCCGCCACAGAATCGCTTCGCTGAGGTTACCGTCGACCGAGATGAATTCTACCTGGCCGCCATAGCGCTGGACTTGCGTCAAGTCGACCGCGGGCGACAGTTTGACTACAAGCTCTTTGGCGGACCAGCCCCGAATCAAAGACAGCGGAGGCGCATAACGCTCGACATCGCGGATGCGCCTGCCCCCCGCATCGCGCCGCGACGGATCGTAGAATGCGGCATCGTAACCGGATGGCATGCCTTCGCGAACATCCGCCAAAGCGAATTCCACGGCGACGCCAAGCGCGGCAGCGTTGTGCCGGGCAATGGCGATACGCACGGGGTCTTTATCCAAGCCAAGGACTTGGCGCCCGGATTCGGCATAAGCCATTGAGTCGCTGCCAATACCGCAACACATGTCGACCAGCTTGTCAGACCGCAGCAGAGCAGCCCGATATTGCCTGATTCGCGGGTGACTCGCCTGTTGCAAGCTCTCTTCGGTGAACAACATCCGCTGGGCGTGACGCGGGAATTTCAGCTTTGCTTTCTTCCTCAACCTGAGCGTCGACAGCACTGCGGCCGCTTGCTCCGGGGACAGCGATTTTCTCAGTTGGGTCAGCAGAGCCAGGGTGTTTGCCTCAGAGACATCGCTATGAGCGTGCGACTCCAGAAGGCGTCGACCGGGGTCGCTGCTCAAGTATTCGATGTCACCCAGCGAAAATGTCATGAGTTTGCGCGCAATCAGATCCCTGAAACTGTGGAACCACAACTGTCACTTTTAGAACCTGTGGCGGTCGCGCGACCGCAAATGATGACAGCGCTCATTCATCCGGCGCCGCAGCGGTTTCAGGATCAATACGCAGCCAGATGAGTTGCTGATCTTTGATGGAATCCACGGGCGGATTAAGAATGACGGGCCTCCCCCACCCCCCAGCGACTTCCCTGGCGAATTTGCCAACTTTGTTGACGTCTCGCACCAGGTCGATCAAGACGGCGGGCTGCAAGAATCCGACCGCTTTGGGCAAACTGCTGAATGCGAGCAAAACAGCGTTCGATTCGTCCCCCAAGGCAAGCGCGCGCCAGGCGATGGCTTCACCGGCTTCCAGTTTCCAAACCGGCTTGTTGGGCGATTGGCGAATCAGAAGATGCAGGTAAGGTCCTGGGTAGGCGGCCAGGTCCAAGAGATCAACATCGGCGCGGGCTACGCTTTGAATACGCGCCAATGTATTAACAGTTGTATGGGGTTTTTCGCCGCGTATCAGGAGGCCGGCGCCATCGACAGCCGGCTCAACCAGGATCCTCACAAGTCCCCCCGCTTCCAACAGACCTACCCAGCACTCGCGGACTTCGCCCTGCGGGAGGACAGCGATAAAACGACCGCCGGGTCTCATGTTGGCGGCGATCGACGACAGCATTTGACTGTCGAGATCACAGTCAAACGCCACGATAGCATCGGCCGCTGCCGGGGCAATCCCCGAGCGTTGCAGGTCATTCGCCGCGGGGCAGCGGATGTCCAGATCAGCGCGTCGACCGGCCAAGATATCGCCGCAATGCCCGTCAATATCCAAAAGACGCAAGCGAGAGGCGCTGGGCGGCAGATGCTTTGCCAGCGCTTCAACAAAGCGCTGGCGCATTGGCTCTGGAGTCATCAGCTGTTGCTAGCCGCGTCTTTCATCAGTTGCAGAAATTCCGCCCATTCTTCGTGATAGAAATGCAAGGTGGCGACGCCCAATTCCAGATGGTACGTCTTTTCCCCGTCCGGCGCTTGCACTTCCCAAATCATATAATTCTCGGTCTCGGCAATCCCTCTGCCGGGACTGTCGCTGGCATCTGTCACGATTACACTCCCCGCGCTCAATAAGCCGCTCGGCGGCAGCGAATCCCACTGCCGCGCTCACAGAAAATAACAAGTCCACTCCTCGCACGAGCAAGGGCTTTGTAAAAAAGCAATGTAAACAAAAACGCGCTACTCGCGGCTGAGGCCGCGGTAGCACGTCGATGGTCGTTTTGCCCGGCGGTTCAGTCGCGGCGATTTCGATCATACCCTCGTCGGTCGCCACTGCCGCGCCGGTCATCACTGCGGCGGCCTCCGCCACGACGGTCGCCACCACGACGATCGCCGCCGCGGCGATCTCCTCCACCGCGGCGCCCCCCGCGGCTGTTGGCGGCGTCTCGCCGGATCGCTTCTTCTACATCCCAGCCCTCCAGCACAGCTTGCCTGCTAAGGCGAACCCGGCCAGTGGGGTCTACGCTGATAACCATGACCATGATCTCGTCGCCGATGCCGACTTCTTCTTCGACGCTCTTGACGCGATAATCCGCCAACTGCGAGATGTGCACCATGCCATCGGTGCCCGGCAAGAATTCCACAAAGGCGCCGTAGTTTTCCACCCGGGTTACGCGGCCCGTATAGATCTGCCCGACCTCGGGCTCCTCTATCATCGCTTTGATCTTTTCGAGCGTTTCCAGAACCTCGGGACCTGTTTCGCCGGAGACATAGACCATCCCGTCTTCCTGGATATCAATCTTGACATTGTGCTCGTCTTGCAGCGCGCGAACGTTCTTGCCGCCGGGACCAATGACAGCGCCGATTTTGTCCACTTCAATCTTAATTGATTCCATCCGTGGCGCGTGCTCGCTCAAGGTATCGCGCGGGGCGGCCATGGCTCCCCGAATGACCTCAAGGATTTGCAGGCGCGCGTCCCTGGCTTGCGCCAGCGCCTGCCGCATGGTATCGCGCGTTACGCCCGCGATTTTGATATCCATCTGCAAGGCATTGATCCCGTCGACAGTGCCGGCTACTTTGAAGTCCATGTCGCCCAAGTGATCTTCCATACCCTGGATGTCGGTTAGCACGGCAACTTTGTCACCTTCTTTGATGAGGCCCATGGCGATGCCGCCGACA
Source organism: Anaerolineae bacterium (assembly GCA_034420635.1). GTDB lineage: Bacteria > Chloroflexota > Anaerolineae > Aggregatilineales > Phototrophicaceae > UBA6055. The sequence continues at coordinate 109,848 of DAOULD010000136.1, read as the reverse complement.
GGGTTCTGGATCGGCACGCCGGCGTCCATCAAAGCCAGCGTGCTGGCGCAGACGCTGGCCATGGACGTACTGCCGTTTGAACTCATGACTTCGCTTACCAGGCGCAGGACGTAGGGAAACTCCTCTTCGGTTGGGATCATCGAAAGCAGCGCCTTTTCGGCTAAAGCGCCGTGCCCGATCTCGCGCCGGCGCGGACCGCGCATGGGATAAGTCTCGCCCGTGCTGTAGGGCGGGAAATTATAGTGGTGGATATAGCGCTTGTCGTCTTCAGGGCTGATGCTATCCATGAATTGCGAATCGCGGGGGGTGCCCAGCGTGGCAATGGTTAGCACCTGCGTTTCGCCACGCATGAACATGCCGGAACCGTGCACGCGCGGCACTAACTGAACATCTGCGAAAAGCGGGCGCATCGTCGCATAATCGCGGCCGTCGGGACGGACGCCTTCATTGACGATGCGGCCGCGGACGACGTTTTTCATCGTTTGATCGTAAGCCCGTTCCACATGTTTCAGGTTGTAGCGCTCGTCTTCGTCGGCGATCGTTTCATTCTTGCGAGTGTATTCCTCGACCAATTCATCTTGAATCGCTCGCAGCGGTTCGCGGCGCTCGTTGCGATCGCTATGCGCAGCCATAATCTCGTGGATGCGGCCCGCCACCTTGCCCTCGACCTCCGCTTGCAAGTCCTTGTCAATGTCGTCAACCGACGGTTCTTGTTTCTCCTTGCCGATTTCCTCTCGTATTTTGTTCTGCAGCGCGATGATGTCTTGTAAGGAATCGTGCGCCAGGAAGAGCGCCTCCAGCATCGTATCCTCGTCCACCTGGTCGGCATTGCATTCGACCATATTGATGGCCTCGCCCGTGCCGGAAACGCGCAGGTCCAATGGGCTGGCTTGCATCTCGGTATAAGTGGGGTTCACGGACAACTCGCCGTCGACCAAGCCGACGCGCGCGCCAGCCACGGGGCCATTCCAGGGAATGTCGGAAATCACCAGCGCGGTGCTGGCCGCGATGACGCCCAGCATATCGACATGATGTTCTTTATCATGGGAAAGGGACATCAAGATCACTTGCACTTCGTTGCGCATGTTCTTGGGGAAAAGCGGGCGCAGGGTGCGATCAATGACGCGGGAGGTAAGAATGGCGCCTTCTGAGGGGCGGCCTTCTCGCCTGAAAAACCCGCCCGGCACTCGACCGGCGGCATACATCTTTTCTTCGTAGTCGACGCTCAGGGGAAAGAAATCCAGTCCCGGGCGCGGCGACCCCATAGTGACGGAGCAAAATAACATGGTATCGCCCATGCGCACCGTCACCGAACCACCTGCTTGTTGCGCAAAGCGGCCGGTCTCGATGATGACTTCCTTGTCCGCCACCTTGCTTCGATATTCGCGTATCTCTAAGGTCATAGAGTTCTCCATACAGTTAAAATGCGCCAAACCGACGCGCAGTCATCAGCTACCAGCGGAACAACGAGCTGGCATCTCTGGCGCTGCCCATCATTTTGGCGCATCAAGAATCATCAAATCCGCGCTGTTCGGCCTATGAGCCCGCATCGGGCGCAAGAGCCTCATATGCCGAGAATCCCGCTTGTGCGCGGCAAGCAGGATTTATCGCCGTAACCCGAGGCGCTGCAGTAATTCACGGTACACATCCGGTTTCTTGCGAGCGATGTACTTCAAATGGCGGCGGCGCTGTCCCACTAACTTCAGCAATCCCCGCCTGGAGTGCTCGTCGTGGTTGTGTACTTTGAGGTGCTCGGTCAATTGTTCAATCCGTGAGGTGAGCAACGCTATCTGCACCTCCGGCGAGCCGGTGTCACCTTCTTCGCGGGCGAAATCGTTAATAATCCGTGTTTTGGTCGCTTTGTCCAAAGGCATGCTTTCCGTCCCTTCTATCGTCACCGAACAGGCAGGACAGTTTGCCTGTCGGTCTTAAAAGCGCGCTGATTATATCAGTTCAAGGAAGCCGCAACAATGCCCAGCTATTCGTCCGCTTTTTGCAGTTCGTTGACATCGTCATTCGCGACCAGTTTCACCGTATGATGGGTTCGGAACAAGCTATACTGATCTGTTCGACCGGGGAGCAAATTCAGCACGTTTTCGATTCTCATGATCGAGACCCACAGATCGACGTCCCAGCTGTCCTCTAGCCGAGCACTGACATTGGTCGCGCTGATCGTTTGATTCTCGTTGTACATTGCCAGCAAGGCGCGAACAAATTCATCGCGCTCAGCCAGCAAAACCGCGACAAAGGCGCATTCCGGATTCAGCTCGATGCCCTTGGTGTTGTAGTCACTGCGCGGGTTTGGGTATTCTTGCACGGTGACCATCTCGTTGACGAGCAAGTACTCCACAGCGTATTGGAAAGTCACGCCGCTATCGAATTCCCGCAGCCGCCGGTGCAAGCTGCCCAGCGGGCACCAGGCGAAATTCCGGAAACTGGTGAATTGCTGTACGCTCACGACGATGCGGGTGACCATGCGAGCCACTTCGGGGTCCGTCTCATAGAGCTTGTGCGGCGGGACTCCCAGCCACTTGCGGCTGGCCAACTCCGCGTCGTCGACATCCTCTTCTATTTTCTTCGGCACAGGACGCGGTGTTTCGACAGGAATCCTGATCACCGGAACCAGATCATCTGGATTGTGGCGATGCGGCACCAATTCACGCTGCAAGACACGCTCGCGCACCAGACAGTCAATCCAATGGGAGCGCCACTGGTCGCTTTCATTCATGCCGGGGCGGTCAAGATCGCGCTCCATTGCCAATCCCTTTAGCAAGAATCCATAATTGACGTATTCCCAATTTCGCGCGCTCAAAGTGTTGATGACCCGACGAACCATGCGCTCCACAATCAACAAGGTTTTGTCAACCACCGGGTTTTGATAAGTCAACTCGACAGCGCCGGAGGCTGAAAGCTGCTTCAAGATACCTAATGAAATCGCCTGCGACACCAAATCCTGACCGCGTTCGAAGGAAATCACATCGCCGACATCAATCAATTGCTCTATCAAGGCGTGCAAGGTGATCTCGCCGGCGGGCTTAGCGCTCTGCAGCCGGTAGAATTGGATAATGACACTCGACCACTGAGACGGGATGAAGCTCTCGGCGTCGTCGGCGACCTCCACATGGCTGAGTGATTCATGCGTTTGCAGATCAGTAAAATCATCGATGAATTCCAGATGCAGCGACGGGTGGCTTTGCAAGAGGCGCCCGGTGCTGCCGCGCACACCCCACAAAACAACGGTCTTGTTCCGTTGAAGCAGTGGATTGATGACGTCATTGAAGTCGCGGTCGCTACTTGCCAGGATGATGACATCGCCCGCTTCCGGATGGCCGGCATCGGTCAGGACATCCCGCGCCATTCGCATATCGGCGCTGTTCTTGCCCGGCAGGTTGAAGACGGGATCAATATTCGCCATCATCAGGCGAGACGGCGCGTCGTCCGCCACCTCTCTGCCCGAGGAATCGACCAATGGCGGCAAGGCGCCGCGCTGGCCCCAAGGGGCGTAGGCGGACATTTTCACCAATCGTCCATGCGCCTGCGCCTGGGAGACAAAGCGTTCGATCAGGTGATCGAGATTGACGACGAATCCCTGCTCGTTCAAGCTAATTGAGATGTTCTCGAAGTCGATGTAGACCCAGACATTTTTGGGCCGCAAGCCGTACAGGTTTTCCAGGGGCTGGACCAGCACGTTCCTGGTGAATTCGATGCCTGGAACAGAATCCTTTTCATTCCAAAGGCGGATACGGGCGTTAGCCGGCGTCTCCACCTTGTCAATGAGCGGGAGCAAATCTCCCGACCGGCTCGCGACGATCAACTCGTCGATCAATTTGGGGTCTGCGGAGAAATAACGCTCTATAAGAATGTTGACCAGGTCTTCACGTTCCGACACATCAAGAAGCTCGTAACCGGCACTGCGGAAAATCGTCTGCGGATCGACGGGCCAATCACCTTGTTCGGAATCCCAATTCGCTACGGCGACCGCCGTCAGCATGGACGAGTCGTACAGACCTGCTACCAGAGCGGCGTTGCCGCGCAAAGCTACTGCCAACTCCTGAAGGTCTATTCCCTCTTGCGAAGCGAATTGCAGGATGTCATCGGCGTCAACAATCAAGTAGGCTGTCATTATTCTGTCCTAATAAATCAAGCCACCAACCCGACATGGCGCAGGCAGGTGGCATGCACATGGCCGCCGTGCCGGAGCACAGGCAAGCAAATTTTCGTTTGATCTGGTTGCAACAATCATCGCATCATTCAAAGAAAAATAAGTACAGGTACGTTTCAGTCTAGCACTGTAAGCTAATCTCCACAAATGCCAGCAGCAGTAAACTATCCGATCCGTAAATGTACTTTTTTTCAGTTTACCTTCTCGACTAAAGCTCAAAGGACATCATTGTACAGGAATTTTTCAATTGTGTCTATTTTCACAATGCCAGATTTGCATTAGAAGTCTCATACCATGACGCGGGCGCGGACAAGGGAAATCAAAAAGCGCGCCAATAGGGTTGTAGACGCGCTCTTCTGCTACTTACATACACGAATATCGTCTAATAGGCTTTAGCAAAGAGGGCGACTTTTTGGGCAGGTTGCCCAGTCTTGACGCAAAAGCCTGTTCCCCCCGGTTGGTCAAATGGGAAGCAGCGGATCGTGGCGCCCGTTTCGTCTTTGACAGCCAACTCATCTTCGTCCGATCCGTTCCACCAGGCGCGCGCCCAATTCCCGCCCTCAACAACCTGTCTCATTTCGTCGTAGGCGCCAACGTCACTGATATGCCGGTCGCGGAAGGCGCGCGCGTCTTCCAAGAGATTGGCCTGTATCGCGTTCAAGAGCGCCTCTAGCGCGTCTGCAATGCCGTCCTGGGAAACAAACTGCTTGCCTTCGCGCCCCGGGACATCCCGACGCGCCAGTACCGCATTATTGTTCTGTACGTCTTTGGGTCCGATTTCGACGCGAACCGGGACGCCGCGCATCTCCCAATCGTTGAACTTGAATCCGGGCGATTGCCCCTCCCGCCGATCGACATGTACACGGATGCCCGCCGCGCTGATTTGACTTTCCAACCTGTTGACCGTCTCCATAACCAGCGGTTTTTGATCGTCCTTGCGGTAAATGGGAACAATCACGACCTGATAGGGCGCCAGCTTCGGCGGCAGACGCAGCCCCTTGTCGTCGCCATGCGCCATGACCACTGCGCCGACCATGCGCGTACTCAATCCCCAGGACGTGGTCCAGCAATAAGCCTGCGCATTGTTCTCCGCCAGATAACGAATGTCAAAAGCTTTGGCGAAATTCTGTCCCAGATTGTGGCTGGTACCCGACTGCAGCGCCCTTCTGTCACGCATCATCGCCTCGATCGTATAAGTGCGCAAGGCGCCGGCGAAACGTTCCATGCGGCTTTTTTCGCCCTTGATAACCGGGATGGCGGCATCATTTGCCGCGAAATCGGCGTAGATATCCAACATCCGCAGCGTCTCTTCTTCGGCTTCGTCGTGGGTCGCGTGCGCGGTATGGCCCTCTTGCCACAGGAACTCGGCCGTGCGCAGAAAAGGACGCGTGCGCAACTCCCAACGCACGACATTGGACCATTGATTGATCAGCAGCGGCAAGTCGCGATAGGACTGAATCCAGTCGCTAAAGGCTTCGCCGATAACCGTTTCGGAAGTCGGCCTCACCACCAAGGGTTCTTCAAGTTCCTTCCCGCCAGCGTGAGTGACCACAGCCAGTTCGGGGCTGAAACCCTCGACATGCTGCGCTTCTCGCTTGATATAACTTTCCGGTATAAAGAGCGGGAAATAGGCGTTTTGATGGCCCGTCGCTTTGAAGCGCCGGTCCAAGCCGCCCTTGATACCCTCCCAGATTTCATAGCCATAGGGCTTGATGATGACACAGCCCCGAACTGGGGACGGCGCCGCCAGATCAGCGCGATAGACGATTTCGTTATACCAACGCGAGAAATCTTCGCTTTGGGCTGTAACAGCCTGTTCCGACATTTGAACACGATCCTCTTAAATGAATACGCGATTGGAGTTGACGAGACCTTGCCAATGCCTCGCGCTGTCCCGTCCCTGCGCTCACAGTAGTACCAAGTTAGTCATACAACGAAAGTGATATGTAGTGGATGGCGCAAGCGGGCGACTCACAGAGTCGTCCCTACAATGTTTTCGATTATTTTGTGTCTCTCTCTATACTTCATGATATTTTCACATTACTTGCTTGGAACTACTTCTGCACGGCGCCAAGTATTATAATGCGCCGCGTCAAGAATGATAGCCTATAACGAGTTGGCGCGTGGATACGCCGTCAAGGCGGACCTCATCAGCTAATCCAGCTCGGCGTTTCGTTTGATGTCGCTCGTGGCTGGCGCAGGCCAATCGCGCCTGTGGTTTTTGGCGAGCTTTTTCATAACTTCTTCGCCGAGATCAACACCGTTGATTTCAGCCAATTGCAGCAGATACAGCATCACATCCGCCAATTCTTCAGCCAGCGCCTCCGGGTCGGCGCACTCTTCGCCCCATTGGAAGTGTTCCAGGACTTCGCTCGCTTCCAAGACCAGCGAGATGGCCAGGTTCCGGTGACTCTGCGGTTTGGCGGAACTGTCGTCAATCCAGCCCTTGCTTTGGACAAAGTCGCGCATGGCCGCCGTCAGGGTTTCCAGATCCATGTGTTGATGTCCCCTCCGCAGAATCAATAAGCGTTAGGGCTTGAGCGAGTGAAGGACTGCCAGATCGTGCGAATGATGATCTTGATATCCAGCCAGAGAGACCAGTTTTCCACATACAGCAGGTCAAAGCGCGTACGATCGGCGATCGATGTATCGCCACGCAAGCCTTCGACCTGCGCCAATCCGGTCATGCCGGATTTCTCGCGCAAGCGGGTCATATAATTCGGGATCTGACTACGGAATCGCTGCACATACATCGGGCGCTCCGGTCGCGGACCCACCAGGCTCATATGACCCACAATAACGTTGATCAGTTGAGGGATCTCGTCCCAGTTGCTACGACGCATAAAGCGGCCGATACGGGTGACGCGCGGGTCATTCTCGACCGTCCAGGTTTGTCCCTGCGATTCCGCATCGGAGCGCATTGAGCGAAACTTGATCATGGGAAAGGGACGTTCATCTTGCCCCATGCGCCACTGCCAGTAGAAGACCGATCCGCGAGATTCCAGGCGAATCAAGAGCGCGGTCAACAACATGAGCGGCGAAAGCAAGATCAGGCCGAGCGTCGCGCCGATGAGATCCAGCCCGCGCTTTAGGCTTAGCTTCCAACCGCGCAAGGCGATGTCGCGTACGGTCAGTAGCGGTGTTCCGCCAAGGTCGTCGACATTAAGATCGCCAGCCATATAGGAGAAGAGATCGGGATAGACTTTTATGTCGACGCGTCCGCGCTGACAGAGATTGATCAGCTCAACCAACTCGCCCCGGCGCGGATCGGACAAGGCGACAATCACCTGCTCCACCATGTGCTCGTCGATCAAGCGAGGAATATCCGCGTACTTGCCGATAATGGAGATGCCCGGGATTTTATCCTGAGTATCATTCGCGCTCACGATACCCACAATGTCATATCCAAGTGAAGGGCTATTGCGTATTTTTTCAGTAATTTCATGGGCGATGCGCCCCTCGCCCACGATCAGCAAGTTGTCGCGAAGGACGCCCCGCCGACGCAGGAAAGCCCAGATTCGTCTGTGAATCTCGCGGCCCAAGCCAGTGAGCAACATGCTGAAAAACCATACGTAGAACAGGAGACTGCGCGGATAGATCGCTTCGAATGCGGTATTTTGCAGCACGAATTCCTGGATGCCGCTTGCCAGCAGCGTACCCAGAGTCACGACGCCAAGGACATTGCGAAACTGATCAATACGGCTGGAGGCGCGCTTGAGATGGTACAACTGCGAAAAATAGAACATCAGGATGATCGTCGCCACATGCAAGACGATCGTTGGAACAAAGTTGGCTATGGGGGGCTGGTCCTGCGGACGAGCGAAAAACGGCAGACTTTCGCGAGCTTCGTAGCCCAGTATGAATGCCGTTATAAGCATGGCGACATCGGCAAGGAACAGAGAAACGGTGGAAAGAGCCTTCAGATGTTCGTTGTTCCAGCGATAAGATCTAGGCGCTAGCCGGACAGAGTCGGATTGCGGATCTCCTTCCATAGGCGGGGTCCTCCTTTCAGCAACAAAGCCGCCAGAATCATCAGGTGCAAAGGCAGAGTCGTAGTCTGTCGAAAGTGTTTGCGATAGAAGATCAACATGGCGCGCCAAAACTCGAACTGCGCTTTTTTTGATCGGGCGCTCGCCGCTCGTTTGACGTGACGTACCGTTACAACTGGATAATACCAGATTTTGTAGCCCGCTTGCTTCATGCGATAAGCCCAATCCAGATCTTCGCCATACATGAAGAAACTTTCATCCAGCAGACCTGCTATGGCGATGGCTTCTTTGCGCACCTGCATATAGGCGCCGACCACGGAATCTACTTCCAACTCCTGGTTCTCGTCGGCGAAGGTCATGTTGTAGCGACCAAAACGACGGTTGCGCGGAAAGAGCTTTGCCAAACCGGAATAATGATAAAAGCTCACCATCGGCGTCGGAAAGCCGCGACGGCAGGCTTTGTCCAGGCTGCCGTCAAGCAGGGTCAACTTCGGTCCCGCCGCGCCAACGTCGGGCCTCGAATCCATAAATTGGATCATGCGGTAAAGGGCGTCGGCGGGCAACTCCGTATCCGGATTCAACAACAGGGCATAACGCGGCGCGCCCGCCTTCACTTCGCCCTGGTCGCTGAAACCGAGATGGCGCAATCCAACATTGTTGGCGCGGGGATAGCCGATGTTCTCGGCATTGGCCATGACATGCGCATCCGGGAAATCGCTTGCGACCATGGCCGCGCTGTCATCAGTCGACGCGTTGTCGACGACAACCACGCTGAAACTAAAATCGCCTTCGCTTGCAAAAACGGTCTCGAGGCAGCGCCGCAAGTGCTGGCGGGTATTCCAATTGACGATGACGATGCCGATGTCCTGCACTGAGACCTCTGTAGCAACAGCTTTCAATTATACACCAAGGAAAGTCTATCACGGCTTATGAGTCGCTACACGCTATCTATTGCGCTGTCTCACAACTCTGTGGATTAAGGCAGTAGAGAATCAGTCCCGGGTTGTGATAATAGGCGGCCATATTCATCATCGCTTCGGCGCCAGTCCAGGTCGGGCGCGCGATCTGTGCCAAGCGCAAATAGCGATCGTCGAGCGATTCCAGGTAGGCTCGCTGCTCTTCAATGACAGCGGACGGGACGATCCATTCCGAACGATAGATATCAAAAGCGCGCGCATCGGAAATGATCAAATAATCGAAGTCGTCGCCTGAGGGCAGGTCTTCGGCATATCCGACAAAGTGCTGATAGTTTGGGTATATCGCTGAATCCAAGGGCACATTGTAAGAACCGTTGACGAAAAAACGGGCGCCCGACGGGATATTGTTATGGATCCAGCGCAGCATGATCTGTCTGGTATCAGGCTGAGAGAACATCTTTGCCGCTTGTACCGACAGCGTCAGCGGCTGCAAGATCAAGAGCAGGAGCATCCCGGGCATGAGAATGCGCGGCGACAGCGGAATCCGCTCAACCAGCCAGCCAGCGCCGATGGCCGAAAGGAGCGCCATGAAGGGCAAGATCTGAATCAACTGATGTTCGCTGTGCCCGGGCCGGACCGTTCGCAGCACCACTAGCGAGTATGCCAGCGACATCAGGAAAAGGAGCGCGACGACCAGCAATAGCGAGTTGTGTTCCAAACGGCGCGTCGTCGGTCGCTGATTCCAGGCCGCATAAGTTGAAAGAGCCATCAGCAAGATGGCGGGGATGCCCAAGGCGTAGAGAGCGGTATAGGTCAGCAGATATCGCAGTCCGGTCCATTGATCGACAAGGAAGAAACTGTGAACTTGCCCGGGCATTTTGTACTGCTCGACGATCCGCGACACGTCGTGCCAGAAATGACCAAAGTCGCGCAGGATATAGGGAGAGGCCAGAAAGAAAAACAGAGGCATCGCCAGCCAGCCGGCAAGCGCTACCGCCAGCATACGCCGCGTACGGTATCGGTATAAGAGAAGCAGCCCGGCCGGACCTACGATCAAAGCGACGGCCGCCCCATTGTAAAAGGTCGATGCAGCCAAGCCGGCGGCAATGCCGGCTAGAATGTACATCCTTTCCCGCCAACGGATGCCAAGGCTGTAAAGAGATGCCGCGCAAGCCCACATGGCAAGCATCATCAATGCCGTGGCGGATACGCTCGGCTTGACGTAATGCGCATGCACAACCAATGAATACGAGCACCCGACCAAGAGTCCGGCGCAAATTGCCGCGTAGCTGCCCGCTATGATTCGAGCGGTGGCGTAGGCGCAGGCGACCATCACCAAGCCGCCCAGGACGCTATAGATTCTGGAAAACACATAGAGCGGGAAAGCGGCGTAGTTGCGCAGGGTTTGCCCGTCGCGGTCTTCAAGCGAGAGACCACGCGTAGCGCCCGTCAATTGATAGAGCAGAAAATTGCTGTTGATGATGAGCGACGGATAATTGAAAAACTCTGGATTCAGGCGCCGTTTCAATGACATTTCCACTGGAATAGCGACGTTGTGGAAGGAATCCGGATTCACCGGCAGTTGCTCGTGCGCCATGCCATAGGGGGCGTAAGATGGAAAATATTCGGGCTCCAGCCAGCCGTATCCAATGCCGGCGATCCGCAAGCCCGCCGCGAATAGCAACAATAATGTCGCCGCCCAGCAATCAATTCGTCGCATCGAGTGACTCTACCTCATACGCTGATCGGCAAATGGCGGGACGCTCACGCTGAACACGGGCGCCGGAACTGTTATCAGCATCATCGTCCCGACTTGGCGGTCGGCAAGGTCGCCAACGGCTTACCCCGCAAAGCCGAGCGCAGTGCCTCGCGATCGTCCCAGGGGTGCTCGGTAGCCCCAAAGCACATGCTCTGCTCGTGGCCCTTGCCGCAAGCTATCACCAGATCGCCGGAGCGCGCCATTTGGCAAGCGCGGAAGATCGCTTCGCCGCGGTCGGATACGCGGATAAAGCTCTCGCCTTCAATAGCGCCGCTTGCCCGGCATCCTTCCGCCATCATCTCCAGGATATCGTCGAGCGACTCCGTGCGCGGATCTTCGGCGGTTAAGACCGTCAAGTCCGCCAGTTGCGCCGACGTTTCCGCCATGAGCCGGCGTTTTTCCACATCGCGCAATCCGGCACTGCCAAAGACCGCGATCAATCGTTTGCCGGGCGGCAGCATCCCCCGGCCCGCTCCCAAAGCGCGTCGCAGCGCGTTGGGCGTATGCGCGAAGTCGACTATCGCGATGAAATCCTGGCCCTCATCAATACGCTCCATGCGGCCGGAAAGCAAATCGACCGCTGCGATCCCAGCGCGAATATCCGACCATGATACGCCGAGCTCCCGCGCAGCAACAATGGCAGCCAAGGCATTTGAAACGTTGAACTCACCCAACAAACGCATCTCCAAACGCTGCCCCCCCACCCGGAAGATAGTTGAATTGGGTCGGAAGCTCAGATCAGCCGCTCGGTAATCCGCCGGGGAATTGATACCGTAACTTCGCAGGCGGTCGGCCGCGAAAGTACCGAAATAGGATGCGGAATCGTCATCGGCGTTGATCACCGCGAGCTTTGGGATACCGGGCTTGCGCCAGGATTCGTCCAGCATCTTGAACATGATGGCTTTGGCGTCGCGGTAGTTTTCCCAACTGCCGTGGTAATCCAGATGCTCGTGCATGACATTGGTCAAGACCGCCACATCAATATCGACGCCATTCAATCTGCCTTGCGCCAAGCCATGGCTGGTCATCTCGAGGATGCAGTGGGTCAAGCCCGCTTCGAGCATGCGCGCCAGGTAGGCTTGGACTTGCGGCGCGCCGGGCGTTGTGACATGCAGCCCAGTCGATACCGTCTCGTCGTCGCCGAAGTCGGCGGATATGGTACTGATGTAGCCGGCTCTAATGCCATTTACACGCTTGAGAATACTGTGCAAGAGATGGCAAGTCGTGGTTTTGCCGTCGGTGCCGGTGACACCGATCACAACCAGCTCCCGCGAGGGGTAATCGTGCCAGGCTGCCGCCAGCGGCCCGATCACTGCTTGGGCATCGCGGACGCGGACGTAGGGGACGGGCAAGTCCCCTTGCGGAGCCTCCCCGACGATAGCGGCCGCGCCCGCCGCGATGGCTCCGGGAATGTAGCGGTGGCCGTCGCTGGACTGTCCCACCCGAGCGACGAATATTCCCCCGGGCTGCACCTCGAGGCTCGATTCCGCGACCGGAGCAGTGATCTCGACGGAGAGGTCGCCCCGTGTGGAGACCAGATGTCGCTCCGCTATGGACTCAAGCAGGTCTCGCAAAGTCTTGGGCATGAAACTTCCCGCGTTTGGCTATTAGCGCCCAATCAGGCTCTGCCCTATTTTATGATAAATTTCCGGAAACTGTTCACATTGAAAAAGTAAACGCGGGGAAAAAGCAAACGCGCTGGAGGTCATCCAACGCGTCTTTCAATTGCTTTGCGTCTGCTTTGCGTCTCGGTCGGTCTAATTCAAGCTGCGAGCCAAGCCGGTCAGTTGCGAACGGACGCTGCCGTCGACCATGCCGCCGGGCCAGCGCACGATCAAGCCGCCCAGAATCTCCGGATCAACTTGATAATCTACTTCGTCCGCGCCGATTTCGCCCTGGATTTTCTCCTGCTCGGTCGCGGTCAAAGGCATGGCGCTGACGACTTCCACGCTGCCGCCGACGCCTTGCGCGCCCTCGGGCAGGTCCGCGATGAAGCTGTTGACCAGCGCCTTTTGACTGGTCTTGGTGATGTTCTCGCCCAGGATGCGGCTGGCCGCGGCAACCGAGATATTCAGCACCTGCTCGCGCAGGTTGCCCAACTCCGCGTTGCGCGTGGCGGCGGCTTCGGTTTGGGCGTCGGTTTGGATCTTGGCGGCGGCCTGACGCGCTTCCTGTTCGACCGCGGCGGCAACATCTTCGCCGCGGCCGCGAGCCTCGTCGATCACTTTCTGCGCTTCGGCGCGCGCCTGCGCCAGGATCTTTTCGGCTTCCGCTTCGGCGTTTTCCCGCGCCCGCGCCGCGGCGGCCGCGTCTTCCAAGCCTTTGGCGATACGATTGCGCCGCTCGTTGAGCACGTTCACCAAGGGGTCGTAGATGAACCGTGTCATCACCGTATACAGAACGATGAAGGCGATTATCCATATCAGCATCAATCCGGGGTTGATGCCCAAATTGTCAAGTACGCTCATGATGCTCTCCTGTTGGTCCCCCGCACTAACTAGCTAAGTACGAAAAGGATAATCAGCGAAACAACCAGGGCGTAAATGGCAACCGCTTCCGCGAAGGCCACGCCGAGGATCATGTTGACCTGAATGGTTGGCGTGTGATCGGGATTGCGTCCCATCGCTTGTACCGCGCCGCCCACCGCGAGACCGATGCCGATGCCACCGCCGGCCGCGCCGATCATCGCCAGACCCGCGCCAATCGCTTTACCCAAGATAATCGTTGATTGTGGATCCATTGATGTTTCCTCCAGTTTTGTTCTTGCTATGTTAATGTGCTTCGGCATGGTCATGATCATCATCATGATGATGGCTGACCGTTGCCAGATTCATGAAGATCGCGGTCAACAAGGCGAATACCAGCGCTTGTATGACACCGACGAAAAACTCCAAGATGAAAAAGGGCCAGGGCAGGATCGGCACTAGGAAGCTCATGACAAAGAGCAGGATCGACCCGGCGAAGATATTGCCCAAAAGACGGAAGCCAAACGAGAGAATCTTGGCGAAGTCGCCGATCAACTCCAGCAAGCCCACCGCTACATCAATACCGCCAAGCGGCGATTTGAAGAGTGTGCCAAAGTTGAAGAACTTGGTCAGATAGCCGATGCCCAGCGCCTTGAAGCCGATGAACTGGATCATGACGAATGAGATCAAGGCGAGCGACAGCGTCATATTCAGATCGGTTGACGGGACGCGGACAAAGGGCAAGACCACCCAAGGCACGAGCTTCGCTTCTTCGCCCCTGGGATCCGGGTGCAGCGGGATGGATTTCTTCTTGTCGGCTTTATCGTCGCCAACATAGTCATCCGCCCATGGAACCGGTCCCACACCGGTATAACAACTGCGATCGGCGCGCGCTTGTTTTGCGGCTACCCGAGCCGCCAGCACTTCGTCGTAAGCAGCAGCGGCCGCATCCGACTCGCCAGCTTCCGCGCTATGCGCCTCATCGCCGTGGTCATCACCCGATTCGTCAGTACTGTGTGTTTCCTCGCCGTGTTCGCCGTGCCCCGCTTGATAGCGCGCGTAAGCGGCGTCCTCAATCGACGCCTGCTCGGCAGCCGCGGCGGCAGCTTTCGCTTCTACCAGCGCCGCCTCGTCAGCCGCCGCTTCATCAGCCGGGCTGATCCAATCGCACTGGCCGTTGACGTAGGAGATGCCCAGGAAGCCTTGATAGATCTCGTAGCCATCGGTGGTGATCACCTTGTATTCGCCGCTGTCAACATCGTATTTTTCTTTGACGTGAGGATGGATGAAGCCGATGGTATCGACGCCGGGCACGAGTTCCATCCAGTTTGCGAGCAGCACCACCAGAAAGATCGTCATGAACATGTTGAAGATCAGACGGAAATGCCTGCCCGCGGCGATGCCTCCGACGAAGCCCATCAAGCCTTCGAACAGCGCCTCAAACATGTTGTAGAAACCGCCTGGCGGAACTTCATTGCCGCTTTTGGGGCGGCGCCGCGAGACGTAAATGACGAACAGGAGGAGCAAAATCCACACAATCACCGAACCCGCGAAGGTATTCGTCAAGCGAATATCCGTGAAGGGGACGTTAAAACCCTCGGGGAAGTTCTCTCCAGGCAATTGGATGAAAGGTATGACAGGTGGAACCCGCAACGCGACAAAAACACCAGCCAGGAGCATAAGCAAGGCGACGAACCGGCGTTTCCCGTTCCAAAAACTATTCACTTATATCTTCCTCCTTCTGCACCGCGCTTCCATGTAGCTGTTTCGCTTTGTACCGTGTATAGAAAAAGATCGCCGCAATGCTGACGGGAACGCTGGCCAGCAACATGACAAACATCATTGCGGGGCGCGTCCCGAAAAGCTCGTCCAAGCCCCAGCCAAGCAACATCGCTCCCAGAATGACAAGCAGGATTAAACAGCCTACCTGTCCCACCACCCCCGCCACCAAGCCATAGGTGGACAGGGGATTGTTATTCGGCTTCACGGTTCACGTTACTTGTCATCGGCGAACCAACAGCGGAAGTCCTTGCCAAGCTTGATTCGAGAATTTTATCACAAACGATTTTCCATTGCTATAACGATTATAAGCCGCTCGCGCCCAGCGCCGCCCAATTGTAAATCGGCGTGACCGCAATTGTGCCCAACAAGATGACAATGCTCGCGGTGATGCCCAAAGCCCAGCCGTATGAGCGCGGGATGCCCACCGGGATCTCGTCATCCGGTCCTACATCGACATACATCACTTTGATGACAACCAGGTAGTAATAGAGCGCGATGATCGCATTGGCCACGGCGATCAATGCCAAGCCGACCAAATTAGCGCTGACCGCAGCCTGGAAAAGGAAGAATTTCCCAAAGAAACCGGCAGCTGGCGGGATGCCTCCCAAAGACAGCAATCCGATCGTGATAAAGAGCGCCAGCCAGGGACTGCGTCGGTTCAAGCCGGCCAGGTCTTTGATATCTTCCTTGCCAGTAGCCGCGATGAAGAGGATCACGCCGCCAAATACCAGTAGATTGGTGAAGATATACATGAACATGTAAAAGGAGACCGACGCGACTGCCAGGCTGTCATCCAAGCCCTGGAGCGCTGCCACGCCGATCAAGGTATAGCCAGCCTGGGCGATGGACGAATATGCCAGCAGGCGCTTGATATTGCTTTGTCTCAAGGCGACGACGTTTCCCAGGGTCATGCTCACTATCGCGATCACGACCAGCAGGTTGACCCAGAAATCCTGGATCATGACGCCGGCTATCGCTAAATCGGGCGGGAAAACAGCCGTCAGAAAACGAACCAGCAAGGCAAAGCTGGCCGCCTTGCTCGAGACGCTGACAAATGCGGTAACCGGTGTGGGCGCGCCTTCGTAGACATCGGGCGTCCAAAAGTGAAAGGGAACCGCGCTCAGCTTAAAGCCAAAGCCAACCACCACCATGACCAAAGCCGCCATAACCGCGACCAACCCCCCGTCGAATCCGCCGCTCATGGCATCCGCAATGCCGCCCAGATTGGTCGTGCCGGCGAAGCCATAGAGCAAGCTGAAACCGAAGAGCATGATCGCCGAGGCAAAGGCGCCATAGAGGAAGTACTTCATGCCGCCTTCCGCCGAACGCAAATCGCCGCGGCGGAAGCTCGCCAGCATATAAAGCGGGATCGACAATGTCTCCAGCGCCACAAAGACCAGGATCAGGTCGCTTGCGCTGGACATCATCAAGCCGCCAAGCGTGGCAACGATCACGATCAAATAGAACTCGCCCTTGTCTCCGACGCCCTTGTCGCCCAGCGCCATCAAACAAGTCACCGCGCCCGACAGCAGCAGCATCACCTTGAATATCTGCGAGAGTGGATCGTAATTGACCATCCCGCCCCAGAGCAGAACACCGTTCTCGAATTGGGCGGGGTCGGGAACCCAGATCAAGGGCGCCAGCGCCAAGAGCGCCATACCAACTGCCGAGACAAAGACCACATTGCGACGGGTAGCGATAGAACCGTAGATATCGGCGAAGAGCACAATCACCGCGAGCGCCGTCAAGCCGACTTCCGGCAAGACCGACGGCAGTTGCGCCCAGAGATCAAATTCACCCATCTAGCCACCTCCCAAGAGGGCGATTAGCGGTCGAATGCCGGATTCGATCATCGGAGCCATGATCGGCGGGTACAAACCCAAAATGATAAGAGGCGCGCCCAGAATAATGAGTACGATGCGGTCGGGCGCCGCGATATCGCCGACATCATGGAATTGCTCGGCATCAAACTCGCCGAAGAAGACCTGCCCGGCCACGCGCAATACGTAGGCCGCGGTGATGACAATGCCCAGCGCCGCCAAAATCACGATGACGCCGTAATAATTGCTGAGTTGGAAACTGCCGAGTTGCAGAGTGATTTGTTCGGAGGCCGCCCACATGCCCTGGAAGATAGGGAATTCGGCGATAAAGCCGCTGAGTCCGGGCATGCCCATACTGGTCAAACCGCCAATGACAAAAGCCACGCCCACCCAGGGCATCACTTTCATGAAGCCGCCCAGGCTGGGTATATCGCGGGTATGGGCGCGATCGTAGACCATGCCAACCACTCCGAAGAAGAGGGCGGTCATCGCGCCATGGCTGAACATTTGAATGCCCGCTCCGGTCATGCCGGTCAGGTTCATTGTCGCCCAGCCCATGCTCACCAGCCCCATGTGGCTGACCGACGAAAAGCCAATGACATACTTGAAGTCGCGCTGTCGGAAGGCGATCAGCGCGCCATAGACGACGTTGATCAAGGTCAGGAAAACGATCCAGGGCAAGTGCGTCTGCGCGCCGTCCGGCAGCAACTGTACACCCACGCGCAAAGCCGCGAAGGCGCCCACCTTCATCAAGACACCCGCGTGAATCATCGAGACAGCGGTCGGCGCCGCCACGTGACCATCGGGCGACCAATTATGGAATGGGAAGACACCCGCCAACACGCCAAAGCCGATGAACATGAAGGGGAACCAGAAGCGCGCGAAGCTCAAGCCCTCGATGCCAAGTATCTCAATCGCGAAGGCGCCGTTTTCCGCAGCGAGCGTCAACTGCACCATGCTCCAACTGTAGGGCGCGCTGTCCGCGGGCAAAATACCGCTGGCCACTGCGGCTTGGAAGACCTCCGCGCCGCTGCCGGAGAAAAACGCGCCGGCCGCGAAATACATCGCGACCGCGCCAACCAACGCAAATACCGATCCAACCAGGATATACAGGGTCAGCTTCATCGCGGCGTACTCGCGCAACTTGACCCAGCCCCAGCCCGCGATCAGCAGATACATCGGGAAGATCGCCAGTTCATAAAAGAAGAAGAGCATGAAGAGATCAACGGCGATGAAGACGCCGTAAACGCCGGCAACGAGGAACATAAAGAAAGCCATGAATTCGCGCAGGCGGTCTTCGATATTCCAGGAGATCAAGACGCCGGCCACAGCCACCATGCCGGTGAGCAGGACCATCGGCGCCGAAACGCCATCGACGCCCACGTGATAAGCGATGCCCAGCGATTCCACCCAGACGATACGCTGCTCGAAAGCCAGCGCATCGACGAACATCCGCGCGCCGCTGAGATCGCCGCCGCCCGCCAGCATTGTCATTTGCTGGTCGATCAAGCCGCCGGCTTGCTTGACATAATTGTCGTAACCGAAGAACACCGCAAGGGACAAGGCAAGCACTGCCGAAGCGGCGGTAATCGCCACGCCACGCACCAGGTCGCGATTCTTCCTGTCCAGAAAGAGAATGACAAAACCGGCGATAATGGGAATGAAGATGATCGCCGTGAGTACCGAAAAACCCGTTACATCCATTGTGCCATTCCTAGCCAGTTATTCCGGCGAACAAGGTGGTGACAGTCGCATTGATCGTCGGCAGAATCCAGTTGGGATACACGCCCGTGAGCAACATCAAGAACATCAGCGGTATCATGCCCAGCAGCTCGGCCGGGGTCAATTCCAGGTCGTAATCTCGCCAGCGCAGGTTGAAGGGACCGTGTAGAACCGCGCGGATCCCCTTGAGAATATAGGCGCCGGTGAAAAGCAAACCGATCATGGCGATGGCCGTCAGCCCGGTGAAGACGGGCCAGGATCCGCGCACGATCAGGAATTCGCTGACGAATCCATTCAGACCGGGCAAGCCTAGGCTGGCGAAGCTGGTGAAGAGCAATATCGCGCCCATCACCGGCGCTTTCACCCAAAGGCCGCCGTAGTCGTCAAGGTCGCGCGTATGTGTCTTATGATAAAGCGCGCCCGCCAGCAAAAACATGCCAGCCGAGCTCAAGCCGTGATTGAACATCTGAAGGACGGTTCCGTTCGTGGCGATAATGGCGGTTTGCACGTCGGCGCCCGCTCCCGCTCCGGTCCATATCTGGGCGTAAATCTGCGCCATGACGGCGATGCCGATACCGACAAAACCCATGTGATTCACGGAACTG
Organism: Anaerolineae bacterium; assembly: GCA_034420635.1. Lineage (GTDB taxonomy): Bacteria > Chloroflexota > Anaerolineae > Aggregatilineales > Phototrophicaceae > UBA6055. Next base: position 90,627 of record DAOULD010000136.1, on the reverse strand, counting down.
TATGCCACCAGTCGCTTGATATCATTCTGCCCGAATGCCGCAAAAGCCCCCAATACAATGCCAACCACGGACAATATGGCAAAGAGCGTCGCCACATTGACGCCGATCAGCACAACCTCTGTCAGCCAGACATCGGGGAACAGGGGAATCACCAGCCGGATGAAACCATAGGCGCCCAGCTTCAGCATGATGCCCGCCAAGAGCATCGAACCGGCAGTCGGCGCCTCGCCATGCGCATCGGGCAACCAGGTATGGAAGGGCCAGATCGGCACTTTGATGCTGAATGCGACGAAGAAACCGGCGAAAGCCAGCGCCTTTACCGTACTGACATCAATACCCAGAAGCGCCTCGCCCTGCCGGAAAAGGGGCCAGGTTTCGACCAATTCCGCCATGTTGTAGGTGCCGGCCGACCAGCCGATGAGCTGCGTGGCCAGCAGCATGCCCAATGTACCGCCGAATGAGTAGATCATGAACTTGGTAGAGGCGTAGAAGCGGCCGCTGTACTTGAAGCCCGCTTTGGGCAGGCTCCCCCATTGATTGATGAGGAAGTACATCGGGACCAAGGTCAGTTCATAAAAGAGGAAGAAGACCATCAGGTCCATGGCCGCGAAGACGCCCATGCTGCCGGTCTCGAAGAAGAGCAGCAGCGCCATGTGCATGTTGCTGCGGTCTTCAATGTTCCAGCTTGCCAGGATCGCCAGCGGCGTGAGGATGCCGGTCAGCAAAATCATTATTACGCTGATGCCGTCGATGCCCAGCGTCCAGCGCGCGCCAAGCGCGCTAAACCATTCGACATCTTGGGCCACGATATATTGATCGTCGCCAATGGCGGGCGCCGCGGCTTGATAATCAAGAAAGACCGCGATCGACAGGATCCCCAGCAGAATCGAGCAAATCAGCGCGGTCCAGCGACCGACTGATTTGCTTGGTCCCAGCGGCGCCATCGCAGCGACGACGAAGGCGGCCAGCGCTGGACCGAAGATCAGCACAGAGAGCGCGTCAATCCCGAATATCTGTATCATAGATGCGTCTCCCTATTGCAGTTCGACCGCGCCCGACGAGAGTACCAGGACGATTCCGATCAAAACCGCCGCTACCAGCACCAGCAACATATACTGCTGGACACGGCCGGTTTGCATGCGCCGCAACCAGCCGCCAAAGTTGAAAATCGCGATCGGGATGCCATCGCCGACGCCATCGATCAGCCACAGGTTCAAGACTTTGACCAGATCGCCCAGCCAAGTGAAAATGCGCCCGATGACGTGCAAGAAACTATCGATGATTCCTTTGTCCAGGAAAGCGATGACCTGCACGCCAAGCCACTGCGAGGGCTTGACGAATACCTTTTCATACAGATCGTCGAGATAATAGCGGTTTTTCAAGACGGGATGCATGGCGCCGAGTAGAGATTCCATCGGGTCCTTCTGCCCCGCTTTGAGAGGCTTCCGCCAGTACATTAACCAGCCGAACCACAAACCCAGTAACGCGACCAGGAAAGACGTGGCGACAGGAACGATGTTGAAGGGCGGCGCATGCGGATGGTAATCCGGCAAACTGGCGTAGGCGGCGGTCGCTTCCGGCAGCGGCAGCGCCTCGATAATCAAATGATGGAAGGCGTTGTACTGGGGCGAGAAGATCGGTCCCAAGACCGGGAAATCGCTGGGTACGCCAACGAAGCCCGCCGCAACCGCGAATACCGCCAGGATCAGCAAAGGCAGCGTCATGGTAAAGCTGACGAGCCCCTGCCCGAGGTTGGCGTGCTTCGCAGCTTCGCTACGCGCGTCGCCGCCGAAAGTCAAGGCAATTTGGCGCATGGTGTAAAAGGCGGTCATGAATGCGGCGATCGCAAGCAGGATAAAGACCAAACCGTGCGCGCCGCTGCCGTATCGCTCAACCCCGAGCCAGGCATCGGCTAGAATCTCGTCTTTAGACCAGAAACCGGCAGTGATTATTGGCAAGCCCGAAAGCGAAAGACCGCCGATCAAAAAGGTCCAGAAGGTCACGGGCATGGTCTTGCGCAGCCCGCCCATGTTAAACATGTCTTGCGGATCGAAATGATGATCGTGGCCGTGATCATCGTGGTCGTGCTCGCCGTGCTCGTGCGCGTGGTGTTCACCGTGCTCCATGCCATGGATGACAGAACCCGCCGCCATGAAAAGCAGCGCTTTGAAGAAAGCGTGCGTAATAAGATGAAAAGCCGCTGCGACATAGGCTCCAATGCCCAGCGCGGCCATCATGAATCCGAGTTGGGAAATGGTTGAATATGCCAGCACGGCTTTGACGTCGCTCTGGGCAACCGCCATCGTCGCCGCCAGAAGCGCTGTGAAAGCGCCGACAACAGCCATAAAAGCCAGTGGCTCGGTCAAAATGCCGTGATGTGGATCGCCACCGGCGGCAAAGAGCGGATAAAGACGAATCAGTGAAAAGATGCCGGCGGAAACCATGGCCGCGGCGTGAATCATGGCGCTGACCGGTGTGGGACCTTCCATGGCATCGGGCAGCCAGACGTGCAGCGGGAATTGCGCCGATTTGCCGACGGTGCCGATGATGAGGAATATGCCGATGATGCTGGCCGCGCTGACCGTCCAGCCGCCGAAAATGATCGGTGTGGTTGTCGCCAGCAGATCGAGCGTTTCCGGGTTGTACATGATGTCGCGAAAGCTCAAGGTGCCGGTGACGCTGTAGAGATAGGCAATGCCGAGCAGCATGATGACATCGGCGATACGAGTCGTGGTAAAGGCTTTGATGGCGGCTTTGTAGGCGCTCTCTTTTTCGAACCAGAAGCCGATCAGTAGATAGGAACAGACGCCCATGATCTCCCAACCGACAAAGAGCAGAAGCACGTTATCCGCCACGACCAGCGTCAGCATGGCGCCGGCAAAGAGCGAGATCAGAGCGAAGAAGCGCGCTTGCCGCGGATCATGCGCCATGTAGCCGATGGAATAGATGAAGATCATCAATACGGCGATGGGCACCATAACCAGCATAATGACAGTAGCGGGATCGACGAGCACGCCCATGAAGAAGGAAGTCCCGCCCGTGTCCATCCAGGCGATGCTGCTGGCAAGAACTTCTTGGCCGATATGATGCAACTGAGACGCGTCGGCAAGAACAGTCCAACTGATCAAGAGCGCGAAGATGACGCCGGCCATGCCGACGGCGACGCTGATGACGCGGCTGTATCTGTTGACGACCGGCACTTGCATCCCGTCATAGTCAGGATGATGACCGCCATATTCGTGATGGTCTGTGGCAGCGACTAACTTGGAACGGTTGGTCAAAAGCGTGATGATCAGGAACGCCAACAACGGACCCGCCGGGATCAGCCAGGGAGTGAGATTCGCGTCGTTGAGGAAGTCCATCGCGGTCCTTATCCTTTCAGCGTGTCAGCTTCTTCCGGTATGACCGACCGCCGATTGCGATAAACGGTGATAATGATCGCCAAGCCGACAGCGGCTTCCGCCGCTGCGATAATGAGAACAAAAGCGGTAAAGGCATAACCGTTGAGCAGCAGAGACGTGCCCGTTTCGCTATAGCGCCAGAAGGCGACCAAATTGATATTGACGGCGTTCAGCATCAGTTCGACGCCCATCAGGATCGCTACCGCGTTGCGCCGCGAAAGGACGCCAAAGACGCCGATACAAAAGAGCGCCGCGGCAACCGCCAGATACATCCAAAGAGGCACCATGCGTCCCTACCCCCTAGCTTTCTTCATCGCGAGCGATGAAGATCGCGCCGATCATAGCTGCCGTCAACAATACCGATGCCAGCAAGAATGGCACCACATAGCCATTGCCTTCGACGAGCGCGACACCGAGATCGCGCGTGGTCATCACAACTGTCGGCGCCATCTCCGAGGGATAGTCGCCGAAGATCGGCACGGTGATACCGAAGAGCAACACCAGGAAAAGCGCCAGCGAGGCGACAAAGCTCGGTATTGTCCGGATGTATCGTTCGTTGATACGGGTGACGCTGCGCGTCAACATGACAGCGAAAGTGATCAGAATTGCGATAGCGCCGATGTACACCAATACCTGTACCGCGGCCAAAAAAGGCGCGCTGAGCAAAACGAAATAACCGGCGACGCCGAACAAACTGACCATCAGCCAGATCGTGCCTTGAAACAGGTTGCGGGTCGTCACCACGCCGATGCCGCCGCCCAATGTCAAGATTGTGAAAACGAAAAAGCCGATGGTGACCGCGTTCAATTCCATCTTCTGCGTCTCCCTAGTCCCCGGCGCCGCTCGCCACCTGCGCCAGCGCCCCCTGATTGGCGGACTCGCGGCGGGCTTCCTGCCCGCGCTTACGCAAGATGCCCAGCAGGTAAGCGACCATCACCAGGTTGATCAACAGCATGATGACTGTCGTCGGCAAGACATCCACAAAGCTCGCGGACAGCATGTCGCGAGGCGCAATGCCCAACTCTTGCATGATCTTTAGCGCGGCTGAAAGCAAAATCAAGTTGGCAATGGACAGCGGCACCAGGAACTTCCAGTTGAATGCCATGATTTGATCGATGCGCAGACGCGGGACCGTATTCCGCAGCCAAAGCGTGGTCAAATAGATGATCGCGCCTTTGAGGCCCAGCCAGGCGAAGGCGATCAGCGGCGATTCGTAATAGAGCGGTCCCATCCAACCGCCGAAGAAGAGCAGCGCCATCAAGATGCCGTTGGTGAAGACGTGCAAGAATTCAGCGGCGAAGAACATGCCGAATTTCATGCCCGAGTATTCGATATTGAAGCCCGCCACCAATTCCGATTCGGCTTCGATCAAATCGAAGGGCGCGCGACCGGTTTCAGCTTGTGATGAAATGTAGAAAATCGCGAAAGCCAGCGGCGAAAGCACAACGAACCACATGCCCGTTTGCGCGTTGACGATATCAAGCATGCTCATGCTGCCAGCCAGCATCACCGGCACCAGCAGGGCGAAAACAAGCGGCACTTCATAGCTCACCAGCAGCGCGACCACGCGAAAGGCGCCCAGCAAGGCATATTTGTTGTTGCTCGCCCAGCCCGCGGTCATGATCGCAAGCGTGCCTAGAGACGCTATCGCCACGAAATACAAGGCGCCGATCTCTAAATCGACGCCGAAATGGAAGGGCGTGAAAGGCACCACTACCCAAATGAGTACGACGGATGCGAATGAAACCAAGGGCGCGGCGTTATAGAGCACGCGATCGGCGGAGGTCGGCGTGATGTCTTCCTTGCCGAGCAGCTTGAGCAAGTCGGCAAAGGTCTGCATCAGTCCGAGAGGACCCACACGGTTGGGCCCGATGCGGTCCTGAATTCTGGCGGCGACTTTGCGCTCCACCCAGATCAAGATGATGACTGTCAGCAGCGGCACGCCGCTGACCAGCAAGACGCCAACCAGCAGCGAGACGAACTGCGCCAACCCGGCGTCGGCTCCCGACTCCACCATCAATTTACACAGACCGGTACAGAGTTCGTCCATAGTCGTCTCCGGCAAGCCTCCGCCCGAGCTTACTTCCAGTCCAGGGCGTTCTTCTTCCAGGCGTAGAAGAGCGCGTCAGTCAGCAAGAAGATGAACAGGAAGCCCGCCACGAATCCAAACAGGTTCATCTCGTTATAGGCGACAGCCCACGGGAACAAGAAAACCATTTCCACATCAAATACCAGAAAAATCAAACCGTAGATATAATATTGAACGCGAAACTGCACCCAGGTATCACCGATGGTTTCCACACCGCATTCATAGGTGGAACTCTTCAGCACGTTGGGCTTGCGCGGACGGAAAAGCCAGGCAATCACGATCGGCAAAGCCGGGAATACCGGCGCCATCAACGCGAACAAACCGACAAAAGCCCATTCGTTCAGTACATTCATCGGAGCAATACCCTCGAACTGGTTAGGAAAGATGCCGCGACGCTGACCAACGGCATTTCGGCATCCGATTGCGCCATTTATCACAAACTCCGCTAGTATATCATCACCAGTACCCAAGTGCAACGGATTGTTGGCGACCAAACTGGGGAGATTTTTTCATGCCTTCGTTTGAACGCCAATACCACTTCTGACGCCCCTCGAGCGAGGTCGGTCTGTCCCGAAAATCGCGTTTTCAAGCGGCAAACTCGGTCTATGATTTGCACATGAGCTAACACAGAATAACGACATGAGCGAAGGTCTTGTCACGCTTACCGTCCTGCGCCCCAATCCCGAGGATTGGGATCATTTTGTCCGCAGCCAGGCGCGGGCGCATCTGTTGCAGTTGGCAGCCTGGGGCGAGCTAAAATCACAGTTCGGCTGGGACGCGCAAATCGTCGCGCTATCAGACGGCAGCGGGATCGTGGCGGGAGCGTCGGTCTTGCTCAAGACCCTGCCGCTCGGCTTGGGCAGAATGGCATACCTGCCGCGCGGACCCTACGCGACGGGCGAAGAGCATTATCCGGCGCTCTGGGGAGCGATCCGATCGGAGACGGGCGCGGCCTTCCTTAAAGTGGAAGCCGGACATTTTCAAGATCAGCCGGCGCCGGATTTTTCGGCTATGGGATTCGCGCCAAGCCCGCAGTCAATCCAACCCAACAATACAATTCAAATTGACATAAGAGACGATGACGAAATCATACTAAAACGCATGAACCAAGGGACGCGACGCAAGGTCCGCAAGAGCCTGAAAGCGGGTATCGACTACATTCAAGGTTCGCGGGAGGACCTTCAAGACTTCAATCGTTTGATGCAGATGACGGGCGAACGCAAGGACTTCGGCGTGCATAGCCTAGAATACTATGAGCGCGTCTTCGACCTGTTGATCCCGGAGCACGGCGCGCTGTTGCTCGCGAAGCGCAACGACAAATCGCTGGGCGCGATCATGATCTTCGCCCTTGGGTCTACCGCCTGGTATTTCTACGGCGCGTCATCGCGGGAGAATAGCAACCTTTACGCCAGCTATGGCTTGCAATGGCGGGCGATTCAGTGGGCGAAAGCGCGCGGCTGCCTCTGTTACGATATGTGGGGCATACCCGACCACGACCAGGAAACTCTGGAAACCCAGTTTCAGCAGCGTTCGGACGGCTTATGGGGCGTGTACGGCTTCAAGCGCGGCTGGGGAGGGCGAATCTGCCGCGCGGCAGGCGCCTGGGATTTGGCTTTTAATCCGCTGGTCTACGGCGCCTACCGAACGGCGCTCAAGTTTAGCGGCTAGCGTTTCGCGATTGCCGGAAAGGAATCCATTATCCTCACCGTTTCCGAGATCGCCGATCGCGAGCAATGGAACAGTCGCTTGAAGCAGTTGCCGGCGGCGCATATCTTGCAGACTTGGGATTGGGGCGAATTCAAGCGGCGAACGGTCGGCTGGCAACCGACTCGCTTGGCATTCGAGCGCGACGGGATTCCGGTTGCTCTGGCGAGCCTGGGCATGCGCGGCATGGGACCATTTAAGGTCCTGTACGTCAGCAAGGGACCGGCGCTGGATTACGACAACGAGCCGGTCTTTCTTGAAGTGCTTGACGCGCTGGAATCTCGCGCAAGGGACATGGGCGCAGTCTGGCTGAAAATCGACCCGGATGTCGTTTTGGCGACGGGTGTTCCGGGGGACGAAGGCGAAAAAAACACGGCCTTGGGGCGCCGAATTTGTGCGCAGTTGAAAGACCGCGGGTGGCGCTATTCGGATGCGCAAGTACAATTTCGCAATACGATTAAATTCGACCTCAGCCAGACCGACGACGAGCTCTTGATGGCGATGAGCGGCAATACGCGGCGCAAGATCCGCGGAGCCAAAAAAAAGGGCGTGACAGTTCGCGCCGCAGGTGATGATGATCTCGCGATATTGTACGAGCTTTATCGAGTCACGGCCGCGCGCGACGGGTTTCTGATCCGAGGCTATGACTATTACAAACGCGCCTGGCAAGCCTTTATGCGAGACGGGCTGGCTCATGCGCTGATCGCCGAATATGCAGGAGAGCCGATCGCGCATGTCATCCTCTTCCACTTCGGCAGGACCTGCTGGTATTTCTACGGCGCTTCCGGGGACCGGGAGCGGCAGCGGATGCCAAATTACTTGTTACAATGGGAAGCGATGAAGTGGGCCAAGGGCCAAGGTTACGCCATTTATGATATGTGGGGCGCCCCCGATGTCTTTGATGAAAGCGACAGCATGTGGGGAGTCTATCAATTCAAGCGTGGTTTCCGCGGACAGGTGGTCCGGCATATCGGCGCCTGGGATTACGCGCCGCGGCCCTGGCTATATGAGGCCTATGCCACGTTGGCGCCCCGCCTTTTGGGTCTCTTGAGAAACTAGGAGAACGGTCATGAACGCTAATGAAGTCATCAATCAATTCCGCAAGGAAGGATACGCGCTTGTGCCGAGACTATTCGAGCGGGACGAGGTCGACGCGCTCAAGGCGCATTTTATGGCTTTGAACAAGCAGGGGCATGGCTACGAAGCAGACAAGGCGACGCTGCTGGGAAACGACGATCCGCTCAAGGCGTACCCGCGCCTGGTGCATCCGCATCGATTCGATCAACGGTCGCTTGATTGGCTGCTGGACGCGCGGCTGCGCCACTGGACCACTGCCCTGCTCGGCCGCGAACCCTACGCCGCGCAGACCATGTTCTATTTCAAGCCGCCGGGCGCGCGCGGCCAAGCGCTGCACCAAGATCAGAAATCCTTGCGCGTCCGGCCCGGTACTTGCCTGGCGGCCTGGATGGCCGTCGATGACTGTGACGAAGACAATGGCTGCATTCAGATCGTGCCCGGCACGCAAGATCTGCCGCAACTCTGTTTGATTGATGCTGACTTGTCGCAGAGTTTCAGTTCGAAGACCGTGCCGATCCCGCCGGGGAAGGAGCCAGTCCCGGTCCTGATGCGCGCGGGCGACGTCCTCTTTTTCAACGGTCAAGTTATCCACGGCAGTTATCCCAATTCCAGCGAGTCCCGCTTTCGCCGGGCATTGATCGCGCATTATGTCGTCGGCGAAGCGGAAAAAGTAGCCGAGTTTTATCATCCTTTACTGAATTTCGACGGGACTGTCGTGGAGATGAAAGTGAGCGAGCAAGGCGGTCCCTGCGGCATATTTGTTGATGATGCGGAGCAAATGATACAGATGGTTGACTCAAAGGCTATGTAGGGCATTCCCCGTTGTCTTCGTAGGCTAGATCCGCCAACTCAACCACATCTCCGGGCGCGAACAATCTCTTGAATTCATCAATAGAGAACTGCAATTCGCGGTCGCTCAACTCGTTTGACAGGAATACGCGTTCGCCGTAGTCGCAGTATTCTTGCAGCACCCAGTCGTAACGGTAGTAAGCGAGCCCAATCTTGTCCACCTGGCAATCGCCGTAGCCGTCCATAAACGCGGAAACGGCATCATTTGAATGGCCGTCGACAAGGAAAAACATCAGGTCCCTTTCCTTGGGCGCGAGCATGACCTCGTCCCAGTCGACGATGTGAATGGCGCCGGCGGCGTCGACCATGATGTTGGCCGGATGGATATCGGCGTGGCAAATGACATGTTCATGGCCTCGCGCTTGCAAGCGCGATCCCAGGGACAAATAGCGCTCGCGCGCTTGTTCTATCTTCGCGGCTTTTTGGCGCCAGAGCGCCGCCAATTCATTTGCAAATATGTGGGGCTGGTGAATTCGCTCTAGCGCGCGCTCGACTTTCTCCAGCCTGTCTTGCCAGCGTTTGCCATATTGTTCTTCAGGCAATTGCGCTTTGAGTTCCTCGCTAAGGCATATGCGGTGAATGGCGCGCATGATCGCGCCCCACGCGCGCCATTGCCGCGAGCTGAGCGTCTTGCCCAACTTGGATTCGCCCTCAATCCAGGGATAGAGGATCAGGCTGTATTCGTCTAATTCAGCGAAAAGCGCGCCCGAAATTGTGACCAGCGGCGCAACCACGCTCTCGACGCCGTTCACCCGCAAATGATGGGGAAGAATCAATGAGGCGCGATTGGGGGAGCCCCGGCGCAGCTTCAAGAAAAAGGCGCGCCGCTCTCCACGAACTCGGAAGGTCGATGCGGCCGCGTCATTGCCTATGGGCAAGAATTCTACAGCCCTCACCGAAATGCCGTAGGCATATTCAAGTCCCGCAACAATCCGCTCGTCGGCGACCTTTGGTCTGTCGCGCATGGTCAGTCTCCGTTAGGTGGCGCAGATTCCATATTATACGGCGCCGGCCGGATTCAGAATCTCCAAAATCCGTTCTGCGCGGTATTGCATAATCTGAACCATTGTGGAACATAATAAACTCTATATAATATACGTAATCTTTTGAAAACCATTCGCCAGTATTCTTGACTGGCCAAGAAAGGAAGGGACGATGGCGGAAATCCAGAAATTCGATATCAAGCCCGACGCGGTCTATAACCGGCAAGAAGCGGCCGAACTGCTCGGCGTCAGCCTGAGCACGCTCAAGCGATTAATCAAGAACGGGCATTTGCAGGTTAGCAAACCGGCCGGGATGCGCCGCGTGTTTATCACCGGCAAGAGCATTCAAGCCATGTTGGACTCGACCGTGATCGAGAAACAGGCTTAGTCCAAGGCTGTAATAATCGCCGTAATTGACTTGTTAGAGCCACAATGACATACTGTTGAAGGTTTGAATGAACCGACGACCGATGCAGTTTCAAATTGCCCCGACACGCGGAAAGGAGGACGAGCGCATTTGAATTGGCGCTCCAAAAGGACAAATGACCAGTTTCAGCCAACATAGGCAAAGCCTGGTTCAGCCAGCGCGTCCGCGCTCCGGCATCCTCTCGCGTGTAACGGCAAGGCATCCAGCCGTCTCTTCAAAGGGTCGACCGGCGGCAAATGCCAAGAGAAGCGTCAATCCGTCAACCGTCTCCGCAGAGGAAGCAGCTCTTAGAAGGAGCGATCGCAGCGCAGGCAATATGAATCCGGCTGGCAGTCCGAATCAATCGAAGCGTCGATCTCACGACGACAGTTTCCACCGCTAAGGCAGGAATCTGTCACCTGCGATAAAAGCCAAGCAAAGGGCGTGAGACGGCAAAAGTCACACGCCCTTTTTTATTGAATATGGATCGAAACAGAACAGACGAAGACATCATGACAAGCATGAGCAGAAGTGTACCGCAACAGGACCAAGATCTAGAAAGCGCCAGGCGTCTGCACCTGGCTTACGAACTACTCGACGAGCTGCATTCAGCAATCTGCGAAGATCGCTGGCCGCGCCTCGCGGATTTCGAGAACGCCGCGCAACTCATCAGTTGGCTTAAAGAAGTGAGCTATATCGCTCAAGAGAGCATCAACGAGCTTGAAGAGAATCGAGCCCGAAGGAGGCCCGAGCTGAGAATCCTGGAAAAGCCCGTTGTGACAGTCCCCGAGGAGAGAGCCGAGTGAGGCCTATCTGTGACATTGCCGAGCTTCATTCGGAATGCCGGCGCCCGGTCATTTGCCCGCGAGTGATTCGCCGGCGCGCCGGCAGTCATCTGTGACGAAATACATATTCGTCAAAGCGCGGATTTCATGTATATAATAGGTTGCAGTCAATACTTGAGATCTGAAAGGCAAGTTGAGAGGCTCAAGGTATAGTGGCCAGGTCCGTCGTTTTGCAGAATCGAGTCCTGCTGCTCAACGGTAGCACGTGGGAACCCCTGTCCGTAATAACGGTGCAGCGCGCGATCAACCTGTTGCTTGCGGGCAAAGCGATCGCGGTTGAACAGACCGGGCAATACCTGAACACGGTCCGCACCAAGTTCGAGGTTCCCTCAGTGATCGCGCTCCGGTCCTACGTCAACGTCCCGCGTCGCAAATCTCACTGGAGCCGCAAGGGCGTACTTGTGCGCGACAACTACACCTGCATCTATTGCGGAGTCAAGATGGGTACGCTGGTAAAAGGCAGAGTGCTCAGCAAGCGAGATTTCACCATTGATCACATCATTCCGCGATCCAAGGGTGGCAAGGATACCTGGTCCAATACTGCCTGCGCCTGCTCCAAATGCAACCACCGCAAAAGCAACCGACTGCATAACGTCGCCGGCATGCGTCTGCTTTGGGAACCGAAAACCCCGCGTACCAGCTATCTCGTGATCGCGCTTGGTTCGGGTCCCGAAGTGTGGAAGCGCTACGTCGAGATTTAGCGACAACCCGCGATTTGTCGACGAAATCCCCCCCGCAGTCGCCAGTCGCAACTGGCTCCGATTAAGTCAGCGCCAGTTGAAAGGTCTGCGCAAACAGTTTGCAGCCAATATAGGCAAGGAAGAGCGCGCAGGCGAGGTTAATCCGGCGAAAAATGCGCTGATTCAGCAGTCGCCGCCCGTATTCGACCACCGTGGCGAAAAAGAAGCACCAACAGACCTGCGCGATCATGAATCCCGAGAAGAACACCAAGAGATGAATCGGCTGCGGGTTGAGGAATCCCAAGCCAATGATGGTCCCGCTCATGCCTAGCCAGGCTGTGATGTTCTGTGGATTGGAAAGAGAAAGCATGGCGCCGGCGACAAAGTGATTGCTCCGCGCGTTCCCGTCCGCGGCGATTTCTACATCTTGGCGCGAGGCTCGCCAGGCATCCCAGGCGAAGCGCAAGATAAGCACAGAGCCAAATAGCCCGAGCAGCAGAGTCACAAAACGGTTTTGAAACAATACCGACGCGCCCAATAGCGCCAGCGCCGCCCAGACCGCGTCGCCCACCAGCGATCCCAACTCGACATGCAGGGCAGCGCTCCAACCGCTGGCGATGCCGCGCCGCAAGGCTTCAAATCCGATGACGCCGGGCTGGACGGCAAAAGCTAGCGATAGCGCAAATGCGGAAAAGAACAGGACTTCCATGGCGCGAAAAGAATTTGAATTGATAAACACGGCAATTCTAGCGTCGCCGCGCGCGTCAAAAACGGGGAAGATGCGCCAAGAATAGCCGACGTCCCTTGTACGATTGCAACAACTGACGACTCGCAAAATGTGGTCAATGAGGCTCAGCCTTCGGCGTTCCACTCCAGGAGCAGCGCCGCGATCAATGCCGCCTGGCGCGGCAAGCTGCTGATAATGACGTGTTCGTGGGGCGCATGCGCGCCATCGCCATGCGCGCCCAAGCCATCCAGCGTGGGAACGCCCATGGCCGCAGTGAAATTGCCGTCCGAGCCACCGCCGGTTCCGCCTTCGAATATTGTTATCCCGTGCTTGTCGCCAATGGACCTCGCCTTTTCAAACAAGCCCGAGCGACGTTCCATGGGCGGGCGATGCCCGTGCCGCCTGCAAATCACCTTTGCGCCGGGCATCTTGGGATAGAGACTGGTAAGCGCGTCGTGCAGGCTATTCATCGCGTCGATGGTCATGACGCGCGTATCAATATGAGCTTCGACCCGCGCCGGAATCACGTTGCCGGCGGAGCCTCCCTCTACCACAGTAATCGAGACTGATGTGCCATACTTGAGATCGTTCAGCCGATTGATTTCCAGAGCCTGCTGCGCAAATTCAATGATGGCGTTAATGCCTTCCTGTGGCGCGATGCCGGCGTGCGCCGCCCTCCCTTTCACGATCAACTCGTATTTGCCGCCGCCCTTGCGCCAGGTTTTGATCGTGCCTTCTTTGGTTGCTGGCTCCATCACTAGCACAAGTTCGCTATGCGCTGCCAGTCGCTTGATCAGCGGTTCGGAAACGGGGCTGCCGATTTCTTCTTCCGTGGTCACCAAAAAGAGAATAGGACGAGCCGGCAACTGGCTTCGCTTCCTCAAACCGTCGATGGCCTCCAGAGCAATGACCGTGCCGCCCTTCATATCAAGTGAGCCGGGACCATAATAGCGTCCGTCCTCGATCTTGATCGGCATGGTTTCCAGCGATCCGATCGGATGCACGGTATCGACGTGGACCAAGAAAAGGAATGGCTTGCCGGGCGCGTCCGCGTTCCACTTGGCCAGCAAAAAGTCGCCGCATGTTTCCTGCGGATAGCGGAGGATCGAATCGGCCTTCATGGCTTGGAACCGCTCACCCATCCAGTCGACGAGCCGGTCGACCTGCGCCTTCTCGCGCGTGAAGGACTCGCGCCTGACCATCTCCGTCAGCGCGTCTAGCATGGATTCTGTACGATCTGCGAAATAATTGAGCAATTCCGACATCTTTCCCCTTTCAGCCGCTCGGCGCGTAACCGGCGAATTGTCCACAAGAATGTCGCGCTCACGCAAAATAACAAGTCCTTTCCTTGCATGAGCGACGCGATCTATTAGATGAGAGACAGCCAACCGGCTGCCCCTTTAATCGGCTTCAGCCGCCAAGATTCAATGACAGCCACTCCGCCAGTTGGTCCACGATTTCGGGTTGATTGACCAGCAATTCTACACCTCTGCCCCGATCGAATTCGAGTAGCTGCGCCTCGCCAGAGGCGGAGCGCGCCAGCGCCCGAGCCGCGGCATGGGCTTCGGCATCGTCCCTTGCCGCAGCCAGCCAGAGCGGTCGCGCGCCATAGCTCAACAGCATGTTCAGCAATGTATCCCGGGACAAGGGGCTGAGGAGCGCGGCAGCGTCGCACAATTCGTTGACAGCGCAGCCGAGCAGCGCCAGGTCGGCGGAGCGTTCCGCGCCAATAATGGCAATCCAGCCCGCGTCTACCTTGCTGATGGCGGTCAGGGAGCGCAATATTGTCGTCAGGTGATGCGCTTCCAACCAACCGCCGGTTTCGAGGACCAAGACGACAAACCCCCGCTCCGCCAAGCGTTTGGTCAGCGGACGCCAATTGGAAACGTCCCGACTCAATATCAGTATTCCCGGCTGGCGCAACACGCTGAAACCGTAGCGTTCGCCTTCTAAAACGGAGCCGTCTTCCAAAACGACCTTGACGCGACGCGTGGAATCCCCTAAAGGCGCTGGCGGAAGTACCGCGTCGACAGGCAAGGAGGCGAAACTCGGGTCCGTGCGTCCAATGACGCTCGCGTCGTCCCTATAAAGTTCTTCAGACGATAATATCTCGGTCGTCGGTTCGGCAACTGGCCGCGGCGGTAAAGGCATTGCCGTCGGCGCAGATCTTCTTGGATTGACCTCCGTCAGCATGCATCCTGCAACCAGTGCCGTGATACAGAGAAATAGAAAACAACGGCAAAGGGAGGATCCCTGGCGAGTTAACGATATCATCGCGAGGCGCTCAGACTGCATTGGCAAAGACGATCATTCGTTCGCTTTCGGATGTGTAATCTCCGCGGCCGGTATCGCCGTAGACTGCCGCCAGCCCAAGACCGCAGCGTTCCAAAAGCAGTTTGAGTTCAGCCAGGAAAAAGTAGCGAAGTTTGTGTGGCGCGAACAGCCTCTTAACGCTGCCATCGCCATCGATTATGTCGTAGATCCAGTCGACATGCAGCAGTTGCTGCGCGCGGTCGATGAAGCTGACAGATTGCAGCATAATCATGTGGCCCGTTTCCGGATCCAGAAAGGTTCGTTCCAACGTGGGCGCCTCGGTATCTGGCGATGCGAATGCGGGACCCGCGTTGGGCAGATCAATGATCAACAAGCCATCGTCCGCAAGCCAGCGACGCAGCTTGCCTAGCAGCGCGATCTGCTGGTCTTGCTCGTGAAAGTGCATCAGTACGTTATAGGTCAACAGGATCAAGGCGAAACGCGATTGATACTCATGTTTCAAGACATCAGCATGGATGGCGCTGATCTTTTCATCAAGCAGCGCCGCCTGTTCCAGGTTGCGTTCAAGCCGGTCCAGCATGGCGCGATCATTATCGATGCCATGGACTCGATGCCCTTGCTGCGCCAGGTGAAACAGTACGCGACCGGTGCCACAGCCGACATCAAGGATATCGCCTTTGTTCTCCTCGGCGAGTTCGCTATAGAGTTGCAAATCATCCGTTTTGTCACTGTTCTCCGCATCGTAGAAGCGCGCCACTCTCGTATAAAACGCTGACATTCTCCGCCCCGGGTAACCCTATCAATGCGCTCGAAAAGCTATGCCCTCCAGTGTAGACCCATAAAGAAAATAACGATACGTCCGAAGCGCCGGCGAATTGCTCGGGAACTGAGATAATTCTGCGACATTTCATCGCTAGCCTGCGGGTAATGAGGAGATAATTCCTCAGCAAAACCGAACAAGTTCAGAAAGTTGAGGTGCAGACATGAAGAAGAACAAACTCGGGAGCGCCAGCATCGCCATGATCGGCGCATACAGTCGGACCCGTATTTGGGCGGGAGTCCGAAACGTCCGAAGCAGGGGGCGCAAGCAGTGAGTCACAGCGGCGGCTGAGGGAGATCAAGGGCGCTAACCGAGTCTTCCTCCAACCTTGAACCAAACCCGCTAAGTGTATAGGCTTGGGTTATACTGGTACTGTTTCAAATGAGCAAAAGGATGATGGCCTGGGAATTGATCCGGCTGATTTGCCGCATATCTTCAAGCGATTCTACCGGACAGATCAATCCCGCAGTCGCGGAAGAGGATTGGGACTAGATATCGTCCGCGCGATCATTGAAGCGCATGGCGGCGCTATTGACGTCAAAAGCGAGGGACTTGGACGCGGGACAACTGTAGAATTCAGATTGCCCTTGCCGGCGGCCAACATGCTGCCGTAAAGCTGCCGCTAGTTGAGGTTCTGGAAGATGCCGGCCGCGCCCATGCCACCGCCAATGCACATCGTGACCATGCCATAGTTGCTACCGCGCCGTTTCATCTCGTTGATGAGCTGCACCGTCAGCTTGGCGCCGGTACATCCCAGAGGATGACCGAGAGCGATCGCCCCGCCATTGACGTTGACGATTTCCGGATTCAGTTCCAATTCGCGCATGACCGCCAGCGACTGCGAAGCAAATGCTTCGTTCAGCTCGATAACATCAATATCGTCGAGCGTCATGCCACATCGTTTCAGCGCCTTTGGCACCGCTTTGATGGGACCAACGCCCATGATCTCCGGCCGGACGCCAGCGACTGAGAATCCTACAAATCGAGCCAGGGGCCTCAAACCCAAGTTTTCGGCCTTTTCCCTGTCCATGACGACTACCGCGGCCGCGCCGTCGCTCAAGGGGCTGGAATTGCCGGCGGTCACCGATCCCTTCGCTTTGAAGACCGGCTTGAGTCCGGCAAGCGCTTCCATTGTGGTTTCGCGGCGAAGATGTTCGTCTTGGTCAAGGACTTTGGTTATTGTGGCGGGCATACCATCGTCGCCGACGACGGTCTCTTCCCAGGCGAAGGGCACGATCTCTTCGGCGAAAATTCCCGCGTCGGTAGCGGCGGCTGCCTTGCGATGACTTTCGTATGCGAATCGATCCATGTCTTCGCGATCAATGCCGAATTCGCTGACGACCCGCTCAGCGGTCAGCCCCATGCTCATATAGACATTGGGATCGTTTTCCGCCATGTGAGGATTCGGGCTTAAGTGATGCCCGGTCATCGGCACGGAGGACATCGATTCGGCGCCGCCCGCGATCACAACATCCGCCTGGTCGGCGATGATGCTGTTGGCAGCCAGGGCGATAGTCTGCAAACCGCTGGAGCAGAAGCGATTGACTGTTTGCCCGGGAGTATCGACCGGCAATCCGGCGCGCAAGGCGATCACGCGCGCGAAGTTCATGCCCTGCGATCCCTCCGGCATGGCGCAACCCATGATCACGTCGTCGATATCGGCAGGATCAAGCTTGCCTTCGGTCTTGTCGAGCAGGTCGGCGATGACCGTCGCCGCCATGTCGTCCGAACGGGCGTTCTTGGTGCTGCCGCGCAGCGCCTTGCCGACCGCTGTGCGTGAAGTTGCGACTATGACTGCCTGGCGCATGGTAAATCCTTTCTTGCTAGCTCAATTCCGCAAGGGTTTATTCGTCTGCAGCATGTGCATGATGCGCTCCTGCGTCTTCGTCTCCATGATCAAGCTCAAAAAAGCCTCACGCTCCAAATTCAACAGGTACTGCTGAGCGACCCACTGCGGCTCGGCCAAAGCCCCGCCGGTAAGAATGTACGCCAGCTTGCGCGCGATCAAGGCGTCGTGTTCGCTGGCATATCCGGCTTCCTGGAAACCCGCCACGCCGAGCAAGAGCGCCGCGTAGGCGTCACGCCCCGCGGCATAGACCGCTTCCGGCTTGCGCTGCCGATAGGTCTCGCTCAATGCCAGCGCCAGCGCCTTCGCTTCGCCCAGCAAATGCGATCTGTTCATGACAATCTTATCAGATGCTGCCAGGAAGCCGAGCGATTGCGCTTCTTTGGCGCTGCCGCTGACCTTGGCGGTGGCGATGGTCTCGAAGGCTTTCTGCAAGCCCGCCAAGACATCGTCCGAGCCGGCAGTCGCCAGCGGATTCACCAGCCGTCGAACCAACTCCTTGCAGCCGCCGCCCGCCGGAACCAAGCCGACGCCAACCTCGACCAGTCCCATGTAAAGCTCGACATACGCCACGACCGCGCTGCCGGACATCACCAGTTCCGCGCCACCGCCCAGCGCCATATTATGCGCTGCTACAACGACCGGCTTGGGCGCATAGCGAAGCGCATTCGTCAGATCTTGCAGGGAGACCAGCGCTTTTTCGATGCCTTCAAGTCCAGCCATTAAAGCCGATGGATCAAGGTTGGCGCCGATGGAAAAGCGCTCGCCGTCATTGCCAATGACCAAGGCTCGGTATTGGGGCGAATCCAGCAGGTCCAACGCCTTCCAGCCCGATTCGATCAAGCCGGGGGTGATGCTGTTCTGCTTGGTGTTGAATTCCCAGAGTAAAGCGCCGTCGCCCATGTCGTAGATGTTTCCGTCGCCATTGCTGTAAACTTCGGCGCCGGACGCGCGCAAGTCGGCAACGGTGATCTCCCGCGGATCTTTGAGGAGTGGCTGATAAGTGCGAACCTGCGGACTGTAATAGCCGATAATTTTCCCGCCGTCGTCTCGTTGATAAAAGCTGGCGTGGCCGGCGGCGAGCATGTCCCTGACCCAATCCGCCACCGGATAACCGTCGGTCTCAAAGCGATCGACGGTTGAGGCGACGCCGATGGCGTCCCAGATTTCGAAGGGGCCCATTTGGTGCGCGAAACCCCATTTCTGCGCGTTGTCAATGTTGACAATGGTGTCGGTGATTTCCGGCACGCGCTGCGAGGCATACGCCAGCAAAAAGGCGTGCAAATGATAGAGGTACTTTCCCGCGCGGTCATCGGCGTTGATCAGCAGCCGTATGCGTTCGCCCAGCGGCTCAACTTTGCGGTACTGACCTACGCTATCGAATCGCGGCTTGCTGGGCGGCTCGTATTCCAGCGTATCGAGGTTGAGCGCCCACAATTCCTTTTTGCCGCCGTCGCGCCGCATGTGATAAAAGCCTCTGCCGGTCTTACGTCCCAGCCATCCGCGTTCCAGCAGCTTGTCCGAAAGTTCGGCATTCTTTCGGTGCGTCAATATCTCCCGCGCCGGATCATCGGGAATGGCTTCATAAAGATTGCGCGCCACCCCCACCGCGATGTCAAAGCCCACCAGATCGTTCAGATTGAAGGTGGCGGTCTTTGGGCGACCGATCAGCGGACCAGTCAAGGCATCCACTTCTTCGACGGTATAGCCGTGATCCAGCGCGTAATTGGTCGCTTGCATGCCCGAAAGCGACATGAAGCGATTGCCGATGAAGTTGGGGGTATCCTTGCAGCGGACCGTGCCCTTGCCCAAAACATCAGCGCCGAAGCGCATCATGAAGTCGACGATGGCGGGATCGGTACCGGCGTGCGGGATGATTTCCAGCAGCCGCAGGTAACGCGGGGGATTGAAGAAATGCGTTCCCAGGAAGCGCCGCGCGAAGCCCCCCGGCAAACCCGCGACGATTTGGTGAATGGGAATGCCGGAGGTATTGCTGCTGACGACCGCATCGTCCTTGACGCATTCGACCAGACGCGCCATGAGCATGCGCTTGATGTCGAGGACTTCGACGATCGCTTCGACTACCCAGTCGGCGTTAGCCACCTTTTCCAGATCGTCCTCGATGTTGCCGACGCGAATGTTCGCCAGATCAGCCGGGCTGTAGAGCTGCGCCGGGCGCATTTTCTGTAATGATTTCAAATTCCCGTTGACAATCGCGTTGCGGACCCTTGCGCTGTCCTCGGGCGAGCTGTCACCCGGCGGGATATCCAGCAGCAGCGTTTCAATGCCGACGCCCGCGAGAAGCGCTGCAATACCGCCGCCCATCGTGCCGGAACCGATGACCGCCGCCTTCTTGATTTGCCGTCCCATTTACGCTATCGCCTTTCGATCCTGATTCCCGCTCTCGCTTTGCAGCGGCAACGCTTACCAAGGCAGCTCGCTGCCGTCGTACTGAAAGAACTTGCCATTGTCGGCGGGCGTCAACCGTTTGAACAGGGCGCGCAACGCGCTCGCCGACTCTTCCGGTGTGAGCGCGGCCTTTGGTCCGCCCATGTCCGTTTGAACCCAGCCAGGATTGACGGACGCCGACGTGACGCCGGCCAGCGCGTCATCAAATGCCAGGACTCTTGCCGCCATGTTCATCGCCGCCTTGCTCATGCGATAGGCGTACGAACGGCCGTCCGCCCGCTGCAGCGAGCCCATGCCGGAGGAGATCATCACGACGCGCGGGTTCAATCCGCGCTTCAATAAACCGCGAAAAGCCTGCGTGACAATCAGCGGACTCACGGCATTCGTCGTGATGACTCTGCCAACCTCAGATGCCGTCAGTTGCCCCATGATTCGGGCGTGGTCGTCGCCGCCAATGCCAGCGTTGTTGATGAGCAGGTCCAGTCCGTCAACCTTTGCCGCAACAGCGGCCGCGGCGGCCGCGATCGAGTTTTCATCAGTAATATCCATTTGCAGGACGTGGAGCAGGCCAGCATAAAGATCTGCCAATTCTTGCAGTTGCTGCGCCTTGTCCGGATTGCGGCAGGTAGCAAACAAGCGGACATCGCCGTCACCCACGTATTGGCGAACTAATTCAAGGCCAATGCCTCGATTCGAGCCTGTGATGAGGATTCTTTGCACCTGTTGCCTTCTTTCTGATGGTCGGGAAAACGGCCAAACCGAGCTATTCGCCAAGGGGACTTGACTTGCTTACCTCGCGGCGCAACGCCGACATAAAAAAGTCGGCCATCACATCCGCCACTTCGTCGCCAGTGAGCCGCCCGCCCTCGCGGTACCAGACGCCGATCCAGTTGTGCGCGCCCAGGATGGTCTTGGTTACGATTGCCGCATCGACCGGACGAAACTCCCCAGCTTCAATACCAGCAGCCAACGTATCGTGAAACAAACTCTCAAAATAGTCGCGGCGCTCAAAGAAATGGTTGCGCCGCTCGACATATTCTTCATGAAACTTGCGTTTGCCATTCCTGGTACCTTGATTCACATTGAGCAGCGCCCGTATCTCAAAGACCATTGCCGCGCTAACGGCGACGTTCTCGCTGATGCTGACGATATGCGAGCGAACCATGGCAGCGAACTTTTCGCTGGGAGACATATCCGAGTCGACGATGCGCTCCAGCCTTGCCGTCGCCAATTCATGCCCGACCTCCAGCACGCTCAGGAGCAAGAAATCTTTGTTCTTGAAATGATGATATAAGCTGGCGGCGGTTAGATTTACCTGGGCAGCGATATCTTTCATGGTCGTGGCATCGTAACCCTTGCGCCGCAGCACTTCAGCCGCTGCCCAAAGAATATCCTCGCGATCTACAGATTGGTCCGCAGGTTTCCGCGCCAAACGTTGGCTCCTTCTTCCGCATTTGGATACAGGAACGTCCAAAACTAGCGGTCGATTATAGGACAGACAGGGGCGGGATTCAAGCGGGGTTACAAGTCCTTAAGTTCCGGACAACAGGCTAGCGCTATGGCTGATCAAATCGGATCAAGATACCTGGTATAGCGCTGTTCATATATCTGTTCTCGCGGATATAATGATGGTGTTCTGGCGGCTGCTGAGGATTGAAATATGCCCGACGCCGGTTGGCAAAGTTACGACCTGATCTTCTTCGACTGCGACAGCACCTTGTCGGGGATCGAGGGCATTGACGAGCTGGCTCGCTTCAAAGGCAAGGGGGGCCGCGTCGGCCTGCTGACCAACAAGGCCATGGACGGCGAGCTTGATCTCGCCGAAGTGTATGGCAAACGTTTGCGCGCCATCCGTCCCACGCGCGCCCAACTCAAGGCGATTGAGGAACGCTACTGGGAAACCATGGTCGAGGACGCGGCCGAAGTGATCGCGGCGCTCCATTACCTGGGCAAGCAGGTTTTCATCATCAGCGGCGGATTGATCGATGCCGTGAAAGGTTTCGGCCGGCGACTGGGGGTGGATGCCGCGCGTATCCGCGCTGTCGAATTGGAATACAACGAACTATCCGGGCAGTGGTGGCGCTATCACGAGCCACAGATCCAACATGCGCAGACCTATCTGGATTTCGATCAAGGTCCGCTGACGGTATCAAAAGGCAAGTCGCAGATTATCAGCGAGCTGGCGGGTGATACTCCCGGGCGGCGCATCATGATCGGCGACGGCGCAAGCGATCTTGCCACCAAAGAACAGGTCGATCTCTTCATTGGTTATGGCGGCGTGTTGGCGCGGGACAAGGTGAAAGCGGAGTCCGAAGTCTTTGTGAGCGCCTGTTCACTGGCGCCGATTCTGCCAATTGCAGCTGGACGCGCCGGCTGGCAAACTGTGGCGGGCGGCGCATTCGAATCGCTCTATCTCAAGGGCATCGGTCTGGCGCGTGATTCGGAGGCGGTCAGCTTCCAAGCAAGTAAGCGACTTGACCAGTTTATTCAGGCATTTGAAGGCATACATACGACATGAGTTTCGACGCGATAATCTTCGATATGGACGGGCTGCTGGTCGATTCGGAACCGCTTTGGCACGAGGCGGAGATCGAAATGATTGAAGGCGCTGGCTATACCTATGCCGAAGATGTGCGCGAGCAAACGATCGGCGTTCGCGTGGATGAGTTCGCGCGCATCATCCACCGCCATTATCCCAAGGTGGGCGAATCGCCCGAGGCGATCATTGAAGAGATTACCGGGCGCATTTTAGGGATGCCTCTGGAGAAGATTCAGCCCCGCCCGGGCGCGGAAGCAATCATCCGATTTGTCGCCGAGCGAGAGATCCCTCGGGCAATCGCCTCAAGCTCCTGGGATTGCGTTATCGACCATTTTGTGGATCTGCTTGGTTGGGACGGGTTGATCCCGCAGCGTTATTCAGCGCAGCATATGGCGCGAGGCAAACCGGCGCCCGATATTTATCTTTACGCCGCCGAGCAGCTGGGCTACGCGCCCGCGCGCTGCCTGGCGCTAGAGGATAGCCCGGCCGGGACTCTGTCGGCATTGGCGGCGGGCATGACCTGTTATTCCGTGCCCGACCTGTCGCATTCCACTCTTGATGACTTCGCCGGAATCAACAAACGCGTTTACGAGAGCCTCTACGACATATTGGCGGAATTCGAAAGGAAAGGTTTGTTCGCTTGAGCCAGCCGCTCGGCGGCAGCGACCAGAACTGCCGCGCCCAGACAAGAGATCAAGCTGCCTCGACCCGGGCAGTTGGCGCTGTGAAGCACATGCGGCGGATTTTGGTCGCGACAGACCTCACAGCCGAGAGCATCGCCCTGCTGGAGGCGACCGACGATGTCGATGTAATCATCGTCCCGCCAAAAACCTCCAACGTGCGCGCGGCGCTGGGCGACGCCACCGCCATCATCACGCGTTCCGATTTCAAATTGGACGCGCCGCTGCTGGAACACGCGCCTAACCTGAAACTGATCGCGCGTATGTCCGCCGGCTTGACCGGGATCGACATCGATCATGCCACAGAACGCGGCATCCTGGTCATGAATATCCCCGGCGTCAGCGCCATCGCCGCCGCCGAACATACGCTGACCTTGATGTTGGCGCTCAATCGCAATCTGCCCGATATCCATGACAGCCTGCGCGAAGGCTGGTGGCTTTTTGACCGGGGACCGCAAGTCGGTAAACAATTGCATGGCAAAACGGTCGGCATCATCGGTTTGGGTCGGGTCGGGCAGCGCGTCGCGCATCTCTGTTTAGCCTTCGGCATGCGCGTTTTGTCAAACGATCCCTATATCCGCGAAGAGCAGGTCAATGACAAACGCATTCAATTGGTCGGCTTGCGCGAATTGCTGGGGTCGGCGGACTATGTCAGTCTGCATGTGCCGGCCACGGACGAGACCGTCGACTTCTTCACGGCGGACATGCTGGACCAGATGAAACCCGGCGCCTGCTTCATTAATACTGCGCACGGCGGCGTCATCAAGGAAGCGCTGTTGGCGGACGCGCTAAAGGACGGGCGCCTGGGCGGCGTCGCCCTGGACGTCTGGAACGAAGAGCCTCCCTTCAACAGCCCCCTGATCGGTTTGGATAAGGTGATTCATACGCCGCATATCGGCGACAATACCGCGGAAGCCCGGCAAGATCTGTCCATTCAGATCGTCAAGCAAGTGATTGACGCGCTGGACGACCGCGACTACCGCAATGTCGTCAACATGCCGCTGCTGCCGGGCTTGAATTACAGCGACGCCCGTCCTTATATGCAATTGTCGGAAAGCATCGGCAGCTTGCAGCACATTTTGGCTCGCGGTCCCATTCGGCGCATCGCCATCGAGATCATTGGCGAGGACATGAACGGGCTGATCAAGCCGATGACAGTCGGCATTTTGAAGGGGTTGCTAACGCCGATACACGGCGAAAAGGTGAGCTATGTCAACGCCCCTGTTTTGGCGACCGAGCATGGCTGGCGGATCACGCAGGCCAAAGGCATCAAAATCAGCGAATACAGCAATGTCATCACCTGCCAGATTACGCTGGATGACAGCGAGGAGATCAGCATCGCCGGGACCCTGCTGGACCGGCAGAAGCCCTATATCCTGCAGATTAACAGCTACCGTATCCACTTCGAGCCGCGCGGACATCTGCTTATCATGGGCAGTTATGACAAGCCCGGCGTGATCGGCCGAGTCGGCACCCTGATGGCGGAAAACGGCATCAACATCGCCAGTTGGCATACCGGGCGCGCCGAACCGGGCGGCAATACGCTGACCGTGCTTAATTTTGACGAGGCGCTTCCCGAGTCCTTGATGGAGATACTGCGGGGGCAGGACTTCATTCGTCACGTGCATCAGTTGTATATATAGGCGCGATTTGCGTTAAACTATATATAACGTTATCGAGAGGTACGCTTTGAATCCTGAAACGGCGATGGGCCTGCCCCTGGACGCCATTCGCAAATACTGCGCAAGTCAGCCGATTCGGCGTTTGTCCGTCTTCGGTTCGGCGCTTCGTGGGGATTTGCGCTCCGAAAGCGACATAGACTTGCTGGTGGAGTATGTAGCTGGGGCCCAGGTGGGTATGGCCTTCTTCCAACACATGGTTGACCTAAGCCGAATTATCGGCCGAGAAGTTGACTTGCGAACTCCGGAAGATTTGAGTCGCTATTTCCGACAATCGGTATGTGAGGAAGCAAGACTGATCTTTGAAATCCAGCCGGGAGAATGACCGCGCAAGGCTGTGCCACGCGCTTGAAGCCGCTCAGAAGGCTCAGAGATTCGCACAGGGACACACACGAGCGTCGCTTTCGAAGGACGAAGGCTTGCAATTAATCCTGGCCAGGTTGCTGGAGATTCTGGGAGAGGCCGTCGGTTCCGTGTCGCCCGAGTGTCGCGCCAGGTAACCCGACCTGCCTTGGTCAAGCATGAAGGCCATACGCAATTGGCTGGCGCACGCTTATTTCGATATTAATCTCGACACGCTTTGGAACGTTGTACAGAACCATATAAGTCCGCTGATCGCCCAGTTGGAAGCCATTCTTGCGGCCGAAAACTTTGATTGCTCCGCGCAGGAGTGACCGCAATCTTCAATCCAGATGGCTCTTGATCGCCAAAGCGACTTCCTTGTTAATGCCATTGACCTCCGCCAGTTCGTTGATGCTGGCGCTTCTGATGGCGTCAATCGAGTTTTCAAAGTGTTTGAGCAAGACCTTGCGGCGTTTGGGTCCCACACCCGGTATTGTCTCCAGGCGGCTGGCGAGGCTCATCTTGCGCCGACGCTTGCGATGGCTGGTGATGGCGAAGCGATGCGCTTCGTCACGCACGCGCTGAACAAGATAGAGCGCTTCGCTGCGGCGGGGCAGCAGCACTGACTGCGATTGTTCGGGCAGGAAGACTTCTTCAATGCGTTTCGCCAAAGCCGCGACCGGCACCCGGTCCCGCAAGCCAAATTCGGCTAATACGCTCCAGGCGACATTGAGCTGTCCTTTGCCGCCGTCAATCAAAAGCAGGTCCGGCAGCAGGCGCCAGGTTTCAGCCTTGTCCACCCCGTCCGGCGTCAGCGAGAGCCCCGACTCAACCGCGTCTCTCCAACGCAAGAAGCGCCGTGTCAAAGCCTCGCGCATGGATTGATAATCGTCCGATCCACCGTGGGAAACCGAACGAATATTGAAACGGCGATATTCGCTTTTGCGGGCCACGCCACGGGCAAAGACCACCCGGCTGGCGACGATCGCGGTGCCCTGCGTCGTGCTGATGTCGTAACATTCGATGCGGTTGGGTATACGCGGGAGTCGCAAAGCTTCGTGCAGTTGCGCCAACGCTTGTTCGTGCTTGGTGGTATCGGCCTCGTATTGAGCCCGCATCATTTGCAGGCTTTCCAGCGCGTTCTCCTGCGCCAGCGCGACTAATTTGCGTTTGTCGCCACGCTGCGGCACATGAATTGATACTTTCGAGCTGGCGCGTTTGTCGCTGAGCCAACGCTCCAGGATACGCGCTTCCTCGACTGCGTTGGGCAATATCAATTCGCGCGGGATGTTGCTGCTGGTGGCGTAAAACTGGCTGATGAACTGTTCCAGCACGGCCGCGTCCGATTCGCCTTCCGTATTGTTTACCGCGCGCGAATCGCTGCCGATCAGCTTGCCGTTGCGGATGAACATGATCTGTACGGTGGCGTCGCGCTCGTCGCGAGCCAGGGCGATGACATCGTGATCGGTCATGTTCTTGCCAACGGCTTTATGCTTGTTGGTGATGTAGTCTATCGCCTTCAACTGGTCACGGATGCCGGCGGCTTTTTCGAAGTTGAGTTGCTCGGACGCGCCCAACATTTCATGCATCAGGCGTTTCTGCACGCACTCAGCCTTGCCGCTAAGCACGTCCATTAGTTCTTGAATCATCTCGCGGTATTCATCGCGGCTGACGGCGCCGATACAGGGCGCGTTGCAAAGCTTGATGTCGTGGAAAAGGCAGGCGCGCTCGTCCTGACCGTCGATGTCCCGGTCGCAGGTCAAATAAGGAAAGGCTTTGCGCAGGTCGCTTAGCGTTTTCTGAACCACCCACATGGCTGTATAGGGACCGAAGTAGCGCGAGCCGTCGTTGAGAATGCGCCTGGTGGTTTCCACTTTCGGGAAGGCATCAGCCCAACTGACGCGGATATAGGGATATCGCTTGTCATCTTTGAGCTCGATGTTGAAACGCGGTTTGTGCTTTTTGATCAGGGTTTCTTCCAGGATCAGCGCCTTGACTTCGCTTTCCGTAATGATGAAGTCAATGTCATCGACCTCCGCGCGCATGCGCAGCGTCTTGCTATTGCCATCGGCGACAGTCGTAAAGTAACTGCGGACGCGATTGCGCAGGCGCTTGGCTTTGCCCACATAGATGATCCGGCCCTTGCTGTTCTTCAGAAGATAAACGCCGGGCTTGGCGGGCAGATTCTTGAGAATGGTCTCGATGTGCTGTGGTTTCTGGTATTCCATTAGCGCTTGGCTGATATTGGCAAGCGATTGGGACATGAACCATTTTATCATGATACGCTGTTGCGGAGAACGACATAGCGGGCAAAATGAGGGGGCTCGCATCGCAAAACAAGCTACAATTGGATTCACCAAGCGCGAAGGGATTACAACTTGTGAGCGCGCACATACCAGTGCTTGTTGAGCCATTGCTTCGACTGACGCCCCCCTCCGACGGGAGGCTCAACCGAGTCATTGACGGGACGCTTGGAGCCGGCGGACACACGCGCGCCATGCTGCAAGCGGGCGCCGGGGAAGTATTGGCATTTGATCTTGACGATACCGCGATTGAGATCGCCCGCCGCAATCTGGCGCCGTATCTTGAACGCGTGACCGTCGCGCAAGCTAGTTATGTCGATATGCGCGCTGTGGCATTCCAGCGCGGCTGGCGCGCGGTCGACGCCATCATATTGGACTTGGGCCTCTCGTCCATGCAACTGGACGATCCCGGGCGCGGCTTCGCGTTCCGACACGAGGGCCCGCTCGACATGCGCTTCGACGCTTTGAACGAAAGCGTCACTGCGGAAAGACTGCTTAACTCCCTTCCAGAGAAAGACCTTGCCGACCTCTTCTTTCGATTGGGGGAAGAGAAGGCCGCCAGCAAGATCGCCGGCGCTATCGTAGCTCAGAGACCGATACGAAGCACAGGCGAGTTGGCAAGCCTTGTCAAAACCGTGGTCCCCAAGCGGCGGCGAATGACGAAGATTCACCCGGCTACCAAGGTGTTTCAAGCGCTGCGCATCGCAGTTAACCGGGAATTGGAATCCCTGGAAAAGGCGCTGCCGATCGCCGTCGACTTGTTGCGTCCCGGCGGGAGACTGGCAGTGATCGCCTTTCACAGCCTGGAAGACCGTATCGTCAAGCGGAGCTTCCGGGACCTGGCGCAGGAGGTTGTCGCTCCGCCGGGCATGGCGTCAATTGAAGAAAAGCGAGCGCTGGTCAGGCTCGTCAATCGAAAACCGATCGTGCCCGGTGATATAGAGCTAAGTAGCAACCCGCGGAGCCGTAGCGCCAAGCTGAGGGTCGTCGAAAAGTTGAAGTTCGATTGAACCTCTGTTGCGAAATATCGCGTTTTTGATAAATTTGTAACTATGTTTGCGCCGGCTTTAGCAAGACCCTGGACTTACAGTCGGCTGAGCAACTGTTCGGAAAGACCAATCAATAGTCGCTGGGCGCGTAACCGGCGAAAGGGTCCCAGGAATGTCGCGCTCATATGAAATAGTAATCACACTACTTGCATGAGCAAGGGAGCAAATCAAAAAAGAGTAAGATGGCACAGAATTGGTTTCAACATACGCTTAGCCGCAAACGCTTCTATGCCCGCAATCAAGCGGCGATGCTTGCGATCCTCGGCACCGCTATTTTGCTCGCGCTTGGCAGCATCTATCTCTCACAGGTCGCGTCCTTCGCCATCACCAACCGAACCATTGAAGACTTGATTGTCCAGCGTGACGAACTCAAATACACAAATGAACAGTTAATCGCAGAGATTGCCCGGTTTCGTACGGTCCCGCGCTTGACACTGCGCGCCCAAGATATCGGTTTTCGCCCGGCGACCAACGATGAAATAGATTATGTGGTGATCGAGGGCTACAGCCCGACGCGCAGAAATTCCTTTGCGGAAGCGGCGAGCGCGCGCGCTAACCAGGATCCAAGTCCGGTCTATGATGAGACATTCAATGGCTGGATACAGCGGCAACTAGCGACTTTGCGAGAACAAATCGAAGCCTTTGGCAGCTAGCGCGAGAAGCCCTTTTTATGCAAGGACCTTCCTCCCAGCAGACAACAATCCATTCACGACTGCCTTTCGTGATCATCTTTCTCATCGTGATGGCTGGTTACCTGGTGATAAACCTGGCAAACTTCCAGTTTTTCCCGCGCTCGGTCCGACAGGAGATGGAACGGCGAGGGAGCGCCATCACCAGTTCGACGCGCAGGATACCCGCGGAACGCGGCCTGATTTATGACCGAGACGGCGAACCCCTCGCCTTTAACGCATTGCAGTATCGTGTTGGCGTCAGCCCTAGCCTGGTAGCTGATGCTTTAGGCCTCAGCAGGCAACTCGCGCTTATCCTCGATATCGATGAGTTCGAGATACATCGTCGCGCCACCAGCGAGAATCTCTGGGAGTTCGTCGCCGGTCCCATTTCGGCGGACCAAGGACAGGCAATTGCCGCCCTCGACGAGATTTCCGTTGATCTGGAAAGGATACCGAAGCGCTTTTATCCACAGGGTCCCTTGGCGGGCCATGTGATCGGCTTCGTTGTTGACGAGCAGCTTAAAGGCGCGATGGGCGTCGAAGGCGCCTACAACGACACCTTGGCCGGCCGTGTTCTGGATCTTTCCATCAGCAATGTTCCGATTGACTTGCCGGAGGATGTACCGACCGATCAGCGAGGCCAAGACATCCTGCTAACCTTGGATCGGGATGTCCAGTTCTGGGTGGAATCAGAATTAGAAAGAGCGGTTCTGGAATCGGGCGCGTTCCGAGGCTCTGCCATTGTCATGGATCCGCGTAACGGCGATATTCTCGCCATGGCCAACGATCCTAAACTGGACCCCAACACCTTCTTGGAAATCGAAGACCCTAATCTCTTGCTAAATCCGTCCATCAACGAAGACTTTGAGCCTGGATCTATCGTGCAAGCGCTGACGGTTGCCGCAGGCTTGGAAACAGGCGCCATCACACCGTACTGGACTTACAATGACGAGGGAAACCTTGACGTAGGCGGCTACAAGATTTGGAACCGGCGCTTCCAAACCCACGGCGCCATAGACGTCGCTCAAATACTTGTTCGTTCCGTCAATGTTGGCGCCGCCACCATCGCTCTCGAGATGGGCATGGACAATTTCTACAGCATGATGCGCGCATTTGGTTTGGGACAGATTACCGGCGTCGATCTGTTCGCGGAAGAAAGCGGCGAACTCAAGACGCCCGGCGATAGCAATTGGTCGGAAAGCTATCTGGGACTGAACAGCTATGGGCAGCGCATGAAGGCCACGCCCCTGCAAATGATTACGGCTTTTGCGGCAATCGCCAACAACGGCATCATGCGTCAGCCCCGCATCGTGCGCCAGGCGATCACCGAAGATGGCGTGCAAAACGCGCAGGCGATCACCATACGCCGCGTCATTTCCGAGGAGACCGCCAGTATTGTCACCGATCTATTGGTGCAATCGGTCGCCGAAGGGGCGCCAGCGGCGCAACTGCCCGGCTATACTATCGCCGGGAAGGCCGGCACCGCGCGCATCGCAACCGCCCTGGACTATGAAGTGGGCCGCAATTCATCCATCGTGACGTTTATTGGATTTTTACCGGCAGACGATCCGCAAGTCGTCGTCATGGTCAAGTTGGATCGGCCTGATGATTACTACGGCTACGAAGTCGCCGCGCCGGTATTCCGGCGTCTGGCCGATCGACTGGTGATCTTGCTGGAGATACCGGTTGACGAGGTACGGCACAACCTGGCGCGCTCCACGCGCAATATCAGTTCGGTCGGAAGCTGAGGACCCGCTGCAGATGGAGGCGAAACTACCGCTGGCATTAAGCGTAGGTGGGGCGACATTCTTACTGGGTGTTATCTGGGGTGGTCCCTTTGTAGAGATCCTGCACCGCTTCAAGCTCGGCAAGCAGATCCGCGCAGAGTTGATGGACAGCGCGCATGTGAAGAAAGTCGGCACACCAACGATGGGCGGGATCATGATCATCCTGCCAACAATTGCCATCACGCTCGCTCTCAATATCTCACGGATTGTTCAGGAAGGCGAAGGGCGCAGCATCTTGCTGCCGCTGTCGGTATTGATTGGGTTCGCTCTGTTGGGCTTGATCGACGATTGGGAAGGAATACAGACATCGCGGGGCAGCGTCGGCGAAGGCTTGTCCGGCAAAGTGAAGTTTCTGGGACAGATTGTCTTGGCTTTGATCGCATCCACCATCATGTCACAGGTTGGCTTTTCCTACGCCAACTCCATGCCGCTTCCGCTGATACCGGTAGAAATCCCATTGCATCCGTTAATCTTTATCGCGATCAGCACCTTTATCATCATCGGCAGTTCCAACGCGACCAATTTCACCGATGGATTGGATGGTCTTGCCGGTATAGTGACCGCGAGCGCCTTCGGCGCTTACGGCGTTATCGCCTATTTGCAGAATCAGATTTTCTTGATTGACCTTTGTTTCATAGTCGTCGGCGCTTGTTTCGCATTTCTCTGGTACAACGCGCATCCCGCACAGTTGTTTATGGGAGATACGGGCTCCCTGGCTCTGGGCGCGACGCTCGGCACGGTCGCGGTTATGACCGGTCAGTGGCTCTTGTTGCCGATTATCGCGATCGTGCCCGTTATGGAGATTTTGAGCGTGATTTTGCAAGTGGCTTCCGCCAAGTTGAGCCGACGCTTTTACGGCGTGGATATCCGGCCCTTTCGCCGCACGCCAATACATCATCACTTTGAATTGGGCGGCTGGAGCGAGACGCAAATCGTACAGCGCTTTTGGCTGATCAGCATTCTTTGCGCATTCATCGGCGTGGCATTGGCGCTGCTGCGGCAGCGCGCGCTCGGACCGCTTTGATGCGCGCGCTCCCACCTGTTTATGTAGACTGCGGCGCTCGTGCGACAAGCAGACTTGCTATTTTGCGCGAGCGCGACATTCCTGGAATCTTTTCGCCGGTTACGCGCCGAGCAGCGCTGGTTCAGGATTGCCTCGACTAATGCCAGCACGAGACTACTTGTCCGGTAAACGAATTGTCATATTCGGCTTTGGACGGCAAGGAAGAGCCTTAGCGCGCTGGTTGCCAACCATCGGCGCCGAGGTTGTGGTCACAGATAGTCGCGGCGCGAAAGAGTTGGGCATCCGCCGCTCACAATATCCCGGTGCGCGTTTCTTTCTGCGCGGACATCCGGAAGAAGTATTGATCGGCGCAAAAGCCATCTGTGTTTCCGGCGGGGTTCCGCTGGACCTGCCGATATTTGACTTGGCGCGCAAGCGCAATATTCCCTTTACCAACGACGCGCAATTGTTTATCGAGCGGTGCCCAGCCCCCGTCATTGGCATCACCGGCAGCGCCGGGAAGACAACGACCGCCGCCCTGGTGGCAAAGATACTGGGGGCAGCCGGCTACACGGTCTGGCTGGGGGGCAATATCGGAAACCCGCTTGTTGAAAACCTTCCCAAAATCACGAAAAACGATGTGGTTGTCATGGAGCTTTCCAGTTTTCAACTGGAGTTGATGAGCAACAGCCCGCAAGTCGCTGCCCTGCTCAACTTGACGCCCAATCATCTTGACCGGCACGGCACACTGGAGCGTTATGCCGCTGCCAAAGCCAACATCATCCGATACCAGAAGCAAACAGACGTCGCCGTGCTTGGCTGGGATGACCCCGGCAGCCGCGCGATGGAGCAGCTTGTTCGCGGCGAACTGTCGGCGTTCAGCGCCTATGATCTGGTGCCCGATGGCGCGTTTCTATTAGGTAATCGTGTTTTTGTGGCAGGATCCGCCAGTTACGATTCGACGCCGCATGTTGTCTGCCCGCGGGACGAGATCCCCCTGCGCGGCGATCATAATGCGGCGAATGTCCTAGCGGCTTGCGCGATAAGCGGTTCGATGGGATTAGCCATCGATCGTCCCGGCGTCATGCCCGAGGCGATGCGCGAGGCGATTCGCGCCTTTCGCCCGGTGGAGCATCGACTAGAGACAGTGCGCCGAATCGCCGGCGTCACATACGTGAATGACAGTATCGCTACCGCGCCGGAACGCCTGATTGCCGCCTTGCAAAGCTACGACGAACCACTGATATTGCTGATCGGTGGCGCGGACAAAGACTTGCCTTGGGAAGGCGCGATTCAGTTGGCGCTGGCAAAAGCGCGCCATGTCATCATCTTCGGCAAGGAGGGCGAGAAACAGGTCGCCATCAAGGTCATGAAGCTGCTTTCGCTGATGTCTGTCCGCGACGATCAGGTATTGCGGGCGCAGACGCTGGAAGAGGCTGTGCATCGCGCATCTGAAGTCGCGCAAGATGGTGATGTTGTGCTCTTGTCGCCCGGCGGAACGAGCTACGATGCCTATGCCGACTTTGCCGAGCGCGGAGATCACTTTCGCCAATTGGTATCTGCACTATAATGGATTTACGCAT
Organism: Anaerolineae bacterium; assembly: GCA_034420635.1. Lineage (GTDB taxonomy): Bacteria > Chloroflexota > Anaerolineae > Aggregatilineales > Phototrophicaceae > UBA6055. Next base: position 56,881 of record DAOULD010000136.1, on the reverse strand, counting down.
GTGGGCGGACAAAGAGCGAGTCCTATGACGGAACAAGCCATCCACAATGATACCGGGCGTCGTCGGTTTCGGCGGCGGTTGAGTCGCAGTCCCGGCTTGACAATTGTCGGCGACGATAGCGCTCGCCCACTAGCGCCGGTCAATCGCAGTTTTTTCGCTACGCTGGACAAGCCGCTGCTCGCCATCGTCATCCTGCTTTTGATAATCGGCTCGCTCATGGTTTACAGTTCCACGTTTGACTGGAGCAATAATACTTACGGGACCGCTACGGGCTTCTTCGTGGAGGAGCACCTGCGTAACGTTTTCTTCTCCAGTATTGCGCTCATATTCTTCGCGGCAGTTGACTATCGGTTTTGGAAGCGCTTCTCGGTATGGCTGCTGCTCTTCACGATCGGCGCTCTGATCGCTGTGCTGCTGGTGGGCGATGACAAGTTTGGCGCTCGTCGTTCCCTGGTTGGGGGCCGCTTTCAGCCGGGCGAACTGGCGGAATTCGCGATCGTCGTTTATTTGGCGGCTTGGCTCGGTTCAAAGAATGCTCGGGTCGGCAGTTTTTTCTTTGGATTTCTGCCTTTCATAATGGTCGTTGGCGTCATTGCCTTCTTGATTACGCAACAGCCGGACCTGAGTTCGGCGGCAATCGTCGCCTTGACGGCCGGCATCATGTTTTTTGTCGCCGGCGCGAACCTGCTCCATATCATAGCGATGGGCGGACTACTTGGCGCTGTTGCATATGTGTTGATCGCGGGGCTGGGCTACGCGCAGAACCGTATTATCGACTTTCTGGCGGGACTCAACGATCTGACCTTGACGAACTACCATACCCAACAGGCGATCGCCGCGTTTATGAAGGGCGGCTGGACTGGCGTGGGATTGGGACAATCAGCGCAGAAATTCGGCGCCTTGCCAGCGCCGCATACCGATAGCATTTTTGCGGTCATCGGCGAGGAGTTTGGCGTCTTGGGCGCCGCAGTCGTCGTTGCGCTCTACGTCGCCTTGGCGATACGGGGATTCCGGATGGCGCGGCACGCGCGCGATACCTTTGGCTCGCTGCTTTGCGTCGGCTTCACATCGTGGGTGATCGTCCAGGCTTTGCTGAACATCGCGGTGATGACAAACGCCGTACCGTCTACGGGCGTGCCCCTGCCCTTCATCAGCTTCGGTGGATCTTCGTTGATGGTGGTGATGATCGGTATCGGCCTGATGTTGAGCGTACAGCGAGTGGCATTGTGGCGGAAGCGCGCTTCCGAACGGAGAAACGAGTTTGCGAATACTGATCGGGGCTGGGGGAACCGGCGGTCACGTCTATCCCGCGCTGGCAACCGCCCGGGCGCTATTGGCCGACGGCAATAGCGAACATCAACTTTTCTTTGTCGGCGCGGTGGGCGGTATGGAACGAAAGCTGGTGCAGGAGTCGGGAATCCCTTTTGCAGCCTACCACGAGCTTCACGCCGGTCCCTTGCACGGCGTCGATTCATTGACGGTCGTTTCCAGCGCCGCGAAACTGAGCCTGGGCGCCCTGCAAGCCTTCAACAGGCTACGCAGCCTTCGACCAGGCGTCGCGCTCTTGACAGGTGGCTGGGCAAACTTGCCGCTAGCGCTTGGGGCGCGTATGCTGAGCATACCGATCGTCATCTATTTGCCCGATATTGAACCCGGATTGACGATCAAGGCTTTGCAACGCTTCGCATCGCGAATCGCGATTACGGTCAGCGAATCCGCCAAATATTTTCCTGCGGGAAGGTCGGTAGTCACCGGTTATCCCTTGCAGGGAAATCGCTTGCAAGCGACGCGGGAACAAGCGATAACGAGATTTAAGCTGGACCCCTCCGGCAAAACGCTACTGGTTTTCGGGGGCAGTCGCGGCGCTCGCAGCATCAATATCGCGCTTGGCGACTGCCTGCCTCGGCTGCTGGACGAGGGATTGCAGATCATACACATCACCGGCGACTTCGATTGGGAACGGAGCATGTCCCAGGTGGAAGCGTATAGGCGGCATCCGCAGTATCGGCCCTTCCCTTATCTTCATGAGGATATGGGATTGGCTTTTGCAGCCGCGGACCTGGCAGTCTGTCGAGCGGGCGCGAGTACCCTGGCGGAATTGCCTCTATTTGCTTTGCCAGCTATCCTCGTCCCCTATCCCTATGCCTGGCGCTACCAAAGCGTCAACGCGGATTACCTGAGCGATCGTGGCGCTGCGCTGCGCCTGAACGACGAGGACATGGCATCATCATTGTTCCACAGGATCATATCGCTAATCCGCGACGACGCGCGATTGGAGGAGATGCGAGCAAACTCTCGAGCCTTGGCAAACGCCGAAGGCGCGCGTCGCCTCGCGGACTTGCTTATCGAAGTCGGTGGAGCTTGAGATGCTGGAGTTAGTCGCGTTGATGTGGGTCTTCGTCGCCTGTTTCGCTTTCGTCGGCTTGCAACGAGGCTGGACCAAAGAGATCATCGCCATGGCCGGCATTACTTTGGGCCTCTTTGCGCTTCACCAATTCGATGCTGCCTTGCGACAGCAACTTCTGGCCCCCTTCGCAGCCGGGCAAAAGTTTCTTTTCCAGGTCGGCATCTTTTTGGCCATAGCCTTCTTCGCTTACCAAACTCGAGCGTTGATCGGCAGCGACGCCCGCGAAGCGACCGGCGGCGAAGGACGAGACCCGGCCCAGTCCAAAGTGCTGGGCGGCATTGTTGGCGCTGCCAACGGCTATCTCCTGAGCGGCTCAATCTGGTACTTCATGCACATCAACGACTACCCATTGTCCCCGTATCTGGAAGCGCCAGCAGATGGCTCGCTCAGCTCTCACTCGATCGCGAATTTGCCGCTCTATGTCCTGGCGGGTGGACCCGGCTCCTCGGGCGATCTTCTTTCGTTGATGGTCATCGTTCTGTTTGTGGTGGTGCTGGTCCTGATTTGACGCTGTATTTATTGAGGCGGTACGGCATTCTGGTTTTCCTGTGACTTAAATGGGATAGAGCAACTTGATTAGTTTCGCATCGTTAATGTGGGGGACGGCGATCTTCTTCGCCCTGATCGGCGCGCTCCAGGGATGGCAACGCCAGTTGATCGCCACAACTGCCATGCTGCTGGGATTTTTTGCCATCTTCCAATTTGACAGTTTGCTGCGTGGCAGCCTGTATATGCTTCTGACGAATGGACAGATCTTCTTGTTGCAGCTTTGCGTCTTTTCGGCGATTGTCGTATTCGCTTACCGCAACGAGGCAGTCATCAATCCCGAAGGCAGAATAGGCCGCATTCGAAACGGGTTGTTGGGCGCGGCAGCCGGTTGCGTCAATGGCTATTTCCTGGCTGGGTCCGTCTGGTATTTTCTCGATATCAACCGTTATCCGTTTCCGCAGCTTTTGTCGGCTCCCGCGGAAGGCAGCGTGAGCTATCTAGGTCTGGGATCCATGCCAGCGATCTTATTGGGCGGAGGCTTGACCGGTAGCGGAGATCTCTTGGCTCTGACTATCTTGGTTCTGCTCGCGATTGTCATTCTGATCGTGTGACCTGGCTATCGGCTGCCTATGCCATAGCAGAAATCTTTCCGACAGTCGCTCGCTTGGGTATACCTTGGCAGATGCGGAAGCGCTTAAAGATCATTTCCAAAAAATTGGGGCTGTGATGACCCATGCTCAAATTGACGCCCGGGCAGCACATACATCTAATTGGCATCGGTGGCGCGGGTTTGTCCGCCATTGCGCGCATTCTCCTGCAGCGCGGCTTTACCGTCAGCGGTTCAGATCTCCGCCCGAGCGGAATCACCGCCGCCTTGCAGAATGAAGGCGCTCGCGTTTATCGCGGTCACCATGCCGACTTTGTCGACGGCGCCGATTTGGTGCTGATGTCTTCGGCGGTCGCGGCGGAGCATGTCGAGGTGCGCGCCGCCCAGTCAAAGGGCATACCGATTGTCAAACGAAACCCCTTCATGGCGCCGCTCTTGGAAGGACAGCGGACGATTGCCGTGGCGGGCACGCATGGGAAAACTACCACCACCTCGATGATCGTGCATATCCTGCGGCAGGCCGGCGCGGATCCCAGTTATATTGTCGGCGGAACCATGGGCAATACCGGCAAGAACGCGGGGGTCGGCGCGGGACAAAGTTTCGTGATCGAAGCCGACGAATATGACAATATGTTCCATGGACTGCAGCCGCAAATCGCGGTAGTCACAAACGTCGAGCATGACCATCCCGACTATTTCCTGACGGCAGAGGACCAGTTGAGCGCATTCGCCAAATTCGCCGAGCTTGTACCCGCGTCCGGCACGCTGGTGGCTTGCAGCGATGACAGCGGCGCCGTCAGTCTGTTGAATATGCGAAAAGAGCAAGAGCTTCCCGCACTCAGCTATGCCATCGACGATGCGAGCGCCGATTGGCGCGCGACCGAGCTCGCTTTTTCCGAAAACGAGACTAGCGCCCGCATCCTTAAAAATGGGGTTTTTCTGGGCAGCTTGGCTCTGAGGGTTCCGGGCGCCCACAATGTTGTCAATGCGCTGGCAGCCATGATCGTCGCCGACCTGGAAGGCGTCGGTTTTGAAGAAAGCGCGGCCGCCTTGGCCAGCTTTAAGAATACCGAACGCCGCTTTGAGATACGCGGGATTCGGGACGATGTGATCATTGTCGACGATTATGCGCACCATCCCACTGAGATCAGGGTAAACATCCACGCCGCTCGCGCGCGCTATCCGCGACATCAGATTTGGGCAATTTGGCAGCCGCATACCTATAGCCGGGTCCGTCAATTCTTGCCGGATTTCCTTTCGGCTTTTGACGCTGCCGATCAGGTATTGATCACGCCGATTTACGCCGCGCGCGAGGACCCGATCCCGGGTATCTCTAGCCCGATGCTGGTGGAATCCATGGCGGATCATCCCAGCGCGCGATTTGCGCCCAGCTTTGAGGACGCCGTCGCTTGCCTGCGCCGGGATATCGCGGGTCCGACGGTGGTGCTCATTTGCAGCGCCGGAGACGCGAACCGTATAGCCGATCTCTATCTTGAATCCAACGATCGATAGATATGACCGCGCCCGAACCGCCCTTCCCAGAGCAAGTTCTGCGCCATCAGCCGCTGGCAAGATTCACCGCCGCTCGACTGGGGGGTCCGGCGGATTATCTCTATATCGCCAAAGATCCTGGTTTCCGCGAGACCCTCGCCGTCTTGCGGATAGCTTGGTCACACGGTTTGCCGGTTGCCGTCATCGGTGGCGGAGCCAATGTGCTTGTTGCCGACAAGGGCATCCGTGGACTCACGGTTATCAACCGCGCTACGCAAATCTCCCACGAGACATGCGGCAGCGACATTCATGTTTCCGCAAGTAGCGGCGCCAATTTGATTCGTCTGGTCCGCTATTGCCAGGAACGCGGCTTCGAAGGCATGGAATGGGCAATTGCCGTACCCGGAACCGTGGGCGGAGCAGTCGTCAACAATGCCGGCGCCCACGGGGGCGATATGGCGAACACCCTTCGCAAAGCACTGATATTTGAATCGGGGCAGGGCAAAACCTGGTATGACCTGGAAGAGCTAAACTACGCGTACCGATACTCGGAACTCAAGGCGCGCGCCGACACGAGATTCTTTGTCATGAAGGCGATTTTTCAACTGAAAAAAGCGCAGCCGGCTGCCATACTGCGACGGATGAACGAGTTCAGCGACTATCGAAAACGTACACAGCCGCCGGGAGCCAGCCTCGGCAGCATCTTTAAGAATCCACCGGGCGATTACGCCGGGCGGCTGATCGAGGCTGCAAATCTCAAGGGCTTTCGCATTGGCGATGTTCAGGTGTCCCCGGTCCACGCCAACTTCTTTGTCAACATAGGCGAAAACGCCAGCGCCAGCGATTACTACCGGCTAATCGAAGCGGTGCGCGGACGCGTCGAAGACATCTTTGGAACGCGATTGGAACTCGAGATTCAGACCCTCGGCGAATGGGCTTGATATTGCCCGCCTCTTTGATTGCGCCGTATTTCGAGCAATAGTAAACTAAATGCGAGCCAAGTCGCGATGAGATTCAAGCATACCCGGAAGATCGTCGGTGGTCAGTCACGTTCAGATTCGCAAACGGCAGCCCGATCGCAGGCCAGGAGTGCTTCATCGCGCGTCACCGGGCGCCAAGCCAGAACGACAGACCGCGATACGCAACGAACGAGCGCAGACGCATTTGCGCTGGCGCATCACGAGTGGCGTCCTTTTCCTGATGTTTGGCGTCGTCTTGGTGTTGTTCTTTTCCAGTGACTTGTTTTATGTGCGTTCTGTGCAGGTTCGAGGCAACGATTTTTTGGCGCGCGAGGAGGTCTTCGCCTTTTCCAGCATCGCCGATTTTCACATGTTTTGGCTGGATCCCGAAGAGATTCGTCGCAACGTGCTGCGCTCTTCGTCCATTGCCGATGTGACTGTGGAGCTAGGTTGGCCCCCAAACCTGATTACGATGTTGGTGCAAGAGCGTCAACCCGCCATCGTCTGGTCGGAAGCGGGAAATGAAACCTGGATTGATATACAAGGACGAATTATGCCCGCGCGCGCCGCTATGCCTGACGTGATACGAGTCAACGTGGCGGTCGACGCATTCAAGGGTCCGTCCGCGACGCTGACGGATCTCAAGAGGCTGGACAAGGATGTCGTACTCGGCGCGTTGCGCTTGCAGGAGTTCCTGCCGCCCGGTACCGATCTCGACTACGACCCGGTCAATGGACTGGGTTGGACCAACGATCAAGGTTGGCAGATTTGGATGGGGATAGATTCAAGCGCGGGCATGAGCAGGAAAATCAACGAATATCAGGCGTATGTTAACAACCTGAACAGTCGAGGCATAGAGATTACCGAATTGAACATCGCGAATCCTGATGCGCCTTTTTACAAGATTTTATGGGGGCGTTAGATCCTTATGGGTGATCTGGTAGTAGGAATTGATGTAGGTACACACAAGATCTGCACGCTGGTCGGCGAAGTGCGCCCGGAGGATATCTACGTCGTCGGATTGGGTATTGAGCCGAGCGCCGGCATGAAAAAAGGCGTGGTCAACGATGTTAACGCCTTGTCCGCGGCGATTGGCAAGTCCATTCGCAAAGCGGAAAAGTCGAGCGGCTACGATATCAACCGCGCTTTTGTCAGCGTAGCGGGCAGTCATATTTCCTCGTTGACCAGCCGCGGCATCACCACGATTGTCGGTCCGCGCAGCGTACAAGCGGAAGATCTTGAAAAAGCAATGGCGGTTGCGCGGGGAATCGCCATCCCGCACAATCGCGAAGTGTTGCACGTGGTTCCGCGCAGTTACACGCTGGATGGCCAGGAAGGGATTCGCAGCCCAATCGGCATGCACTGCTTCCGGCTCGAGGTTGACGCGCATATCATTACCGCTTCCACCACCAGCTTGGCCAACCTGGAAGACGCCGTGGAAACAGCAGGCGTTTTGGTCGATCGTTTCATCCTGAATCCGCTGGCGGCGGGCGATGCCGTGCTGACAAGCCACGAACGCGATATGGGCGCGGTGATTATCGACATTGGAGGCGGGACTACCGATCTCGCGATCTTCATTGACGGCACGGTTTGGCATACTGCCATCATTCCCGTCGGCGGCAATCACGTGACGCAAGACATCACTTACTGGATGCGCGTGCCATTCGAACTGGCGGAACAAGTGAAGATGCAGCGAGGCCACGCGGATATGGATGCCGTAGAAGAAAGCGAAGTCTTCCCGGTGGAGCCCTTCGGCGGCGACATATTACAGGTGAAGCGCCGCGACCTGGCAATGGTAATCGAAGCGCGATTTGAAGAGATCTTTGATCTGGCTGAAAAAGAGATCAAACGCTCCGGTTATGCCGGTCTATTACGAGCCGGCGCCGTGATCACCGGCGGCAGTTCGCAACTCCCGGGCTACCGGGAACTCGCCTCGCGCATACTCAACGTACCGGTTCGTTTGGCGCAACCGGAGAACATCACGGGTATCGCCGACACGCTCAAGAATCCGTCCTACAGCACCAGTGTTGGTTTGCTGCGTCTGGGCTTGGAAATGGACAGCGTGACGGAGCCGGAAACCGACGATAATGTTGGCTTGCCGGTGTCGCGCTGGGGACGAGTAATGAACGACTTTTTGCGTCGTTTTTTGCCCCAGGACGACTAAGAAAACATCGTTGTTTTTTATTTTAATTTTTGCTTCAAATTCGATTTGCGCCCGTTATGATTGGGCGTACAATTAAGGACAGTAATCTGGCATTTGCGTTGCGTAAACGCGTTGATTTCAAAGGAAAGTCACAATGGTCAACGATCTTATAACGGGTGAGAATTTCGCGCAGATAAAAGTCGTTGGTGTCGGCGGTGGCGGTGGTAACGCCGTGAATCGCATGATCAACGAGGGCCTTGGGGGCGTCGAATTCATCGCGGTCAACACGGACAACCAGGCTCTGATGCTTTCCAAAGCCAAAACGCGTGTGCGTATTGGGGACAAATTGACGCGCGGACTGGGCGCCGGCGGCAATCCAGAGATCGGACGAAAAGCGGCTGAAGAGAGTTCGGAAGACCTGCTCGAGGTATTGCGCGGCTCCGATATGATCTTTGTTGCCTGCGGTATGGGCGGCGGCACCGGCACCGGGGCTTCGCCAGTCATCGCGCAGATCGCCAAAGAGCTGGGCGCTTTGACCATCGGCGTCGTGACCCGTCCCTTCACCTTTGAAGGAACGCGCCGCGCTCAGCTTGCCAAAACGGGCATTGAAGGCTTGAAGAGCCAGGTAGATACCCTGATCGTTATCCCGAACGATCGCCTCTTGCAGATGGCGGACAAGCGCTCCACCCTGCAGCAGGCTTTCTCGCTAGCCGATGATGTTTTGCGTCAAGGCATCCAGGGCATATCCGAGTTGATCACCGTGCCCGGCTTGATCAATCTCGATTTTGCTGATGTCCGCACGATTATGTCCGAAGGCGGCGCGGCGCTGATGGCGGTAGGGCGCGCGGCCGGCGACGACCGGGCTCGCGCAGCCGCAGAACAAGCGATCACCAGCGGCTTGCTGGACGTCACCATCGACGGCGCGCGAGGTATTCTGTTCTCGATCACCGGTGGCAGCGATCTGACGCTATTCGAGGTCAACGAGGCGGCGGCCATTATCAAAGACAGTGCGCATCCGGAATGTAACCTGATCTTTGGCGCCCATATTGACGAAAGCATGGGCGATGAGGTCCACATCACTGTGATCGCGACCGGGTTTGAGCGGAGCCGGCTCGAGGCCAGCATGAAAGAAGCGGGCACACTGCCGATCCGCCAACCGACGCCGGTGCCGCATCCAACGCCGGTGCAGCGCCCCATATACGAGGATGTTGAAATCGAGGCGCCGTCGCCTGGGGAGTCGATGTCCAGTGGCGGCGGATCATCCTTCCAGCGCCAACAGATGGGACCCGCGTCATCGCCGCAGGAAGATCCGCGCACCTACGATAATATCGATCCGAAAAACACCGATTTGCCAGCGTTCTTGCGCAAGCGGAATCGCAGAGAATAGATTCGCCACAACCAAAACGAGACAAGAGTGGGCTAATATAGCCCACTTTTTGATTTCGGTGACAATAGTCTTAGAGTTGAGGATATGACAGGTTTTCAAATATGAATGGCGCCTGTAGCGGTCAGGTCGCGTAGACACTGACCTACGCCGGTCGCTGACCCGTTGCTATCGTAGCGCGTTACCTCAAACATATCCTCTCCTCAGCCCCCGAGGGTGTTGTATCTGTTTATGGCGACTCGCCCAGGAATCCGATTGCGCCAACATTTCATCATGGGCACGCTCTGGCGCACAGCGCTTGTCGCGCCTCACTAGCCGCCTTTACAAAGGCGAGTCTTGTAATATCATGTCACAGAAAATAGACTTTTTTCGACTCGATCCTGCATGATATACTTCCATCTATACTGTTGTGTTTTTCGAACAAAAGCCGCGTCGTTTGATATTACAAGGGTTTCTCGAAATGCGCGTCAATTTGCAAGAAATCCGACTCATTTTTCTGTCGTTTCTGTTCGACAATCAATGCCTTCCATGCTATAAAAGAGAAATCCTTTTCACTACAAGTAGTCCATTCCGAAAACGCCTCTGACGTCTTCATTGCGCCAGCGATTGACTGAGATACGAGGCGCGCTAGTCATGAAATCCTAAATGCCCTGGTTTGAACGATTCTGTTTAGGATAGCCTTCTCATGGTCCAGACTCACGCCACACGAAGCGCCTTGCACGAACTTGGATACAAGATATTCCTGGATCGTTACGCGCAGAAAGATATGACCCGCAGTACCCTGAGCATCGGCGACAAGGTGATTGTGGTCATCAACGCCAAAACCGGCCAGCGCGAGATTGGTACGGTCACCGAGATAAACTTGCCGCAAGTGACTGTCACCCTGCTCGATGGCGAGGTGGTGGCGCGCGACCTGGAACACGTCGACAAACCGACCGAGACCGAGCCGGCGCAGATGATGGACCGGGTGGCGCGCGGCGTCGCCGCGACAGAAGCGAACCCGGCCAAGCAGGATGAATGGTCGGAGAAGTTCCGCTGGCTGCTGGACGACTGGAAGTTCGTGCCCGGCGGCCGTATCCTCACAGCGGCTGGCACTGATCAAGATCTGACTTATTACAATTGTTATGTGATTCCGTCGCCTGATGATTCTCGCGAAGGGATCATGACGACGCTGACCCAAATGACCGAGATCATGTCGCGAGGCGGTGGCGTCGGCATCAATTTGTCGACCTTGCGTCCGCGCCATTCTTATGTCAAAGGGGTTAACGGACGTTCCAGCGGCGCGGTGTCTTGGGGCGCTTTGTACAGCTTTGTCACCGGACTTATTGAGCAAGGCGGCAGCCGGCGCGGCGCGCTGATGCTCATCCTCAACGACTGGCATCCCGATATCTTCAACTTTATCAACAGCAAACGTCAAGCGGGCCAGATCACCAACGCCAATATCAGCGTCGGTGTCTCCGACCGCTTGATGGAAGCCGTTGCCGCGGACGACGACTGGCCCCTGATTTTCCCGGACACGCGCGATCCCGATTACGACGCGTTTTGGGACGGCGACCTCAACACCTGGGTCGCGTCCGGGCGCAAGGTCATTCAATACAAAACGGTAAAAGCGCGCGAGCTCTGGCATGCCATCGTCGAGAGCGCCTGGGCCAGCGCGGAACCAGGGATCTGGTTTAACGAGCGCAGCAACAAGATGGCGAACAGTTGGTATTTCAATCCGCTGATTTCGACCAATCCCTGTGGCGAACAGCCGCTAGGCGCCTTTTCAGTCTGTAATCTGGGCGCGATCAACTTGTCGCGCTTCTACGACGAAAACAATCGCGATGTCGCCTGGGATGATTTGCGCAAGACAGTCGCGTATTCGACGCGCTTCCTGGACAATGTCATCGACACGACGCCCTATTTCTTCGAAGAAAACGAACGTGTGCAAATGGCTGAACGGCGCGTTGGCTTGGGAACAATGGGCATCGCCGAATTGATGCTGAAGCTCGGCGTGCGTTACGGCAGCGACGAGTCGGTAGAATTGATCGACCAAATCTACAAGACGATAGCCATCGCCGCCTATGAAACATCGAGCGATTTGGCGCTGGAGAAAGGCGCCTTCGCCCAATTCGATGCCGAGAAGTTCATCGAAAGCGGCTATATGCAAGCCATGCCGGAGAATCTGCGTCAGAAAATCCGTCGCGACGGCATCCGCAATGTCACCCTGCTCACGCAAGCGCCAACCGGCACCACTGGCACCATGGTCAATACCTCAACGGGCGTGGAGCCGTTTTTCTCCTGGGTTTACTATCGCAAGAGCCGCCTGGGCTTGCACGAAGAAAAGGTGCCGATTGTCAAGGATTGGTACGAGGCGCATCCCGATGCCAACGAGTTGCCGGACTATTTCGTCACCGCCATGGACCTCTCGCCGGAAGAGCACGTCAAGGTGCAGGGCGCTTTCCAGCGCTGGATTGACAGCGCCATCAGCAAGACTTGCAACGTGCCCAATGAGTACAGCGTCGAACAGGTCAGCGATCTCTATCGCAAAATGTATGAACTGGGCTGTAAGGGCGGCACCATCTATCGCGATGGCAGCCGAGACGAACAGGTGCTGATGCTCAAGGGCGACGAACGAGCAGAGAACGAAATGGAAGACTTGAAGCCCTCAGCCAAAGCGGAATCCGGCGACGACGCCGAGCCGGCATCCACGCCGCATCGCGTCTATCCGCGTCCGGATAGTCTTCAGGGATTGACGGTCAAGACGCAAACGCCCTTTGGCAAAGCCTACATCACCATCAACCGCGACGACCGCGGCAACCCCTTCGAGGTATTCATCGCCATCGGCAAGGCGGGCACGGACATCCAGGCCGATGCCGAAAGCCTGGGCAGAATGATCTCGCTTCAGTTGCGTACCACCGCTCCACAGAACCGGCGCGAGATGCTCAGGCTGATCATCGAGCAACTGCAAGATATCGGCGGAGCGCGCCCCATCGGTTTTGGTCCCAAGCGCGTGCTTTCGCTGCCCGATGCCGTGGCCCGGGTCCTGCAGATGGAATTCTTCCCCGAAGATCAGCCCTTGCAACTGGACCTGCCCATGGACGAAGAGGAGGCATCAGGAAGCGACGCTGACAATTTGGGCGCCAACGGCGCCGTCTCCGGCGCCGATATCTGCCCCGAATGCGGCACGATCGCATTGATCCGGGCGGAGAACTGCCGCAGATGCCTCACTTGCGGCTACAGCGAGTGCTGACGATTGTCGCCGAAAAATTCGAGAGATTTTGAACCGCTATTCTTCCGCTCCTCGTCACGACGGGGAGCGATCTGTTTTAAGGCGTCCACTTGCTGACACATTGTCCTATACTTAGGCCAACGAAGCGTCACAAACCGACACCGATCGACCGCGAAGGCAAATCGCAGCAAGATATATTCGCCAACCAACCCTTAGCTGTCCCCTGGGGCTCGCGCTGACAAACAAAGAAAAATCTGCGCATGGTAAACAAGTCTCATCAAAAGACCAAAAGTCGACAAATTCTCAAGCGCATCATGCTGTTTTGTCTGCTAGCCGCGATTATCTACTTCGCCGCATTTATAACTGCCATTCACGTCGCCGGTACGCAAGACAATACCCGCCCCGCTGAAGTCATCATCGTGCTGGGCGCGGGCCTGCGCCGTGACGGCAGACCAGGACCGGCTCTAACCCGACGCAGCTTGCGAGCCGCTGATCTGTGGCGCGAGGGCATCGCGCCAGCCGTCATCTGCGCCGGCGGCCAAGCCGAGTCTTTCCCGCGCAGCGAAGCCGATGCCTGCCGCGAAATCCAGCGAAATCATGGTTTACCGCCATCCGCGATCCTGCTGGAAGACAAAAGCCGCAGCACCGAGGAAAACGCCCTCTTCAGCAGCCGACTAATGGCGGAACGCGGTTGGACAAGCGCCGTGCTGGTCAGCGACAGTTATCACATGCTGCGCGCCGGCTGGCTCTTTACTCAGCGCGACGTCGAAACATATGCCAGTCCCGTTCCCGCGGAGCGCATTCATCATCCGCACTCCTATCCTCATTCGCTGCTGCGAGAGTTTCTGGCATTCCACTGGCAGATCCTAAAGGAAGCGCTCAACTTGCCTGTCACGCATTTGAGCGGGCTTTAACCCCGACGCGCCAGCGCGATCACCGCTCTACAGGGTATGGTCCGCGCGCGAATCGCAGCATGGGTTTATAATCTCAAATATGTTCTAGTTGCCGACGCTGCGCACAACCGGGCGAATTCAAATTTCATTTCGCTTGTTGGATACGGTTGAAGAGGAACATAGGCATGCGCGCTTTGCCTCGAAAGATCTGTTACGTGGCGATAACAACCGCTGTTCTGCTTTGGAGCGTTTTCAGCGCGTCAACCGACGATGAATGGTACACGGTGCAAACGGGCGACAGTTTCGAATCAATCGCGGCATATTTTCAAGTGTCGGTAGCGGCGCTGCTGGAACGCAACAATCTGAGCGACGAAGAGTTCCTTGCGCGTGGGCAGATACTGCGCATTCCCGCGCCAGAGATCCAACTACTCAGCCATCAAGTGGAACCGGACGATAGTATTCGATCGATCGCTGCCCGTTTTGGCGTCACCGTAGCTGACTTGATGACAGCCAACAATATCCAACAAGAGAACCACCTCATTCCAGGACAAACGCTTTATCTGCCGGAAGGCGCGCTGGACGGTTTCGAGGGCAGTCATGTCGTTCAGCCGGGCGAAGCGCTAAACCAGATAGCCCAGCGCTATGGATTGGATTGGCAGACGCTGGCAAGGGTCAACAATCTCGCCAATCCGAATCTGATCTACGCCGGTCAGGTTCTTAAGGCGCCAGCATTTGAGGACCAAGCCGCCGATACGGCGACTCCCGAAGCTGCGGCTGTGATTCCTGCGTCTACGCCAACCGTTGTTCCGACTCCTCTGCGGGCTTTTCCTAAACTGCTATATCGCATACGCGTCGTGCAGCCGGGCGACACGGTCGAAGGCTTGGCGCAGCGCTACGCCGTGCCTTTGCAAGACCTCATGGACTTGAACAATCTACGGGGCGAAAGTCGCTTGTACGCCGGCGAGATCTTCGTACTCCCGCTGGGGACGGGCTTGAGCGGGGGCTCCCGCGACCTGCCAACTGATGCGCAGAGTCACGTTGTGCGTCGCGGCGAGACGCTGGCGAGCATCGCTAACATCTACGGGCGCGACATGTGGGATATTGCCGCTGCCAATGGCCTGCTAAATCCCAACCTCATTTATGTTGGGCAAGTCTTGATTATTCAATAGGAGCGGTGCAATGTCGAATTACATCTGTATCGGCGTGCCCTACTATCTGGGCGAAAAGAGACGCGATCGCACTGAAGTTCAAGCGCTGCGCGGGGCGGGCGTCGCTGATGAATTGGACGCGGATTGGGTGGACATTCAACCCGATTTTCAAGCCTCTGACGACCCGGTTGTGGCTGTCAATCGCGCGCTCGCGGATACCATCAAGGCTTTTCCAGACAAGGTCCCGGTCGTATTCGCCAACGACTGCACGAGTTGCCTGGGCATGGTCAAGGGTCTGGAAAGACGCGCGCCCGCCGTCCTCTGGTATGATTCGCATGGCGACTTCAATACGCCGGAAACGACGCCCAGCGGGTTCCTTGGCGGCATGCCTCTGGCGGCGCTGGTCGGGCGCGGCAATCAACATCTCATGCGGGGCATCGACCTCGAGCCCATCGCCGAATCCAATGTGATTGTTAGCGATGTGCGCAATCTCGATCCCGAAGAAGAGATCATGCTGCGCGCAAGCCAAGTGACGATTTACGAGACCCTGGACGCGCTCAATCAAGCCACGCTGCCCCAAAAGCCGCTATACATCCACTTCGATACCGATGTCGTCGACTGTGAAGACATGCCCGCGATGAGTTATCCCGAACCAGACGGACCTTCGTTGGAGGAAAGCATCAATTCACTCCAGCAGATTCTGGCCAAAAGCGACACCGTGGGCATTCTCTTCAGCCTGTGGAACGGAACTCTAAAGGGCGGCGATCGCGCGCTTGCAGCCACGCTGTCCCTTATTCGAGCCCTGCGGTGATCGCGACTTATGACAAGATTTCGCGACCTTATTCCAATAGCAAACCACCTGCCTACGGGCTCGCTCAATGGAATTACCGACGTCCCCGGCCTCCGTGTCGGGCATGTCACAAGAAATGAAGGCGAAGGAAAGCTAGCGCCGGGCCGGGGACCGATCCGCACCGGCCTCACTGCCGTTCTGCCCCACTCCGGCAATGTCTTTCGCGAGAAGACGCCGGCCGCGGTCTACACCATCAATGGCTACGGCAAGGCAACCGGGTTCGAGCAGATCCGCGATCTCGGCGTCATTGAAACGCCCATCTGCCTGACCAATACGCTCAATGTGGGCAAGGTCTGGGACGCAGTCGTCAGCTACTCGATCAGGGAGAATCCCGACATTGCGATCACAACAAGCAATGTCAGTCCGGTTGTTGGGGAATGCAACGATAATTTCCTCAACGATGGACAAGGACGGCATATCGGCCAAGCTGACGTGCTGCGCGCAATCGACGGCGCCAGCACAGGCCCCGTAGCTGAAGGCTGCGTAGGAGCGGGCGCCGGGACACTCTGCTACGGCTTCAAAGGCGGAATCGGCACCGCCTCGCGCCTCGTGATCGACGGCGCCTATACAGTCGCCGCGCTGCTGCAGACCAACTTCGGCCAGCGTCATGAATTACAGATGCTGGGAGTGCCAGTCGGGCAACACGTCCCCGAAGATAACTTTGATTCGCCGCCAGGATCGGTGATGATCGTCATCGCCACCGACGCGCCACTCGACGCCCGACAACTTGAGCGCATGGCAAAACGCGCGGCATTCGGGCTCGGGCGTACCGGGACCATCTGCCACAGCGGCAGCGGCGACTTCGTTATCGCCTTCTCGACTTGTAACCGCCGCGCACATGGAGCCACAGAACTTGTCAGCGAGGCCCGCGCGATTAACGAAGAAGCGCCCTTCCTCGCGGGAACGTTGATCGATCAGTTATTTCGCGCGGTGGTCGAGTGTGTCGAAGAATCCGTGTACAACGCGCTGGTTGCGGCGAAAACCACAGTTGGCAGAGACGGGAACACTTTGCGCGCCTTGCCGCATGACCAACTTCAGGACTTAATGCGTCATTACCGACGTCTGAAATGAGCGAATCATTGCGGACTCTCAATTCTGCCCTAGAATCATCAATGTTGGGTTTGCCATCAACCGCAAAAGCGCATATCATGGTGTGATGTACGGAGTTGCCTGTTTGCCGCTCAGGAGCTAGATCGGAAAATATGTACGCCGACAACGAAATCTTATTCCCGCACTATGCCATTCCGGCGCTTCGGCACACGCGCGGCCCCAAATGGATGAATCTCATAGACAAATTGTCCCGCAAAAATGAGACCAGTGTTGAGGTTATCGCCTTGATGTCTGTTATGATCGAGCTCAATGGTTGCCTCGCTTGTGAAACGGACAGTTATCGGGCGATGAGAGGTTGCACGGCCTGCGCGCAACAGACCTTGCGGCGATTCAAAGGCAGCGATGAAGAACTCATAGAGATGTATGAATCGTCGCTTTCCCATTTTCAAGCCTTGCAGTTGAGCTATGACAAATAGCGTGCCTGCGCGATTCTTCGCCGAGTACTCATAATTGACAAGCGATTCGCGCCTGTGTTACACTACGCGCCCGTAGTTCAGTGAGCTACGCATTTTTTAGTTTGACCGATTTAACCGAAGGGAATGGTCGAGATAGCGAGTTCACCACATCGAATCAATCGAGATATTCGCGGCGTACGCGAAGTCCGGCTTATTGACGATACCAATACCAATATTGGTGTTGTCAACATTCGTTATGCGCAGGAACGCGCGGACGATGTAGGACTAGACCTGGTCGAGGTAGCGCCTAAGGCTCAGCCGCCGGTTTGCCGCATAATGGATTACGGTAAGTTTCAATACGAGCAACGCCGTAAAGAACGCAAGTCCAAAAAGAACCAGGTTAAAGTCACGATCAAGGAGATACAACTGCGACCAAAGACGGACGAATATCACCTTCAATTCGACATCAAACGTGCGACAAAGTGGCTGCAAGAAGGGAAAAAAGTCAAGTTCCGTGTACGGTTTCGCGGTAGAGAAATCACACATCAGCACATCGGACGCGATCGCCTGGCGAAAATCGAAGCAGCCTTGCAAGAAGTTGGCGTCGTAGAACAGCGCCCGAATATGGAAGGTCGTGACATGCTGATGATCTTGGCGCCAAACAAGGAAAGCAAATGAAATTGGAGAGTTAGTAGTGCCACGCAAGAAGAAGACGACAAAGTACAAACTCAAAACGCACAAGGCAACGGCCAAGCGCTTTCGTATGACCGGCACAGGAAAGATCGTCCGTACCAAGGGCGGCAAGAGTCATCTTCGGCGACGTTCGGCAAAGCGCGTTAAGCGGCAGTGGGACAAACGCATGGAGGTCGGTGAAGTTGCAATGCGACGCCGCATCCGGCGCCTGGCGCCCTATCTCGGCAAGTACAAGGCGAATCCGCCGGCTTAGGACCGCCGAACTACGCCAATCGGTCGTCCCGCCCTTTCATACACGGGACGATG
This sequence comes from Anaerolineae bacterium, assembly GCA_034420635.1. Taxonomy (GTDB): domain Bacteria; phylum Chloroflexota; class Anaerolineae; order Aggregatilineales; family Phototrophicaceae; genus UBA6055. The sequence goes on along the minus strand of DAOULD010000136.1, from coordinate 38,795 downwards.
TAACTACGGAGAAGAAACATGGCAAGAACAAAAACGGGATTCGTCAGACGCAGACGACACAAAAAAGTCCTCAAGCTCACCAAAGGACAATGGGGCACGCGCAGCAAGCTATTCAAGCGCGCTAACGAAGCCATGATGCGCAGCCTGTGGTATGCCTATCGTGACAGACGACAGCGCCGCCGCCAGTTGCGTCGTCTTTGGATTCAACGCATTAATGCAGCCGCTCGTATGAACGGCATGAAGTACAGCCAGTTGATCCATGGTTTGAAGCTGGCGGGTGTTGAGCTTGATCGCAAGAGTCTGGCGCATTTGGCAGTTCATGATGCGGATACCTTCAGCAAGGTCGTGTCTGTGGCGAAGCAAAGCCTGTAATAGCCGCTACAATCGACCGTAACATTGAAAAGGGTCACAATAGCGACCCTTTTTTAATTGGCGAAGCCAACCATGGACATCATCACCAGCACACAAAACAAGCGTGTCAAATACGTCAAATCCTTGCAGACCAAGGGACGCCTGCGGCGCAGCGAAAAAAAACTGATCCTCGAAGGCGACCGATTGATCAAGGACGCCTTGAATAGCGGCGGCAGGCCCGATCTCGCGCTTTATTCGCCGGAGTCCGCCGACTATGAGCTAATCGCTACCTTGCAGAATCGCAATTGCGAGCTCCTCCCCGTCAGCGACGGCGTCCTGTCGCACATCAGCGATACAAAGCGGACGCCGGGCATCCTGGTCATTTTCCAGATCCCCAAGCCGCCAATGCCGATTCAAGCTGAGCGGGTGTTAATCCTGGACACGGTCCGCGAGCCGGGCAATATGGGAACAATCTTGCGCAGCGCCGCTGCCGCGGGCGTTGACATCGCCATTTTAGCGCCGGGTTGCGTCGATCCTTACAGTTCCAAAGTCTTGCGCGCCGGTATGGGCGTCCATTTTCGCCTGCCCGTTGCCGAGGCGAATTGGCGCGAGATCCGCGCCTATTGCGCTGGCTTGGCAGTGTACAGCGCGGACGCTGGAGGAGAGGCGATCTATACCGAGGTAGATTGGGGTCCGCCCTGGGCGCTGGTTGTGGGCAACGAAGCGCGCGGCATTAGTTCGGACGCGCGGCGGATTTCCCGATCAAGCGTATCTGTCCCCATGTCGCATGAAGCCGAATCGCTCAATGTTGCTTCCGCCGCGGCCGTCATTCTCTTCGAGGCAAAGCGTCAGAGGCTGCAGGGCGCTTGCCATCCCGGGCCCTGACTCCACATCCAGCCACAAGCCCTTCGCAGACGCGACTATAGCAATCGCAGCAGATTTTTCTTAACCGCCGAGGACACCGAGAGCGCCGAGCGGGGCATTGGACCGCTGCGACTCGCAGGCACGCGCTAGGTTTGGAATGGGATACTAATAGATCAAGGCAACAGTTCGAAATACTCGCAGTGACTGGGACGAAACACGCTGAAATCGCGCCGGTCGAAGGTCACGATACGCGTGATGTTCAGCCGCTCCGCGATGACCATGATGCAGCTAGTCCACGATGTCAAATTGGGCGCTGTCATATTGACGGGAAATCTCGTAGACCCTTGCCAAGTCTTCCTCAAATGCAGGTATAAGTCTAACAAAGCTATAGTTGAAGAAATCAAAGAAATTAAAGCTGTTTGCATATCCCAAGTTGCGTCGGAGCAAGAAACCTACTTCCGGCAATACAAGATCCGGCACGAGTATCGACTCCGACCGATTCGCTGAGAAATCGTTTGCTTTCGCGTGATGTATTTCGCTGCTGTCATACAGCGCAACTAAGAAGCTGCTATCGGTGATGAGCGTCAAGGATCAATGCGGCTCTTCAGATAATCGGCGTATTCTGTATTCAAGATTTCGCGGCTGCGCTCGGCAGTGTTTACCGGTTCAGGCGACGCCATGTTCATTAGCTTCGCATGACGCGCCAAGTCCGCCAATGTCGCCCAGGGCTTGTCATCCGCAGTTTGATCTTTGGCATAGCGCTCAATCATGTCGCGCAGCAACTCGCCCGGGCTGGTATCGCGCTGCTCCGCGAGCCGTTCCAAACGCAGGGCGACGTCTTCTGGGATGTCGATGGTCATTCTTCTGTCCTCCGCCTGACGCTATTGTAGCATGGAATCTTGCTCAATGAACAGCGCGTGAGGCAGAGGGGTGCATTTCAGATTATTGGCAAATTACATGGCTTTGCCGTTCAAAAGCAAAATTAACCACAAAGGCACGAAGAACACGAAGTTTTTTCTTAAAATCTCTGTGCGCTCTGTGCCTCTGTGGTGAATCCGTACGTAGAACCCGCCAAAGGGCGATGCGCTTTTGTAGTTCCTGGAGCATCCTCCCAAAATATTGAAATACACCCGGGCAGTCCGCACATCGGGTTCGCGCCAGGGCAATCGCATCAAAATTGACATCTGCCGCGAAGATAACATTCAAACTCTATTTCGCCGCCGAGCGTGTTGAGGGTCAATGTCGGCGGGCTGTGTCGAAGATCAATATCTACGTGACCAACGCCACCCTGCTAGAGGCCCGAAATCGATTTTTGGCAACCTCGAAAAACCTTGAACATTTGTTCTTTATTTCTACTCAGAATCATGATACACTCCCCCTATGGATCAATTATCGCAAGCTCTCAATCTCGGTCCCCAGCCGATGCAATCCGCCTATTCCTCCCTCCACCACCAGACTCTAAAAAGTATCCCCCGAAAAAACAGACTGTATCTATACGGTGTCTATACACTTGCGGAATTTAGCGGGACAGCTAGAGGCAGTTCAGAGGCATGTCAGGGGCATGTCAGGAGCAGAAGCCACCTTTATGGCGGCGGGCGCGCCGGCAAACCAAATTCATACCGTCAGCCGCCTGCCTTTCCTCCGTTTCGGTCAGAAAACCGCGTCTACTGTCCGAAAAATATATTTTATTGTCCGAAACGGACAAAGCCGGATAATAAACAAACCGAAAACAAATACTCTCTAGGAGTGGCTGCCCGCTGACTGCATGATAACTTCGCTAGCTAATATAAAACTCTGTGCCGGTGGCTTAGCGGGTGTCCACGCGACCGACGGTCAGTGTCGGCCGTCAGTGTCTACGCGACCCTCGGTCTACTCGGCGCTAAGAAACAATTTGCAGCGATTGCCCTGGGGTTCGCGCCAGCCCCACTTCAATTTGCGCCGCGCCTGCGCTAGACTAGGCGAATTGCGCATTCATCAACGAACGGGAGCAAGAACGCCATGGCTAAGGAATTTGATCTGGTTGTGCTGGGCGCCGGACCCGGCGGTTACATCGCCGCTATCCGCGCCAGCCAACTTGGGCTGAATACCGCGATCGTCGAGAAGAAATACTGGGGCGGCATATGCCTGAATGTCGGCTGTATTCCTTCCAAAGCATTGCTGCATAACGCCGAGCTGGCATATATCCTTAACAATGAGGCCGACACCTTTGGCATCAGCGGCGACTTCAGCCTGGACTACGCCAAAGCCTTTAAGCGTAGTCGCCGTGTCGCCAACGGCTTGACCAAAGGTGTGCAGTTTCTGATGCGCAAGAACAAGATTTCGACCTTTGAAGGCTGGGCGACGCTCGTGGACGCCAACAATATGGCTGTATCACTGAATGACGGCTCCGAAGAAACGATCAACTTCAAGCACCTCATTATCGCCACCGGCGCCACAACACGTCTGATCCCAGGCACAGCGTTGAGCGAGCGCGTTGTCACCTACGAAGAACAGATTATGGAAGACAATCTGCCGGGCAGCGTGATTATCGCCGGCGCTGGCGCAATTGGCGTCGAATTCGCCTATATCATGCGCAACTATGGCGTCGAAGTCACCATGGTCGAATTCCTGGATCGTATCCTGCCCCTAGAAGATCCCGAGGTGAGCAAGGAACTCGGCAAGATCTACGCGAAGATGGGCATCAAAATCATGACTGGCGCACGGGTCGAGGCCATCGTTGAAGACGCCAGTGGCGTCACCGTCGACGTATCAACTGACGATGGCGAGCAAGAACAACTCCGTGCCGAACGCGTTCTTCAGGCGATTGGTTTCCAGCCGCGCACGACCGGATACGGGCTGGAAAACACAGGAGTTTCGCTCGACGCCGGGGGCGCCATAGAGATCAACGAAGAGATGCGGACCAATATCCCGCACATTTACGCCATCGGTGATGTCACCGCCAAATTGATGCTCGCCCACGTAGCCGAGGCCATGGGTGTGGTCGCTGCGGAGAATATCGCGGGCGCAGCAACCGTTGCCCTCGATTTCGATATGATGCCGCGCGCCACCTATTGTCAGCCGCAGGTCGCCAGCTTTGGATACACCGAAGATCAGGCGAAAGCGCGCGGTTACGAAGTGGCGGTTGCCAAATTCCCCTTTCAAGCCAATGCCAAGGCGCGGGGCATGGGTGACGCCAGCGGCTTCGTCAAGGTGATCAGCGACAAGCGCTATGGCGAAATCCTTGGCGCCCATATGATCGGCCACGATGTTACGGAACTGCTGCCCGAACTGACTTTGGCTCGCTCTGCCGAATTGACCGCGGCCGAGATCGCGCGCAACGTACACGCCCACCCCACCTTGAGCGAAGCGATAAAAGAGGTGGCGCACGGTTTGCAAGGCCGCTTCCTCAACATCTGATGGCGGGGGTTCATCTCTACTCGACGGTTTGACGCGGCCAACAGTCGACGATCAAGCTGGTATAAATCAATTTGCCGTCGACATTTCGCTCGTCATGCGCAGCCGATCGACCGATAAATCCGTCCTCCGCATGCCAGGGCTCCCGGTGAAATTCACCCGAGGCGTCAAAGTATTCCAGGAGTTGGAATTCGTAGCCGCACTCTCGCAAGACATTTGCGATCTTTTCGCTAGTGTAGAGCACCTTGTGATCGGCAGCCCCCTCGCCTATGCCGCCCGGGCGCACATGTTCAATGTATTCTGCATCCGGATGGTTTCCGTCCGGCACAGCCAGTCGAATGCGCCCGCTCTTGGACATGTAGAGACGCGCCAAACGGAGAAACTGGCTCAACTCATCAACTGTCAAGTGCTCAAAGACATGTTCAGCCAACATTCTATCGATTGACGCGGGCTGGAAAAGCAGCGCCCAATGCTCGTGTTTGAGAACGTGGAATGCGGGAATATCAGTCGCGATCCAGTTTTCGTAACGCGTATCTCCCGCGCCAATGATGACTTTGAGCGGCTTTCCGGTTCCTGTGCATTCTTTGATGCCCGCGCGGATAAGCCCTTGCTGGTTTTTCAATTTCGCGCGATTGCGATACTTGCGAACGAGCGGCGCGTAGAGCGGCCTCAGCAGACGCTTGACTGGATTCATATCAGAATACCTATCCCGGAATGCTGAAGGACTGTATGGGCAATATCTTCCCGTACTCGCCGGATTCGATGTCGCTGCCGAAGACCTTCGCGTGCGGAGGATATCGGTCATAGACCAGGACTACAACCCTATAGTCGCCAGGCGACAGATCTGACGTGGACAACTCCACAACGAACCACTTCAGGACATCATGGTAAAGGTGACGATCCGGGTTGATTTGAGCGACCTTTTGCCCGTCCAGCGAATGGATCTGAATCGATATATTGTATTGGTCCAGAAGCGCTTTGTCGGCCACTTCCCATCCGGTCACGACGCGCAGGACATCGCGATCGGGAATGAAATCAGCGAATTTGTCAACGATGGAGATGCCATTGTCGTAGCGAATCGGCTGATATTTGCGGTCACAGTCCAGAGTACGGTAGACATAGCGCTCTACGCGGAGTTCCGCTTCGTCTAAAACAAGTTCGCAAGGCGCATAATCTCTCTCGATGATTGACCTGGTTCGGTCGAAGATCGCCGGTTTGTCCAAGGGATTGTAGGTAAAGAGAAGATAGGGATGGTCTTCCAGCTTGTCTGGTATATCCTCCTCAAGTTGAGCGTTATCAAGGTTCGTTCGAATAAAGGTTCCATCGATGCCCATCAGCGTTTCAAAATAATAATCCGCCGTGCTCTTGCCAACTTTGCCTCGACGTATGATGAAATTGATGTTGGAGAATCCGACCACGAAGTCTTCTTCGGAGACAAGATCCCGCAATGCCAGAACGTAGTCGTAAATGGGAGGATAACTCTGGATGGCGCGAATCGTACCTTGATAATTGACATAATCGTCCCTGCCGCGCAAGACAAACCCCGAACCGATATACAGCGCCAGGAGGATTATCGGTAGCGGACGCGGTCGTATCCATGCCAAGCCACTGCCAACGATTAGCGCGGCGGGGTAAAAGACGACAAAGAAATAGCGAGACCGGCGTAAAGGAATAAGTCTAACAGCTTCATTCACCGACAATAGAAGCGCCAGGATGACAAAGGCAAGCACCCAAAACGGCAAGGCTTTTTTCAAGTTCTCGCGCTTCCGCAGGTGCAAGGCAGCCGCAGCAAGCGCGATCAGAATCACCAACCAGTTTCCGTTAGACAGCAGTTGGAGAAAGACGTCCACCGCCTGCTCAAAGGGCATTTCTCCCCAAGCGTCAAACTTTGTTGTCAACCCTACGTAAGTTACTGGAAGCCAAGGCAGGTATAGTACGCCGACAAGCAAAAACGCCAGAGCAGTATGAATCCAGCGCTTCGTTTTGGGAACGAATACCAGGTGATAGAAGCCGACAGCCAGGAAAACAAAGAGTGAAAAAGGCTGGGCATATAGTGACAACGATGCCGTGAGGATCAGCCCGAACCAACGTACTTTGCCAATAGTCGACTTTGATTGCACGATGTGCAAGTAATGCCAAAGCATCGCTACGAGCATAGCCGCTTGCGCGGTGTACATTCGGATTTCGTGAAAGTACTCCAACCAGAAGACGTTCAGCCCCAGGAAAGCGCTGGCCCATAGTCCCGCGCGCCAACCCAGAAAATCCTGCCCAATACGGTATACCCAGGCGACCGTCAGAACGCCAAAGAAGAGTGGCAAGCAGCGCAAGACAACATGATGCCACCCCACAAGCGCGCCCCAACCCGCCAGCAATTCAAAGAACAAGGGACCATGTTTGGGGCTGTGCGTGCTGATCGAGTGAAGCACGTCCAGCGGCGAAAAGGGTCCCGTCAAGCCGCCAGCATGGCCGATTGAAGTCAGTTCATCGTACCAGATGACATCGGCGTTAATCCCACCCGCCGCCAGCAGCGTTACCAGCAGTAATATCGGCAGCATCCGCCACCAGCGAGGAAAAGCCTGGAATAGGTGACGTTTGCCTGGGGCTGGATCTAGCATGAGCGTCTAGGCTTCGACAGAGATGGTCAAGAGCGGCAGAAGCTGGCCGGTTTCGCCACTGCTTAAGTCTACGCCCGCGACTCTCTCGCCAGTTTCGCGATCGTATAGGATAACCACGAGGCGGTAAACGCCTGGAGTGAGTTGGCGAGTCGGCTGGAATTCCAATTCGTGCCATTTCAAGATGCGATTGTAGAGATGCCAATCGCCTTGCCAGTATTTCTCCCATTCAGAATCCAGCAACTGTATCGAGATATTGTATTGGTCAAGCTGCTGATCGGACGCGACTTCCCAACCGGTGACGATCCGAAACAGGTCCTTCGTCGCATCGTACTCGCCGAATCGGTCGACGATGATGATTCCGTTTTCGAAATGAATGGGCAGGTATTCGTGCTGGCAACCCGCTAGGGGATTCACGAAACGCTGAACAAACAGGTCTTCTCTATCAATGATCGCCTCGCAACTATCGTAGCGGGCCGCGATGTACTCGTACACGTCTTCGTGATTCTTTTTGAGGTCATTTGGATGGTAGGCGAGCAAGATATAGGGATGTCGATCGATCTTGCGAACGAGATCGATCATCAAACGTTCCCCACTCCAGCGCCAGGGAATAAAAGCGCCGTCGATACCCAACTGCGCGCCGGTATAATAGTCAATCACGTTATCGCCAAACTTGTAGACATTGTTCACATAATCAACGAAGGAAAACCCCAGCAGGAAGTCTTCCGACCGAACCTTGCCAAGCAGCGCGTCCGCGTATTCGTGTATTGGCGGGTGAAGACGCGCCTTCTGCATACCGCCAATATAGTCTAACAGTTGTTGTGAGCGATAGAATTGGTAACCCGCAGATATCCAAATCAGCGCGAACAAAAAAGTGGCGCGGCGCCAACGCGGCATTGATGTAAGGCCAAAGGCGCAGATCATGACGAAGGGGATCCACAAGATGAGGAAATATCGCATGCGCTTTACCGGGATGATGCCCACAAGCTCGTTGAGCAAAGTGATCAGCAGCAATACCGCCAGCGACACCAGCGCGAATTTCCAGGCGACGCTGGAACGGGTGCGCCATAAGGAGTAAATCACAATCCCTGCAAACAGCGGGATCAACAAATCCTGACCATTGAAGAGCAGGAAAGCAAAATTGTAGATCAATTCCGGGATAGACGCCGCGGCAGTCGTCACCTTTACGTTTTCCGCGGCCAAAGCAATGGCGGTAAACAATGTTGGTAAATACGGCAAAAACAGCAGCCCGGTTAGTCCCCAAACAGTCAGCAAACGAAGCCAGCGCGCCGACCGTGGCGCAAATAACAGGTGGTATAAGCCGAGCAGTGTGAAAACCAGCAGCGAGAATACATGTGTATAAAGTAGAGCCAAGGCAGATAAGAAGAATGCGACCCAGTACAGGCGGGACACTTGCTGTGTGTGAGCAATTCGCCAATAGAACCAGGCCTGCATGGCGAACAGCAATAACAGCATCGTATACATGCGGATATCGTGGAAGAAGACAATTACGTAAGCCGATGTGGTCATGAGCAGCGCCGCAATCAAACCTGTCCGCTGGCAGAATACTTCCGTTGACAGGCGATAAAGCCATGCAATCATAAGCACCCCGGACAGCACCGAAAACATGCGCATGGAAACCTGGGACCATCCGACTAATTGCGCCCATACCGATCCCAGCAGGTAATACAGCGGTACATGATCCGAACTATAGGTTGTAATCGAATTGATGATCTGTTGTGGGCTATAGGGTGGATCGAAAACACCCATATTGGTCAGAGAATACAATTCATCCGCCCAAATCGGTTCGGTATTCAGTCCATTGGCGCCGAAAGCAAAAGCCATCAACATTATGATAGTCAGCAAGGCCAGCGCGCTTCCGCGGCCGATCTCCCAACCGTTTGCGTCCTGTTCCGTATTTCGCTTTTGCTTTGAGCTACTGGATTGTGCAGCGCGCATGGCTTGATTCCGTACCTGTAGATCTGCGACGGCAGAGCTTGATCAATTAGCGCTCAGGCTTCTACGGTAAACGAGACTATCGGGAAGATACTGTCTTCCCACCCGCTGGCCAGGACGACTCCCCCCACTTTCTTCCGCGATTCGCGATCGTAGAGGATGACCATCAGGCGATAATCGCCGGGCGGCAGATCCTCGGTAGACAATTCGGCCGTAAACCACGGGAGAATATTATCATAAAGATGGCGGTCGATTTGCGCTCCCAGTCGTTGCCAATCCGGCGTGATGAATTGCAAGGACAAATTATACTCATATAGCGCCTCTTCGTTCTCCACTTCCCAACCGGTAAGGATGTAGACTTTCTGCTCTTCCGGAGCATATTGGGCGAAACGGTCGACCAGCGTCACGCCATTTTCATAGGCTATCGGCCGGTATTCGCGGTCACAGCCCAGACGTAAATTGACATAGCGCTGGACAAAAAGTTGCGGTTCTTCCACCACGACTTCGCATTGCAAATACTTGCTTTCGATGACTTCGCGCACTCGCTGATAACTGTTTGGCAAATCTTGAGGATCAAACGCGAATAATAGATAGGGCTGATTTCCCATCCATTGCCTGATCTCACCTTCCAGCCATTCTCCATAGGCGCCACGACGGATAAAGGCGCCATTGATACCCAGTTGCTCCTGCGTGTAATAATCCGCCACACTCTTCCCCAGTGTCAGGACTTTGTTCACATGGCTGCTCTTGGAGAATCCCAGCAGATAATCCTCCGAGCGCAGTTTTCCCGTCAAATGCCAGACATAATCAGGCAGTGGCGGATAGAGCCTGGTAAACACCATACTGCCTACATGGTTCATGATCTCTTCTGACCGATAAAACTGAAAGCCAGACAGACACCACATCAGCATGATGAGCGTTGTCACGGCGCGCCGGCTCGGCAAAGCACTCAAGCCATAAGCTATGATGAGGAACATCGGAATCCAGACAATCAAGAAATATCGCATCCTGGTCAAGGGGATGAGACCAATCCACTCATTGGCGACGATGATCAAGATCACCATCGTCAGCGGGATCAGCGTGAATTTTGCAGCCTTATGATCGCGCCGGCGACGAAAGCCGATAGCCACAAGCAGAGTCAGGAGAACCAGCAGCCAGGGCGCCCCGTTTGTCAGCAGCCAGAGAAACGTGGAAAGCAATTCGGGAGCCGAAGCCGCTCTGCTAGTGACATTTGGCTTGTCCGCAGCGCGCTGAACGCCAGCAATCAAGACCGGCAGATAGGGCAAGAAGAGCGTTGCGGCAATCGCCCAGCCTAGCAACGTTTGCCACCAACGGCGAGACTTCCGCAAGATTAGGAGATGATATGCGCCAAGCCCTGTGAAAAAGATGATCGAGAAGAAGTGCGTGTAAATCAGCGCAACCGCCGACAACACGAAAGCCACAAATGTCGGACGGCCATCTATTGATTTGCGCTCCATCAGTTTCCAATAAAGCCACAAATGTACAATAGCGAGCGTGAGAAACAGTGAATACATACGGAAGTCATGGATATACAGGACCATGTAGGCCGAGGTAGCCAAGAGACTTGCGGCAGCCAAGCCAGCAAAACGATCAAACATGTCGCTCGCCAGGCGATACGTCCAGGCAATCATGAGTACGCCCGCGAATACCGGCAACAAGCGCAGGGCGAATTGCGTCCATCCCACGAAGTTTGCCCAGCCGGCGCCAAGCAAGAAGAAGAGCGGCACGTGATCGGGGAAGTTCTCGGCTACTGAATTGACAACTTCCGCCGGCGAATAAGGTCCGTCGAATCCACCCATGTTGGTAATGGCGTATAGCTCATCGGTCCAGATGGAGTCGGTATTCAAGCCATTGGCGCCAAACACAAAAACGCAGAGGAGAACGAAGACCATCAGCAAAGATGACGCGTCCTTGCCGATAGTATCATGTTTGTCGGAGAAGATGCTGCGGAACTGCAAGACGAAGTCTCCCCAGTCGGGAAAAGTTGCCAATTGCGACTTCTTCCCACGATGAGATTGAAGCGCTAACTCTATTCTACAGTAAAGGAAAGAATCGGAAGAATCGTGCCCGTCTCGCCTGTGGAAATATCGACTCCCCCGACTTTCTTCCCGCTCTCGGTATTATACAGAATGACAACCAGACGATACTCACCAGGAGCGATGCCGGCGATAGGCAGTTTAAGCGTGTTCCACTTTCGCGAAAACTGATGCAGATAAAAGTCGCTATGTCCCTCCGCGACCTTTTCCCCTTGTGGCGTATGAACCTGGAGCGAGAAACTGAAAGCATTCAACAAACGCTGGTTGGGTACATCCCAGCCGATCAGTAACGTCAAAAGAGCGGCATCCGGCTGGAACTCAACATAGCGATCGGCAATTGCAATACCATTTTCGTATTCGATACGCAGAGAAGCTCGATCGCAATGCAGCAAGGGATCGACGAATCTTTGCACATAGAGCGTACTGGAATCAACCAAGACGTCGCAGGCTTTATACCTGCTGTGCATCACGTGTATGGCGCCTTCAAGTCCGTCAGGCGCGTTCTGCGGCTCATAGGCGAATAACAGATACGGATGCCCGTCAATCAATTCGTCCATCTCCTCGACGAGCCAAGGACCGACCGCCCGGCTGCGAACGAATGCGCCGTCGATGCCCAATTGTAACTGCGTATAATAGTCGGACACGCTCTTGCCGTGTTTGTGATCGTGATTGAGGTAGTAATTGCGGGCGAAACCGAGCAGGAAGTCTTCCGACCGAACTTTGTTGCGCAACTGTCTCACATAGTCGTCCAGAGCGGGATAGTTGCGCGTCTTGGACATGCCCCCTATGTAGAGTAGCACATCCTCAGAATGATAGTATTGATACGCGGCAACCGACCAGGCAATCACAAGAATCGGCGCCAGCCATGCCCAGCGCGGCGCTAGCGTGATCCCGCGGGCAAAAAGCAACAGGAAGGGAAACCAAAGTATCAGGAAATAGCGCATCCTCGAGAGCGGAATCAAACCCACCAACTCGTTAAGCGCGAGCGGGACGATGAGCATCCCAAGCGCAAGAAACAGCAGCCTCGAAGAGGCGCGGTCGCGAAGGCGAAGTACGCCATATACGACTGCTGCGCCAAAGGGAACCAGAAGCCAGTCAGCGCCATTCGTCAACAGATGCGAGAAAGTCCCAATCAGTTCTCCGATACTCGCGGCGGCCGCCGTCACTTTTTCGATTTGAGCCGCTTGTTCCAGCGCAGCCAGAGTTGTCGGAAAGTATGGCAAATAAGCAATCGCGGCTATCGCCCATCCCGCCCAAATCTTCATAAAGTGATTTGATTTGCGCGCAAGAATCAGGTGAAAAGCCGCCAGTCCGGCAAATAGTATGACCGAAAACGTATGCGTATAAAGCAGCGATATCGCCGAGAAAACAAATAGGGTCCAGTGCCGCCGATTGGCCGCCCGTCCGCTCTCCAGCCGCCAATAGAGCCAACTGTGAACGATCGCAAGCAAAAGCAGCAGTGGATACATGCGAAAGTCGTGAAAGTGCAGAACCAAGTATGCGGACGCGCCCATCAAGATCGATGAAAGCAGGCCGGTTCGGTAATCGAAAGCATCGGTCGCATAACGGTACAAACAGGCGATCATCACAATCGCCGTCAAAACAGCAAACATGCGCAAGGCGAACTGTGTCCAGCCCGCGACACTCGCCCAGCCGGCGCCAAGTAAGAAAAACAGCGGGGCATGATCCGGGCTGAATTGCGAAATCGAGTGAATAATCTCGGCAGGACCGTAAAGCGGATCAAACCCGCCCATATTGGAGACAGAAAACAGTTCGTCGGTGCGGAAGATATAGCCATTCGCTCCGCTCACGCTGATGGCAAACACTAGCAAAAAAACAGCGACCATAGTTGCAAGGCTGCCGCAACTGATGAGGGCGTTTTCTGTGGCGTTCGTCGAACGCGATGCGATGGCTTTGCGCTTCATATCCATTGAGCCGCAGAAGAGTTTTCAGAAGGTCTCGTCGTACCACAAATGGTTCTAGGTGTCGATGGAAAAAGACGCAATCGGAAGAATACCGGCCGATTCGCCGCTGAGTTCATCGACGCCTGGGACTTTGGACCCGTTCTCTCGATTGTACAAGATCAACATGATCCGGTAGTCGTCGAGGGGGAGATCTGCCGTGGACAGTTCAATGACACTCCAAGGGACCAATCCGTCATAAAGATGGCGATCAATTTGTCGAATGTTTTGCCAATCCGAGGTGATGATTTGCAAGGAAATATTGTATTGGTTCAGCATTTCGCCGTCCGGGACATCCCACCAGGTCAACGCTTGAACAACCTCTGCGTCGGTATCGTAACGCGCGGCGCGGTCAATTAATCGTATGTCATTGTCGTAATCAATGGGAGCGGGTTGGTGATTGCAGCCCATAACGGGATGCGCATATTTGCGGATTCGCAGCGCCGGCTCCTCCACCAACGATGCGCACGCTAGGTAATCTTCTTCAATGATCGCAAGCGTTCTGGCATAGTTCAGCGGGACTTTCAATGGGTCGTGGGCAAGCAGAACGTGAGGATGGGATCTGAGAATCGACCGGACGTCTTCCTCCAGCCGATAGCGTTTGCGATTCGCATGAAGAAACACGCCGTCAATGCCCAGTTGAGTATTCAAGTAGTAGTCGGCGACGCTTCCGGCGCTGTGGACCTGCCAAACATAGTTCGGATCGTAAGATTCATAAAACCCAAGCAAGAAGTCTTGAGGTCCTGCCCTTCCTCGAAGGCGGGTTACAATTTGCGATAGCGGGGGCGCATCCGGCGCGGATGCTTTCGCGCCAGCATAATATGTTGAGAAGTCTGCAGATTGTCCGAACTGGCTGCCCGCCACGAACCATATCGCCAGTAGAACGACCGTAGGCAACTTCCAACGGGGCAATGAGACCAAGCCGCATGCGAAAATGACGACAAGTAGGATCCAGGCGAGCAGGAAATAACGAATCCGCGTTACAGCAATTAGCGCGAACTGGTCGTTCGCCAACAGCAGGAGCGCGACCGTGATCGCCGCAAACGCGATTAATCGCAGCAGGTCGCGATTGGCTGTCTTCCACAGCGCGTAGCACACAACAGCTATAAGCGGAGCCCACAAAAAGTCCAGGCCGTTGACGGCAAGACGCAAGAAGGCACAAAGAACTTCGGGAGCGGAAGCGGCCAACCCATCATTTGTAACCAGCCCCACCCCTTGCGCGTGCGATGCTGCGAACGGAAGCATGAACATCGCGCCAAGCACCCAACTCAACACGATCTCTATCCACTGCCGCCTTTTTGGAGCGAACAAGACATGAATTATCGCAAGCGTCGCGAAAAAGACTAACGAAATAATTGTCGTATAGAGAAGGACAACCGTACATATTGGAATAAGCAGCCTGGGAAAAAACGTCGCGCGAGCAGCGAAAGCAAGCTCCCAATAGGCTGTCAAATAGATAGTGACAAAGAGCATGAAAATCGTATAGGTTCGCAGCTCGTGAAAGTAAAGCAATACGAAAGAACTGCTCCCGATAAGATACGAGGCAACGACGGCTACCCGCCGATCGAAAACTCTGGACGCAAAGCTATTCAATTGGGCGATCATTAATACACCGGCAAAAAGAGACAGCGACCGCAGGGCAAATTGCGACCATCCAGCTAGTCGCGCCCATATGTAGCCGATCCAGGGGAAAACAGGTACATCCGCAGGACTATACTGCTGCATTAATTCGATCACGCCTTGCAGGGTCAGTGTCCTATTGAAGGCGCCGAAGTTGGTGAGCGACGCCAATTCATCATTCCACACCAGGTCCGCGTTCAACCCGCGCGCGCCAACAGCAAAAGAGAAAAGCAATATAACAACCGTTAGAGCGAGCAGGGACAAATGGCTGAGATCCCTGTTCCTGGCGTTTGCAGTATCGGCGCGCATTGCTTTCATTTAGCGCGTATGTTGAAAGATAGCAGCGGCAGCATAAACCCTGACTCGCCACTCGACAAATCTGTAGCGCCAACTCTCTCGCCCGTTTCGCGACTGTACAGAATCAACATCAGCCGGTACTCGCCCTCGGGCAGCCCCGCAGTAGACAGCTCAATGACGCTCCAAGGGACCATTCGACGATAAAGGTGACGATCGACTTGGCGCAGATTCTGCCAATCCGGGGTGATAATTTGCAGTGAAACATTGTACAAGTCCAGCATTTCGTCATCCGGGATTTCCCACCAGGTCAATGCCGCTATTCGCTGCCCGGCTGCATCGTAGCGCGCTGCGCGATCCAACAAGCGCGCGCCGTTTTCGTAATGAATTGATGCGGGTTCATGGTCGCAGCCCATAACGGGATGCGCGTATCTGCGGATTGACAACGCAGGTTCATCTGCCAACTTGTCACATGGCATGAGAACTTCCTGAACGACTTCCAGTGTTTTCGCGTAGTTGAGCGGGACATTGCTCGGATCGTGAGCCAGCAATAAATGGGGATGAGCCGAGAGAATGTCGCGCGTGTCTTCCGAAAGCCGGTAGCGTTTGAGGCTGGCGTGCAAGAAAGCGCCGTCGATACCCAATCGGTTGCCAAGATAAAAATCGATAAAGGTTCCTCCAACAGTGGACCAACGCGCAAATATCTCGTCCGATGTTCTAAAGCCGAGCACATAATCGTCTGCGCGGACCTTTCCCCTCAAGTGCTGCACGTATCTGTGAAGCGGTGGATACGCTTTGTTCGGATAGAAAACGAACGCGTATTGGAAGACAACATCGGTGTACGCGACTCGATATCCAGAAACAGCCCAAAGCAAAATGAATAAGGGTAATAATACGCGTTTCAGCGGCAAGGAATAGAGAGCGGCGGAAAAACTGATCACGAACAGGGGCCACATCATCAGGAAGTAGCGCGTTCTTGTCCAATCTATGCTTTGCGTCACAGCGTTTATTGAAGCCATAATGACAAACATAGCAAGACCAATAAACGCCAACCTCGCAACGACCCCCGTTCTGCAGCGGTATAGCGACAAACCGAGGGCAACAACCATCGGGAGCCAAAGCGCGGCAAGATGATTGCTGAAGTCCAGCGCCAGAGCCGCAATCAGCTCGTGTGTAAGCAGCGGATGATTCCTTGCGTATTCGAATTGGAAAGATATCCCAGCCAGAGTAAGCCAAAGACCGGGAAGAAACAGTGCGAAACCCAGCGCCCAAGCCGCCATTACCCGAAGCCATTGACTTGATCGCGCAATGAAGAGCAAATGATAAATGCCCAGCGCGGCGAAGAATACAAGAGAATAATTGTGGGTATACATAAAGGCGGTACATGACGCGACAAAAAGACTCCATGTTAAACGTCCCTTGCCAGGCCCGTGAACCAGCCGCCAATAGAGCCAAAAGTGTATGACTGCAAACAGCATGACCAAACTGTACATTCGAATGTGGTGAAGATTTGTGATGACCAAGGCGTTTGCGCTCACGAGCAACGCGGCCAAAACCGCGACGCGCCGGCCTGCCAGGTCCGTTGCCAGGCGATAGTGCCAGGCAAACATCAACATGCCAATCAGCAAGGCATGCAGCCGCATGGTAAATTGCGACAGGCCGGTCAACTGGGCCCAGGCCCAGCCAAGAACGAAATAAAGCGGTTGGTGATCCGGAGCGTATTGTTTTAAGAGCGCCACGACATCGGCCGGCGAATGCGCCTGATCGAAAGCGCCCATGATTGACAGCGAGTTGAGTTCATCCCCGATAAGCGAATCTCGATCAAGACCATAGGCGCCCAAGGCAAAAGCAAGCAGCAATACGACGACTATGCTTGCTAGCGTCGATACGTCGCCGGCAGCGCCTTTGAATTCAGAAGTATCGTCTGTTGAGTTTTGCTTCACTGTGAGTCTATTTCGAAACTTAACAGTGGTAAGATTTCCCCAGACTGACTGCTTATCAAGTCGATGCCGCCCAATTTTACACCGGTAAATCTATCGTATACTATCAACATCAGCCGATAGTCCCCAGAGGGCAGGTCTGCAGTCGACAGCTCGCTGACACCCCAAGGGACCAAATCATCATGAAGATGGCGATCAACTTGCCGAATGTTTTGCCAATCCGAGGTGATTATTTGCAAGGAAATATTGTATTGGTTCAGCATTTCGTCGTCCGGGATATCCCACCAGGTCAATGCGTCTATTCGCTGGTCGTCAATATCGAATTCAATGGCGCGATCCAACAAGCGCGCGCCATTTTCGTACTGAATTGATGCCGGTTCACGGTCGCAGCCCATGACAGGATGCGTGTATTTGCGAATCCGCAACGCCGGCTCCTCCACCAACGATGTACACGGTACGTAAGCTTCTTCAATGATCGCAAGCGTTCGAGCATAGTTGAGCGGCACGTTCGAAGGGTCGTGCGCAAGTAGAACGTGAGGATGTGATTGTAGAATTTCGCGTACATCTCGCTCAAGGCGATAGCGTTTCTTGCTTGGATGGAGAAATGTGCCGTCTATCCCAAGCATTGTCTGCAAGTAGTAATCACTGATGCTGTTTGCGCTGTAATACTCACGATGCACCTGACTCACTACGCCTGATTCGTCAAAACCCACCAGAAAATCCGTTGATGCCACGCTGTCCCTCAAATGACGTTCATATTGGTGCAATGGCGGAAAGTTCTCCGTTCTTGACATCAGCCCGGCGTAGTTGAGAATATCTCCTGAACTCGTAAATCGGTAACCCGCAATCAGCCAGGCAAGAATCAACAGATGAGCGATCCATGCGTGTTTCGGGATTTCCGCAATGCCGAATGCAATGACAACGTTTATAAGTAACCATGGGACGAGCAGATATCGCAGACGGGTAATAGTAATAAGGTGAAATGCCGTATGTACGGCAAGAAGTACGACGACCATAGAACTTGCGACAGCAAGGATCCGCAGAATCGAGCCGCTTTGGCGACGCGCAAGCGCGTATCCGACCGTCAACAGAATGGGCAGCCATAGGATGATCTGACCATTGGCCAATAGCAAGGCAAACGTATCTATCACGGCCAAGGTATCTAAGGGGTTTCGGTCGAATTCTTGATGCAGCAGAATACCGTCAATCACAAAAGGCGCATAAGGCAAAAACACTAGGGCGCAGATGCACCACGCGACAACGATCTTAAGCCAGCAAAGTGACTTCTTTATAAACAGCAGATGATAGAAGGCTAGCCCAGCAAATACTAACGTTGAAAAATTGTGCGTATAAAACAGGGAAATGGCGGATCCGTAGAACAATACCCAAGTCAGCCGCGAAACATGATGTCCATGCGCAATTCGCCAGTAAAGCCAAGTGTGAAGGATACCAAGCCACATTAGCATTGTATACATGCGCAGATCATGAAAATACAAAATCACAAAAGCGCTTGTGACGGTCAAAAAGGCAGCAACCAGCGCTGTTCGTTGGCTTACGACCTGCGCTCCAAAGCGATATAGCGTCGCTGCTGTAAGCATGCCGAAAAGCAGCGATATTAGTCGCATAGACAACTGAGACCAGCCGGCTATTCTTGCCCAAAGCGCTCCTATATAAAAGTAGAGCGGAACGTGATCAGGGTTGTATCGACGCAAAGATTGCACTACTTCACCAAGAGTGTAGGGGGACTCAAAGGCTCCCATGCTTGTCAATGAGTACAACTCGTCCGCCCATATCGGATCCAGATTCAAGCCGTGAGCGCCCTGCGCGAATGCCAGCAGCAATATGCACGTCATGGCGGCAATCGCTACCAGGCGATTTCTTTGGATCGTGGCTTCAGATTTGTCCGCAGGTTTCATCTGTCTGTAGTTTCAGAATAAACTCACAATGTGTGATATCAAGCTATCACGAGAACGCGCATCATTCCGCATCTTCCAGGCGCCTGGTGAAGCCCAGCAAGGGAAGTATACTGCCAAACTCCTCAGTTGATTGATCCACTCCGACAACTTTCGACCCCGAATCACGTCTGTACAATATCAAGACAAGCTCATAGTCATCGGCAGGCAACTCTTCTGTCGACAAATCGATCACAGACCATGGCACGATATTGTCATAAAGATGACGATCGGTTTGTCGGACATTCTTCCCTTCTGATGAGATGATTTGTAAGGAAATGTTGTATTCGTCCAGCATGGCTTCGTCTGGCACATTCCACCAGGTCAATGCGTCTATTCGCTGGTCGTCAATATCGAATTC
The DNA here is from genome assembly GCA_034420635.1 of Anaerolineae bacterium. Lineage (GTDB taxonomy): Bacteria > Chloroflexota > Anaerolineae > Aggregatilineales > Phototrophicaceae > UBA6055. Next base: position 19,434 of record DAOULD010000136.1, on the reverse strand, counting down.
AATGGCGCGGTCCAACAAGCGCGCGCCATTTTCGTACTGAATTGATGCCGGTTCACGGTCGCAGCCCATAACCGGATGCGCATATTTGCGGATTCGCAGCGCCGGCTCCTCCACCAACGATGCGTACGCTAGGTAAGCTTCTTCAATGATTGCAAGCGTTCGAGCATAGTTGAGCGGCACGTTCGAAGGGTCGTGCGCAAGTAGAACGTGAGGATGGGCTCTGAGAATCGACCGGACATCTTGCTCCAACCGATAGCGTTTGCGATTTGTGTGCAGGAATACGCCGTCAATACCGAGTTGCGCCTGCAGGTAGTAATCGACAAAGCTGTGGGAACTGAAGCGTTCAGGCTCATTGATCACTTCATGCTTAGTGAATCCCAGAACAAATTCGTCGCCGCCCAGTTTGTCGCGAAGGTGATAAACATATCGGTTTAATGGAGGAAATTCTCGTGATTTGACAATTAACCCAGCGTACACGACGCTTTCGTTCGAGCCTGCAAGCCCGACGCCAGCAACACAGGATATCACCAGAACAGCAACGCCAAAGACGCGCCGCCTTGCTATAGAAGCCAGACCTGCCGAGAAAAGAATGAGCATCAAAGAGATTACCGGAAGAAAGTATCGCATTCTGTTTATGACTATTACATTGAATACCATATTGAGAAAGAGCAGGACAAGAAATGAAGCAATGGCAACGAGAAAGATATACTGCGCTATCCATCTGCGCCTGCGCAGCATTAGGTAAACTAACGAGCCCAACAAGGGGAGCATCAGCCAAAGCAGTCCATTTGACGCGATGTCTGCGATGGCGATCAATAGCTCAAGAGTTGATGCAGCGCCAGGATCGTTTGTCTTTTCCGATATTTCGCGCAGCAGTCCAAGAGCGTATGGCAAAAACAGCAGAAAGCTTATAGTCCACGCAACAAGGATTTGCCGCCATCGATGGTTCTTTGGCTGTGAAATAATGTGGACGAAGACAAGAGCAACAATCATGACAACGGAAACAAGATGTGTGTATAGCATCATCGAACCAGACAGTGCGAAGAGCAGAACGCCTGCTGTGGTCGGTTTGCGGCATCGCCAGAGCCTGGCATATAGCCATAGGTGTACCATGAAAGTTAGCAGCAAAAGCGTGTAAGTGCGAAACTCCGAAAAGAAAACCAAAACGAACGCATTCGTGCTAAGAAGTAACGCGGCAAACAGGCCGCTGTTCTTGCCAAAGTTTTCCGCGGCGAAGCGATAAACGAAGGCGACAAACGCCAATCCGGCAAACAGCGACAGAAGACGCAATACAAACTGCGACCATCCAGCCAACTGGGCCCATAACGCGCTGACAACCAAGAATGCTGGCATTTCAAGCGGCGTATAATGCAGAAGCGATTTCACAACAGCCGACGGCGTATATGGCGGGTCGAATGCTCCAATGTTTGTCAAAGTGGAGAGTTCGTCACCCCAAACGGGAAATCTATTCAGTTCGCGCGCGCCAAGAAAAAACGCCAGGAGAAGGATGAAAACCATCAAAAATAGACATGCGTGGCTTCGGAAGTTCATGGAAGCTCCCTAGGTACCGCCGTTCAACTCAAATCAGCTATGTGGCAGATGAGGGCGCTTTACAAGTGGGACACATCTCGCATCTTCCATATTCCGATAATATTCCTGTTCGAGCAGGCCAAATTGCCACATGCCATGATAGGCGCCGCGCGAATAGACGCGCTCGCGCCAAAGGCCTTCCAAAACAAAACCCAGCTTTCGCAGCAAGGCAGCCGACGCGACGTTGCCTTCGGTTACATCGGCTTCGACGCGATGAACATTCAGGCAATCAAAACAGAAGCGCAAAACTTCAGCAACCGCCTCAGTCATGATTCCCCTTCGCCAGTAAGCCTTATGCAACTCGTAGCCGATCTCCAGCCGCCTGTTGCCCGCATCGTACAGATGGAAACCGCAGGAGCCTATCATACGATCCTTCGGTTTCAGCGTGATCGCCCAGCGAATGCCCGTCTTCCGCTTGAAAATGCGGCCCGCCCATTCCATGATGGACCATACCGCCGAATCATCGGGGACCTCTTCAAATTCAAGCAAGTATTGCCTCACGCTTACGCACTGCCAGATCTCCGCCCAGGCAGCCAGGTCGCTGGGCTGGATGCGCCGCAAGCGAAGCCGCTCGGTCTCCAGTACCGGCGTCTCTTCAAAGTCGAAAGCCAAGGTCACGCTCTCCCGCTGCCGACAGGCTCTTGATCGATAGGTTCACAAAGCGCTTTGCTTCGACTTCGCAAGCGAACGTCATAATCTGTCGGCGACGATCTCAGCGATATCCACCACGTCGGTTTTCTCGCCAAGTTCCTTGCCGGCGTCCTCAAACATGCGCATGCAAAAAGGACACGCGACTGCGATAGCCTCCGCGCCTGTCGCTTTCGCTTCTTGAATGCGCTCAACACTGACTTTCTTTTCGCCGGGTTCTTCTTCCTTCCAGAATTGCGCGCCGCCCGCGCCGCAGCAAAATGAGTTTCTGCGATTGCGCGGCATTTCTATGATGCCAACATCTATCGCCCCCAAAGCATCGCGCGGCGGGTCGAAAACATCGTTGTGACGACCCAGATAACAGGGATCGTGAAAGGTGACGTTGCTCCAGCGCGAGGCCTTGGCCGCAACCGGCAATTGACCCGAACCGATCAACTCGTCGATCAGTTCACTGTGATGAACGACCTCGAAGGATCCGCCAAACTGGTGGTATTCCTTGCCGATATTGTGCAAACAATGAGGGCAGGTGACCACAATCCTCTTGGGGGACAAGGCGCTTAACGTTTCGACATTGGCCTTCGCCAATTCATAATACAAGTATTCATTGCCGGCGCGGCGCGCGATGTCCCCCGTACAGCGCTCTTGCTCGCCAAGGATTGCGAAGTTGACACCGGCAGCGTGCAAGACTTTCACCAGCGCCCGAGCCGTTTGCTGGGCTCTGGGGTCGTAGCTGACTGCGCAACCCGTCCAATACAAGATTTCAAAATCAGGGTTCTCTTCTACCGTTGGCACCGGAAACTCCAGCCCCTGTGTCCAGCCGAGGCGAGATTCGGCTATTTGCCAGGGGTTCCCTTGCCGTTCCATTCCGTTGAAGGCGCCCAGCAATTCCTTGGGGAACTCGCTCTGCATGAGCACGGCGTCGCGCCGAATGTCCATTATGTCGAACATCGGCTCGTTGCCGACCGGGCAAATGTCGACGCAGGCGCCACAAGCTGTACATGCCCAAAGCGCCGACTCGCTCAGGAGCAAGCCGCCTAAAGCCCGCTCAGACTCCTGACCCTTTGCCAGCGACTCCCAATCATCCTTGATATGGAAACGTTTATTAACTTCAAGCGCAGCCGGCGACAGTTCCTTGCCGGTCACATAAGCCGGGCAAACATCTTGGCACCGATTGCACATGATACAGGCGAAACCATCGAAGATATGCGTCTGATGAAGGTCTTCCAGTCGAGCGGCGCCAAACTGTTTGATCGCGTCATCTTCAAAGTCAAGTGGTTCTAACTCCCCAAGTGAACTGCGCTCGGGCCGAGTCAAGAAATTCAGCGGCGCCATGAAAAGATGCGCATGCTTTGTAGACGGGAAATATGGCAAGAAAACCAGAATGCCGCCCAATGCGATCCACCACCACAGGTGCCGCAATGCTAACAGCGAGTCGACATTTAGATATTGCCAAAGTGGCGCAACCGCCGAAGCAAAGGGCATGAAAGGGTCGTGACCGTGTTGCGCCACTGTAATGGATTCGCCAAGAAAACGCGCGCCGACATGCAGCAGGATGAAAGCCGCGACAATCAGTGAATCACGATTTATAGCGCCATCTCGCACGCTGGGATGAAGCAGAATATTGTCATTGAAATGTAGCGCGCGCCTGCTCGGCAAATAGAACCGACGGGCGATGAAATAGCAGATTCCCAACAGCACCACAATGCTCAAGACGTCCCCTAGCAAACGAAACAAATCAAACCATGCTCCCCAACCAGATAACGTCAACTCAAAGTCCGGCGCGAAGCCAATCGCCAGGTCCACAACGTTGACAAGAAAGTAGTAAGTGAAGCCCAAGACGATGCCCCAATGAAAGAGGCCAGTTGCCCGTCGAGTCCTTAGCGTCGTCCGCTGAAACAGGTAAACAACCAGCGCCCGCAACATCCGCCGCCACAGTCTGTCAAGTTGCAATTGACCCCGACCTCGTTGAATGATGCCCGCCATTTCAGCGAATCCGGAGTAAGCCGCGCCAATGGAGAATGCCGCCAGAAGAACAAAAAGCAGTTTCTCAACGTCCGTCAACATGCATAAGTTTCCATTTCATGAATGATCTGAGCCTGCGCGCCAGCAACGCCCGAATTCAGTTTACCATCGCTAGTATCTTTCACCAACCAGATGGAGAGGCAAGTAAGTTTGATAACGTTAAGATCATCCGTAATGTGAATAGGCTTCGGCACAACTATAACGGGAGTGTGCGCAATGATAGATTTTGCACCGATGCAAAACGGCGAAATAACCTACCTGGACTACGCAGAGCGTGAAAATATCGACGCAGCGGCGCTACGCGAATTTAGCGACAAAAGCATTGACTACTTGCTCTCGCTGCTGGACGGATTGACCGACGCTGATATCGTGAACACGCCCGAAGATCCGGAAGCCGATGATCCCTACGCGGTTGATGGCGAAGAGAGCATCGGCTGGACTTTCGGACATCTCATTGCGCACGTCACCGCCAGCACCGAAGAAGCGGCCGCGTTCAGTTCCCTGCTAGCTCGTGGCGTTGCCGCTTCCGAACGGCCGCGTTACGAGACGCCCTGGCGCGATATGACAACAGTCGCCAAAGTCCGTCAGCGGCTCGAGGAAAGCCGGCGCTTGCGCAACGCCTACCTCGAGACCTGGCCGGATTCACCCTTTCTTGATGTGCATCGCGTCGTTTCAGAGCGTTTTGCCGCGCGATTTGGCAACATGAATGCGCCGGCCGCCTTCCTCTTTGGCCTTTCGCACGAGGTCGGTCATTATGGCCAAATCGAAGAAGTCAAGCAGCAGGCGCTAGCCGCAAGGTCCATGGCATAGAAACGCCAAACTACCGGGTGTACGAGGCAAATATCAAAGGGGCGGACAATTGAGTCGCCCCTTTTCGCATTCGCGCAACAGCTTTATCCTTCCCAAAGCAGAGGCCAAGTCTGACGATTTTTGCCGCGTTGTCCGATTCGCAACAGCCGCTCGGCGCGTAACCGGCGAAAACGTCACGGGAACGTCGCGCTCACAGAAAATAACAAGCCTTTTCCTTGCATGAGCAAGGGGGTGTTAATTTGAGGATCGTCAATGAGTAAAACCATCAATCCCCGAACGCCAAAGGGATTCCGTGATTTTTTGCCGGAGACGATGTTGCGCCGTAAATATGTCCTTGACGCCATCACCGATGTATTTCATCGCTTCGGATTCGAACCGCTCGATACACCCATCCTCGAATTGCGCGAGACATTACTCGGCAAATATGGTGAAGATGCGGAAAAACTGATTTTCAGCGCGCAGCACGGGCGCAGCAGCAAGGACCCGCTTGCGATGCGCTACGATTTGACTGTTCCCCTGGCGCGAGTCGTAGCCCAGTATGAAAGCGAACTGAGCTTCCCTTTCAAGCGCTATCATATCGCGCCGGTATTCCGTGGAGAACGACCGCAAAGAGGGCGCTATCGCGAATTCTATCAGTGTGACGCGGATATCGTCGGCGTCGCTGGCATCGAGGCTGACGCCGAAATCGTGACGATGATGCACCGGATCTTGGATCGGTTGAAGTTCCCGCAATTCACCATCAAAATCAATCACCGCAAACTGCTGGGAGCCATTGGAGAATTTTCTGGCCTGCCGGATGCGCAGTTGCCGGATCTATATCGCAGCGTAGACAAATTTGACAAGATAGGCGCCGACGGCGTGCGCCAAGAACTGATCGAACGCGAAGTCCAGCCCGACGCCGTCAGCCGGATGATGGATCTGTTACAAGCATACGAACCGGGTAGCGGTAACCTGGACTTCATCTCGGACGCAATCGGCGAAGGCGACAATGGGCTGAACGATCTGCGCGGGCTGGCAAATCTATTGTCCGATTCCGGCATCCCGACGAGATGCTACGACTTCGATTTCACCATGGTGCGCGGACTCGGTTATTATACCGGTCCCATTTTCGAGACCGTGATTTCGCAGCCAAACCTGGGCAGCGTCACCGGCGGCGGACGTTACGATGAACTGGTCGGCATGTTCCGCAAACAGAGCCTCCCCACAACCGGCACCTCATTTGGCATTGAGCGCATCATTGATTTGATGGATGAGCTTGACCTGTATCCCGCTCATCTGGGTGGCACGCTGGTTCAGGTGCTGGTGGCTGTCTTCAGCCGAGAGACAAGAAAGTCATCCATGCAAGTCGCCAATCAATTGCGCGACGCCGGGATCAACACCGAACTCTACTTCGAGCCGCGCAAACTGGGCCGGCAGTTCAGCTATGCCGACAAGAAGGGCATTCCCATCGTCGCCATAGCGGGTCCCGATGAAATTGACGCCGGGCTGGTCAAGCTTCGTCGACTGAGAGACGGTGAAGAGCGAAGGCTCTCGATATCTGACCTTGCGGACGCGGTTACAGATATGCTGCGTAGCCCTTGAGAACGCGCAGCTGTCAAACAGCTTGACGCGCGTTATGAGAACGAATTCGCTTGCAATGCGTCGGCGGCAAGGTTGTTATAGACACAGCTTCCGAAGAACTGGCGAGCGCGGAGGGGGACGATAATCATTGCGTCCGCCCCCATTCTAAATTACTATGCCCTGACTAACTGAAGCGTCATTTTTCTTCCCGGACTATTCTTCATGATCTCGCTTCCGCGTTCTAGCGGTATCTTGCTCCACCCCACCTCCCTGCCGGGCAATTATGGTATTGGAGATCTGGGCGCCTCGGCCTATCGCTTTGTAGACTGGCTGGAAGCGCAAGGGCAATCGATCTGGCAAGTGCTCCCCCTCGGGCCCACCAGTTATGGAGACTCTCCCTATCAAACGCTGTCCGCATTTGCTGGCAATCCCAATCTGATAAGTCTGGACAAGCTCGTCGAGGACGGTCTGCTAGAGAAGGGTGATCTGGCGGATGTTCCCCCCTTCCCGCGGGAACGCGTCGATTTCGGCTGGATCATTCCATACCACAACCAGAAGCTTGCGCTAGCGCAGCGTAACTTCGCGGGGGGCGCGAGTCCTCAGTTGAACGATGATTACGAAGAGTTCGTTAACGAGAACAGCGCCTGGCTTGATGATTTCGCCCTTTTCGCCGCTTTGAAGCGGCAGCACAAGCTGCGCCCCTGGATCGAGTGGGAAAGCTCGCTCCTGCGCCGCGATAAACGGGCGCTTGCGGAAGCAAAAAAGAGTTGCGCCGGTCAAATCAATTTGGAACGCTTCCAGCAATGGCTTTTCTATCGCCAATGGGCCGCTCTCAAGGCATACGCCAACAGCAGAGGCTTACAGTTGATCGGAGATCTGCCGATCTTTGTCGCCCACGACAGCGCCGATGTTTGGGCGAATCAGCACGAGTATTTCCTGGACGGGCTGGGCAATCCAACGGTTGTCGCCGGCGTGCCGCCCGATTACTTCAGCCCGACCGGGCAGCGCTGGGGCAATCCGCTCTATCGCTGGGAAGTTGTGGCTGCCGAGGGCTATCAATGGTGGATTCATCGTATCAAAATGCTGTTGCGGTTGGTGGACTTCATCCGCGTCGATCACTTCCGTGGCTTCGAGGCTTACTGGGAAATACCGGCCAGCGAAGCAACTGCGATTAAGGGCCAGTGGAAAGCGGGACCGGGCGCCTCCTTCTTCCATGCCTTGGAAAGGGCACTTGGCGACTTGCCGATCATCGCCGAAGATCTGGGCCTCATCACCCCGGGCGTCGAGAAGCTGCGCGACGACTTCGGCTTGCCCGGCATGAAGGTGCTGCAGTTCGCCTTTAGTGACTCAGCCAATCCATTCTTGCCGCATAACCATGTGCGAAACTGTATCGTTTACACCGGTACCCACGACAACAATACAACGCGCGGTTGGTGGGACAGCGAGGTTGACGAAAACGCCCGCCGATTCGTGAAAGATTACCTTGGGCACGATATCCATGATATTGTCTGGGCATTGGCGCGGGTGGGAATGCGTTCCCCGGCGCAGGCATTTGTCATGTCGATGCAAGATCTGCTAGGTCTCGCGGCGGATGCGCGCATGAACACGCCGGGAGCAGCAGCCGGAAACTGGACCTGGCGCTTTACCGAGGGGGCTTACGCGCATCCCGGCAAGGACACTTTACATCATTTCACCTGGCTGTATCAGAGACATCCAAGGCAACGGAAGGAAACTGACCAATGAGCGCCTTGCCAAACTGGACGCGCTACGTTCATCACGATAGTTCGGAGCGCTATCTCAGCAATCCACTGCCAGATATCGGTGAAACGATCACGGCGCGTATCCGCGTATCGTCGGAAGCTGATATCCGCGCCCTGTATTTGCGCAGTCGACCTGACGGCGAGTGGCGGCGGATACGAATGACAAAGTCTGACTCTGATCATTATTACGATTGGTGGTCAGCCCAATTGCCGATAACCATGCATCACAACAACTACTGTTTCCATTTCTTGACCGAGGCTGGCTCTTTCTATTTCAATCAGTTCGGCATAAGCCCCGTCGACAGCCCCGACTGGTTCAATTTTACCGTTCTCGGCGACTATGATGCGCCCCTATGGGTTCGGGAGCAGATCTTCTACCAGATCTTTCCCGAGCGCTTTGCCAATGGCGACCCCGCCAATGACCGCCAAACCGGTGAGCCAACCTTGATGGGCCAGCCCGTCATTCAGCGCGGATGGGGCGATCTGCCGCGCCCGTTTGAAGAAGCACGCAATGTCGATTACTTCGGCGGGGACTTGCAAGGGATCACTCATAACCTCGATTATCTGGAAGACCTGGGTGTGACCGCAATCTATCTCAACCCAATCTTTGACGCCGAAACCAATCACTTTTATCTCGTTCGCGATTTCAATGAAATTGCTGACTGCCTCGGCGGCAACGATGCCCTGCGAGACTTGCGCCGGGCGATGAGCGAGCGCGATATGAAGTTGATCCTGGATTTCACGCCCAACCATATCGGCTTCCACCATCCCTGGGTATTGGCTGCCAGGGAAGATCCGGATTGCGAATCGGCGCAATATTTCTATAAGCATCCTGATACCGGCGAAATTGAGAGTTGGCTGGGCGTGAAGTATTTGGCAAAGCTCAATTACAACAGCCAGCAGTTGCGGGGGTTGATTTACCGCGACGCGGACAGTTCTATGCGCAAATGGCTGCGACCGCCGTACAGCATTGATGGCTACCGCCTCGACGTCGCCAATATGACCGGCAATTTCTGGCATACGCAGCGCGACAGCGAGGTCTGGCGGGAGATGCGCGCGGCCATCAAAGAGGAGAACCCGGATGCGTACATGATGGGCGAATTCTTCCAGGATAGCAGCGCCCACCTGCAGGGCGATGAGTTGGACGCGTCGATGAACTACCAGGGATTCAACACGCCCGTTCGCCGCTGGCTGGGCAAGGGCGATCACGGCGTTCCACAAAACGAACCCTTCGGCGATCGCAATCCGCTGCCGACAGAATACCTGGCTCTGCAATGGCGGCAATACCTAACCGCCATTCCCTATGTCATCGCTCTGCAACAGTTCAACCAGATCGGCAGCCACGACATCAGCCGCCCCTTGCGCGTCACAGATGGAGACCGCGACTTGGTCAAAGCCGGCACGGGACTGCTGATGGGTTTCCCGGGTACACCTTGCGTCTATTATGGCGACGAAGTAGGTCTGGACGGTGGACACGATCCGGATAATCGCCGCTGCATGCCTTGGGATGAGCGTGAGTGGGATCAAGATTTGCGCGCATTCCACCAAAAGCTGATCCGCATTCGCAAGCGATCTGACGCCCTCAAAAACGGCGGTTTCCAAATCTTGTATGCGGGGGACGATCTGATCGCGTTTCAGCGGCAATCCCTTGCGGAACAATTGATAGTGGTCGCCTGCCGAGGCGCGGACGGCATGCCCCCCGTCAAGCTTGATATGGTTTTGGCAAACGTCGCTGACGGCAGGACGCTTACCGATCTGCTCGGCGGCGAGCAATATGTCGTTAAAGACGGCAGCTTGTGGCTGGAGAACCTTAGTCACGGTCAGACGCTCTTCCTGCGCGCGGATTAGCGAGCCAACTGGTCCGGCTGGAGCGTATTTTGCGCGCTTCACCTGATAAACTAGCGCAAACGTGTCTGTCGAGGACTGGGAGCAATGGACCAACGCAGCGTCTTTTTTGAAGAATGGATCCGCAGCCTGCGTGAGCAATACAAGCACGTCGTGCGTCAAGATGACCGCGTGACCTTGCCTACCTTGACCGCGGTCATGATTGATGTCGGATTCAGCGAAGACGAATTGGCGCAATTGCGTGTCGAAGCGACCATGCATGTCGATAAAATCGGCTCGGATCATGTGGCGGATATGGAGATTCTGGAACAAACACTGCCGCACGCGGCGGAATGTCTTTGCCCGGTATGTACCCAAACTAACGAGCGTCGTTCTGACGCCGACGATCAGCCTTTGCCGACTGACCCGGAACAAGAGACGGTTGGATCCGGAAGCGTGTTCTCGGCCGCCGCGCTTGAAAAAACCGAAACGAGCGAAACGAATGACGAACCCGCCCCCCTGACCTTTGAAGACAGCCTGGCCGCGGGAGAAACCGAAGCAAGTGACGATGAAGACCCCGTCAATTCCGGCGATGACGATGAGGATGTCGACAAGCCGCAGCAAATGAGTCTGTTTTAGCCATGCCGGTCACCGATGACGACCGCAAATGGATGCGCATCGCCCTGCGCGAGGCGGAAAATGCTCTAGAGTCCGATGACGTGCCGATCGGCGCGATCGCAGTGCATAAGGGGCGGATCATCGGGCGTGGTTACAACCGCCGCGAAGCCGACCAAGACCCAACCGCTCATGCCGAGATGATCGCTTTGAGGCAGGCGGCCAATTTTCTGGGTCAATGGCGGCTGGAGAACGTGACGCTCTACTGTACGCTGGAACCATGCGCAATGTGCGCCGGCGCCCTGGTGTTGGCTCGCGTGCCGCGTCTGGTATATGCGGCTATCGATCCCAAAGCCGGCGCCGCCGGCAGCGTTATGGATATCACAAGGCACCATCGACTCAACCATCACACGCAAGTCGAACATGGCCTTCTTGCGGAAGAGGCGGCTGAACAAATACGCGAGTTTTTCCGTAAGCTGCGCGCCCAGAGACAAGCGTAGCGCGCCCGATATATCGACAAAGAAAGTGTTCTCTTTTTGTGCGGGAAGTGTATACTGGAGCGTCGCTCGGGAGAGGTGCCAGAGTGGACGATTGGGACTGTCTCGAAAACAGTTGTACCCTCCGGGGTACCGTGGGTTCGAATCCCACCCTCTCCGATTGTGCTAAGCGCGCGACATAAATCCAGCGGGGCGAGCTTTCGCGCTCGCCCCGACTTCTTATTCTCTGGCTAGTTGCCCATTTGCATCAGCATAGTAAGCGGCATGACAAATGCGTCTTCGGGGATCTCGACGACCACTGGTTCATTGAAGTTGCTTTGGTCCAGGGTCATCGACAGCGACATTGCCATGTCGACATCGTCGCCGCCCATTTCCATAGAGACCGCAGTGCGATAGGTATAGTGATCGCTCAAGCCGATATATTGCCACATGGTCAGATCGGTGTCGGCCAAATGCTGCCGGTACAGCGCAACATCCGCTGGATCCATCGAACCCTGAGGATCAACGACCCCCATTACGAAGTCCGTGAGCAGCCCCATATCTACCGTGCTCTCGAACACGGCGACGGCTACGCCATTAACCTCGCCGTCGGCTAAACGCGTTACTGTTGTCGCAGCCTCTTCAACAGCTTGCATGTCGCTTGTGTCCATCGGGATGTCTTCAACGGAAGCAAGCGCCTCGCTCATACTCGGATCTGAAGCCAAGAGCGACATAATGCCGTTGGCGTCCAAACCCAACCAATCCAAACCCTCCATAGGCTGTCCCATGAGATCTTCCAGCGCGCCGGCATCCAGCACAAAGATACCGTCCCTCATCAACAAATGCATCTCGACGTCTGTTGTTTCGCCTTCCGCCACCATGTGGAGATCCAGTGTGATGTCTCCACTGAGCCTGGCTATGAAGGAATCCAGTAATGCGACTGTGTCTTGCGAAAACAACAGGCTCGGCGATTCCTCAATTTGATCCTCCAAATCAACAATCTCGGCAAGGATCGCCGGATCGACAGACAGGCTGCCCTGCGCGCCAAGTGACATGGTCATTGCAGTCCTGGCATCGACGGCGTCTCCTTCCGGCATATCCATCGACATGGACATGCTGAACGAAAAAGCCCCAACGGATTCCATCGCCGTGAAATTGTCTTTGAGAATCTGACAATCGGACTCCGCAAGATCGCCACAAATTACATCCTGTTCATTGTCCGCATTCGCGCCAAATGCGGCCAAAGGCACAAGAACCGCGATCATCAGCGCTATGTAAATCCATCTCGTGAACATTCTCTCTCCTTTATCAACCCGTCGGTTCACAGCCTTACTATACATCACAAAGACAGCAAGTTTCCCCCTAAATCTAAGGGGTATCTCAATCTACGACATTAAGACGATAGATGTTGCATTAGAAAAGTGCTTATACAAGTGAACATTAGCGCCCGTGCCGATGTCTGCTATACTCGAATCTTGTTCCAACGGAAACTCGCGAACGAGGAAGAATGAAGACGATCACCGTGTTTGGCAGTTCCCAAGTCCGCCCAGACCAGCCCCTGTATGATACGGCGGTCGATATCGGCGCGGGCCTCGCTCGGGCGGGTTACAAAGTCATGACCGGCGGTTACTACGGCATGATGGAAGCGGTCAGCAAAGGCGCGCGCCAAGCCGACGGGCACGTGATCGGCGTGACCACAGATCAGATCGGTAAACGCTACGATCTGCAGCCAAATACCTACAACTGCGAAATCGTTCACTTTGCGGACCTGCGCGATCGCCTCTCGTACATGGTCGAAAACGCCGATGCCTATTTGGCAATGCCCGGTGGCGCCGGCACCTTGCACGAGATCGCCGAGACTTGGGAATTGATGCGCATCGGCGGTATCCCGGATCGACCCTTCATTTGCTTTGGCGGCCTTTGGCAAGACATCATTGGAGCGCTGCAAGCAAGCCCCTACCTCGGCGCCGGTTACCAGGGCATGATTACTATCGCGCATACAACGGAAGAGGTATTGTCGCATCTCAATGGTCAACGATAGCGCGCGGATCGCGACACGTGGGAATAAGTAAATGAATAGTGCCACGCTGCTGCCAAGGCGACGGGAAGCAGACGCGCTTTTCAAGCGCAGTCCACTATTACCGCTCGCGTGTTGCCATCACAGTCTGAGCGAAAATGCCATCCGCAAGTTGGACATTATGACATTGACAAACTCGTTTCGCCAAACGCTACGCAGGGGAATCACCCCGAAAACAGCGCAGGCCACGCTGGCTTTGGCCACGCTTCTATTTTTCTTTTTGTGTATGACCGAAACTCAAGTAAATGCGCAAGAGAATCCGCCTTCCCAGGTTGACGCGCCAGAAAAGCCGCTCCAGGCATGGCTGCCGGTTCCGCTGATATCCGACGAATCCGGCGTCCCTTTCGCGCTCTTGCAAGAACACACAAGCGTCTTCTCCGCCAACAACAACATAGAAATCGAATACCGCTTCAAGGATGTTGGCGTGACCGGTGGAATCATGTCGTCTATTCGGTCCGCAAGCGAGGTAGCCCCCGGCGCTCTGCCGGATGTCGCCCTCATCCGCCGGCGCGACTTCACCCCGACGCAGGCGCGGCAGTACTTGTACTCTATGGAGACTCTGTTCTCGTCGGCGCTCATTAGCGACCTGGGAATCGCGCTGGAATTCGGCCAGATCCCGCAGGACGGCGGCATGGCGCTGTATGGCTTGCCGTATTTCTTTGAAGTATTGCACGCGGTCTCTACTCAGCCGCTGGCCGATGCGGCGCTTGGCGTCCGTTTCGACGATGTGCTTTCTCACGGCGCTACGCTGCTTTTCCCGGCAGCGCGCAGCACCGGCTTGAACCAAACATTTTATCTTCAATATCTGGCCGCGGGCGGATCCTCTTCCCGCAACGATGTCGTCGCAATTGATGAAGGCGCGCTTTTTGCCGTTTTGGAGTTCTATGAGCAACTTGTGAAGCAAGAGCTTATTCCGGTCGACGTTCTCAGCTATCAGACACCTGCCGATTATCGGCCGGAATTTCTTAGCGACGCCGATCCGGCGAAAGTCGCCGTATTTGCTTCAAGTGAATACTTGTCAATGCTGGACCAGCATGACAGAGAATTGTTCCCATCCAACATACCGACCGCCAATGGTGAAAGCCTGGCAACGCGCGATGGCTGGCTGTGGGTACTCATCACGCCCGATCAAACGCGCCAGACGCTCTCGGCTCGTTTTCTGGAATGGATGACCGAGCCCGCGTTTCACGCCGAATTCGCAAAGGCGCTGTACCAACTACCCACGCAGCCCGCAATATTGCGGGATAGCTTGCCGGAAAACGTCGATCATCAATTCTTTGAAGATCTCTTGTACAAGGGTATTCTGCCCCTGCCGGAAAGCGAGGGCGGCTCCGCCCCGCGGATCATGCAAGAGGCTTTGGCCCAAGTCTTGCATGGCGAAGCCAGCGCCGCATCCGCAACTGAACAAGTAATGAACCAGTTCGGCGACCGTTAAGGGACAAGCCCCTTCTGATAGAAACGGTGGGTCTTGTAGATTTTGCTGCCCAAATTGACGCTGATGCCAATCAGCGGATTTGTCTCCAGAATCCAGCCGGAATCCAGATAGTCATATTGCGAAGGCAATAGCGCCTTCATCAAAGCCAGAAACATCGCCAACTCGACGCCCTTATTGCGGTATTCTTTTTTGACGCCCATCAAAGGCATACGCACGCCGCGGATCGACTTTCGGATCTTCCAGTGCCAAGCCACCTGCGCCATCGTCAGAACTTCCGGCACGCCCGGACGCGGATAGGCGCGATGTATTGGCTCGTTGAAATTGGGAATCGAAAGGGCAAAGCCGACCGGCTCGCCAGCGATTTCGGCGAAGCAGGCCAGGTTCGGCTCCACCAGCATCCCCAAGTCGTCTACCAAGGCTTGTAATTCTGCCTCGTTCATTGGGATGAATCCCCAATTCTGTTCCCAGGCGGCATTGTATATTTCCCGAAAGCGCCTGAATTCGGTTTTCTTGTCACGCCCGTTAAACTTGCGCACGTTGATATTGCTGCGCTTGGCCGCGCGGCCAACCAACCGTTCCAGGCGAGTCAAGGTATCGTTGGCTTCGATCAAGTCGCGATCCATGTACAAGCAGTGAACATCCATCACCTTGTCGAAACCCGCGGACTCTACCAGCTTCTGATAGAAAGGCGGGTTATAGGGCATCATGATCACGGGACGAGAGAAGTTGTCGATGAGCAATCCACATTCCTCGTTGGTCGTGAATGTCGCGGGTCCCCGAATGGCTGCGGCGCCCCTTCCCTTCACCCACTCACAGGCGACTTCGAGCAGAGCGTGGGCAACCTCCGGCTCGTTGACCGTCTCGAACATGCCAAAAAAACCGATATTCTCTCCCTGGTAACGATTGTGTTCGTGGTTGATGAAAGCGACAATCGTTCCGAGCATACTGTCGCCTCGCCAAGCCGCGAAATATTCGCCCTCCATGTATTGCCATGCGGGATGTTTGGCTTTGTCCAGCAGTTGGCGCCTCATGGAAAGCAACGGTGGCGCCCAATTCGGGTCTTCCGCGTAATGTTGCCAGGGAAAACGAAAGAATTTATCAAATTCTCGTCGGTTTGCCAGAGGTCGAATCTCGATCAAAGGGAGTCTTCACCTTCATGAATTGCGCAAAGAACTGATTCTACATGCGGGAAAATATCTTGACACTCGAGTTCGTGTCTGATATTATACTGCATCATCATTCCGTAGTAGCTCAATTGGCAGAGCAATCGGCTGTTAACCGATCGGTTCTTGGTTCAAGTCCAAGCTACGGAGCAGATCAGAAGCCCCGTGTCAGGGGCTTTTCATTTTCCGCGATTCATATCGTGGATCAGACGCAAACCGTCCAGCGTCAATTCGGGCGCGACATGGTTGATTCGCTTGATATGCGTCTTGAACAGCGACGCCAATCCGCCTGTCGCGACGACGTGGGTACCCTCGCAATCAAGCTCCCTGAGTATACGAACCAGCAGACTGTTGATCATGCCGACGTAACCCCAGAAAATGCCAGATTGCATAGCATGTATGGTATTGCGACCAATCGGATTCGGCGGTGGCGCCAGCTCCACTTTGTGCAATTGGGCGGCGCGGCTTACCAGCGCATCGTGCGCCAGACCGATGCCCGGCGACAATGCGCCTCCAATGTATTCGTTATCCGCTGAAAGCACATCAAAGTTCGTTGAGGTGCCGAAGTCTACGCTGACTGCCGGCGCGCCGAAGAGTTGCGAAAGCGCCACAGCGTTGCACAAGCGATCGGCGCCGGCCTGTTCGGGCATGTCAATCGCGATGTCGATGCCCAAGGGTGTAGCGCTGTTGACCGTCAGCGCTTCGATCGTCAGATAACGCCAAATCAATTCCTGGAAGGTGGGCGTCAACGCTGGTACAACGCTGCTCATGACAACGCCACTGATACTCTGATAGGCAACATCGGCTGTAGACAGGAAATTGCGCACCAACACCGCGTATTCGTCCGGCATCTTTTCAGTGACCGTACGAGCGCGCCACGACAGGCGCCAACGCTCGCCGTCCCACAAGCCCATGTGAATATTGGTATTACCTATATCAAAAGCCAGAAGCATGAATCGACAAACTCCCGAGGCGCAAATCCTATCGTCCAGGCGGCGCCTTTGCGATATACTATAAGAGAATCCAGCAAAGCTGTAGACAAATCGTTTGAAGAAGACCAGTTATGCAAGTTCGTCAAGCCACGCTCGATGACGCGCGCCATATCGTAGGTCTCTTTGTCAGCGGTGTTTCCCTGTGGCAGCGCATGGACGCGCGAGGAAACGTGGAAGATTTGCCCTACGATGCGCTGTCCATCTACGAACGTTGGTTACATGGCGGGGCATGGATGTCGCTGGAAACCGGAGCAATTTGGCTGAGCCATCTCCTCAGCGGCAACGGCTACGCCTACGTCGTAGAAGACGCGGATCGGATTCTGGCCTATGCCGAGGCGTTTTTCAATCGAGAATTGACGCCCATGAACAGCCATTTGCACCTCGCGCGAATGATCGTCGACGAAAGTTGCGCTGATGAAGTGCATCAGACGCTTGCGGACGCGATCTTGGCCGACGCGCGTCCGCCGGGACGCCTTTCAGTGGCTTACCCCGAGTACGACAAAGCACTCGCGACATATTATCGCACCTATTTTGGCGCCAATGAAGCCTTTCGTCTGACGCGATACACGTTCTCGGCGCAAATCGGTCAAAGCTTCTACAAGAGCCAGGACTATGACAATACCAGCGCGAGCATGATCGACGGCTGGGCAATGGCTGTTGGCCGCCTGACCAGTCCGCGCGCCCAATGGGAAGCTGAATGGCGCGAACATTGGAAAGGCATTCCGCAGATAGTTGAACGCAGCAAATACCGACAATACGTTAACGCATCGGGTCACGAGGCGCTCGTTTGTTTCCATCAGCAACTCTACAATACACGCCATGCCGAGGTATATTGCTGGTCGCCGCGCCACTTGAGCACACAACTTCTGGTGGCCATTCGGGACATGGGACATCGCCTTGGTTTCCGCGCGCTTACCCTGGCTTTGCCGGACTCCGCCATTGATCTCTTGCCTTCAGAAACGACCAAAGACCCTAATCAACAGGTGATCGCAACCGTAAACGTTTAGGGCGATCTTTCCAGTTGCGCTGTTCGATCCCAAAACAGGCAAGGCTTCCCGCCTATTTTCACATTGTAAAGGCGCGCGTACTAGCCCGCTGTAGCGATGACTCCGGCTTCGGGTTATCATCGCGGCATGAATCGTCAATGACAAGGAAGAAGGACATGCGTTCGAAACAGGATATTGCCGACTGGCTCGACGAACATCAAATCCGCTTCACTGCCATGGCAGACGAAATATGGGATAATCCCGAGTTACAGTTTCTGGAATTCAAAGCGTCGAAGCTGCAAGCGGACTTCCTGGAGTCGGAGGGCTTTCGCATCTCTTGGGATGTCGGGGGCTTAAGCACGGCTTTCGCTGCCGAGTGGGGCGAGGGCAAGCCCGTCATCGCCTTTGCCGGTGAATATGATGCCTTGCCGGGCTTGTCCCAGAAGGATCAGAACAACCCTGAGCCGATCAGCGCGGGGGACCCGGGCCACGGTTGCGGGCATAACCTCCTCGGTACGGGCTGTCTGGCAGCTGCGCTTGCATTTAAGCAATGGCTGGAGAGCACAGGCCGCGCGGCCACCGTTCGCTACTATGGTTGCCCTGCCGAAGAAGGCGGCAGTGGCAAAGTCTTCATGGGACGCGCCGGCGCATTCGACGATCTCGACGCGACCTTTAACTGGCACCCCTGGTATATCAATTCTGCGATGAAAGGCAGCATGCTCAGCGTGAACCGCTATTATTTTCGTTTCAAGGGCAAGGCGGCACATGCCGCCGCCGACCCTTATTCCGGACGTTCTGCACTCGACGCGCTCGAGTTGATGAACATCGGCGTCAACTATCTGCGCGAGCACGTCACTGATGATGTGCGTCTGCACTATGTCATCCTCAGTGGCGGGCTGGCGCCAAACGTCGTGCCGGACTACGCCGAGAGTTACTACTACGTGCGCGCCCACGATCCGCATAACCTCAACGACGTCTGCCAGCGCGTGATCCGCATTGCCAAAGGCGCGGCTATGATGACCGATACCGAAGTTGAGATCGTCTACAAATCCGGCTCGACTCGCGTCCTGTCCAACGAAGTTCTGGCCGACCTGCAAACTGATGTGATGCGGGCATTGGGCGGCATCGACTTTAGCGATGAGGAGCGAGAATACGCCTCGAGAATCAATGCCCATTTCGGCGACGCCAACGTCAAGACTTTGGTCGATCGCTACGGCGTCGATCCGCAGACAGCCAAACAGCCCCTGATCGGCGACGTGCTGTCGAGCCGAGACAAGGGTGATGTTTCCCCGGGCTCGACGGACATGGGCGACATGAGCTGGTACGCGCCTTGCAGCATGCTACAGACCGCGACCTGGGCCAGCCGCGCCGCGGCGCATTCCTGGGGCGTTGTCGCTACGGGTCGGACATCAATCGGGCACAAAGGCATGATGTACGCCGCCAAAGTGATGGCGCTGTCCGCCGCTGATTTAGTTC